>CANIKY010000196.1 GCA_947468085.1 Paracoccaceae bacterium | reverse complement strand
TGGTGACGGGGCGCTACCGCGGCTTTGGAACGGCCGCTGCTGCTTTTGGCGCACCACTGTCGCTGCGGGCCTATCTGGCCGAAGTGCCAGACGGCGCGGCAGAGGGTTTGGGCGCGCGGATGATGCAGGCCATTGAACAAGTTGTGCCCATCGTGCCCGTGTGCTTGGTAGCGGCGGCTTTGATGGAAGCGCCCGCAGATCGGGGGGCCCTTTTGTCTGGCATGACACGCCTTGCGGCATCCCTTGAAGCGCGGGGGGCCGACTTGAAGCTAGGGTTGCAGGCCATGCTGGACGAGGGCCTTGCCATGCTCATCACCCGCCGAATCGTCAGCGCCGATTTGCAGCCCGTTGCCGCCCAACGCGGGCTTTTGCAGTTTTACGCTGCCTCGGTTCAGCAAAGGTTGGGCATTTAACCGCCAAATTGCCGCAACGCAGCAGACATAAAATTACAAAAAAATATCATTTTCGTTTGCAATCTTGCGTGAGTGTTAATATCCAATCTTTAAATCCACCGCGATTCTGCGGCGCAGCACGATAAGGAGGCCCCAATGGCGCTCGATTCCCCCAAACTGGCCTATGACGCGCCGGTGAAAGACCTTTACGCCGTGGGCGAAATGCCGCCCTTGGGCCATGTGCCCGCGCAGATGTACGCTTGGGCCATCCGCCGCGAACGCCACGGCGAACCAGATAAGGCGATGTTGGTCGAAGTGGTGGAAACGCCCGCAATAGACGCGCATGAAGTGCTGGTTTTGGTCATGGCGGCGGGGGTCAATTACAATGGGGTATGGGCCGCTTTGGGCACGCCCATCAGCCCCTTTGACAGCCACGGTGAACCTTTCCACATCGCGGGGTCAGATGCCTCGGGGATCGTTTGGAAGGTGGGCGATAAGGTCAAACGCTGGAAAGTCGGCGACGAGGTGGTGATCCACTGCAACCAAGACGACGGCGATGACGAAGAATGCAACGGCGGCGACCCGATGTTTTCGCCCACCCAACGCATCTGGGGCTATGAAACGCCTGACGGCTCTTTCGCCCAGTTCACCCGCGTTCAAGCCCAGCAATTGATGCGCCGCCCCGCCCACCAATCGTGGGAGGAGTCGGCGTGCTATACCCTGACCCTCGCCACCGCCTACCGCATGCTTTTTGGCCACAAACCCCATGAACTGCGGCCGGGTCAGAATGTGCTGGTCTGGGGGGCCTCGGGCGGGCTTGGGTCTTATGCGATCCAATTGATCAACACGGCAGGCGGCAATGCGATTGGTGTGATCAGCGACGAAGACAAGCGCGATTTTGTCATGGCTCTGGGGGCCAAGGGCGTCATCAACCGCAAGGATTTCAACTGCTGGGGCCAGATGCCCACAGTGAACACGCCCGCCTACAAAGACTGGTTCAACGAGGTTCGCAAATTCGGCAAAGCCATTTGGGAGATCACGGGCAAAGGCAACAACGTCGATCTCGTCTTTGAACACCCCGGCGAGCAAACCTTTCCCGTCTCGGTCTTTTTGGTCAAGCGCGGCGGCATGGTGGTGATCTGTGCAGGCACCACCGGCTACAACCTGACGCTGGACGCCCGCTATCTATGGATGCACCAAAAGCGCGTGCAGGGCAGCCATTTTGCCAACCTTAAACAGGCGAGTGCCGCCAACCAGTTGATGATCGAACGCCGGTTGGACCCGTGTCTGTCAGAAGTGTTTCCTTGGGCTGAAATCCCCGCCTCCCACATGAAAATGCTGCAAAACGTCCACAAACCGGGCAATATGGCGGTGTTGGTGCAAGCCCCAAGGCCCGGCCTGCGCACCTTTGAAGACACGCTCGAGGCCAGCCAGACCCGCTAAGCGTTTCCAATACGCCTACAGTTTGTTGCGTGATCGGTGGGTTAAAACCCGGTGCTCCTTTGCTTACATTGATAAGGCATTCTTTGCGAATGTCCTATGGTGAGGCGTCTATGGGCTACGATTGGATTTTCGACGTTCTCAAGGATCTTAAAGCCTTTGCCGAGGCCAATGACATGCCCGAACTGGCCGCAAAGTCAGAAGAGGCGTTAACGGTCGCCACGGCCGAGGTTGCGGTGCGCACAGATGCCGCGGCGCCCGCCAATCGGGACACTGCGCCCTCGGTTTGATGGGGCCAGCCACTGGCCCTTGGCGTGCGGCTGACCTAAGGTGGGGGCATGGCAAGTGTTCGTGCAATCACCTTCTCTGACGATCAGGCCGAGGCTTATGACCGCGTTGCCTCTGACCTTTTGGCGATGGGGGTTGATCTGGCCAATGGCGGCCTTTCGCCTATGGCTGAAGGCAAAGGCTCGGTTCTGGCGGTTTTGGGCAAGGCGGGGTCGGGCAAGACCATGCTGTTGGCCAGCCTTTACCGCGCGCTGAAGGCGGCGGGGGTGGAAATTGTCTCGGGCGATTACGAAGGGCGCAGGCGCAAGGACCGGCGCACGTTGGCTGTGCTGGCCCCTACCAACAAAGCAGCCTCTGTGCTGCGGTTGCGCGGGGTGCCCGCGACGACGATCCACCGCATTCTTTATACACCGCTTTATGACCCGCAGTATGAAAAGATCGCCGAATGGCTGGCGGGTCAATTGCCGCGCCCAGCGGTCGAAGGGTTGACGGAACTGGCGCTGGACAGGGCCTTTGCGTTTTACCAACAGGTGCCGTCGATCCCGGGCGCTTTGGCGGCTGCGGGCTTGCGGGGCAGCGATTTCATCAAGGGATGGAAGCGGCGGGAAGAGCCGTTGGATGTGGGCTTTGTCGATGAAAGCTCGATGCTGGATGAACGCCAGTTGGAAGACCTGCGCGAGATTTTCCCGACCTTGGTGCTGTTTGGCGACCCGGCACAGTTGGCGCCGGTGGGCCAATCAGGGGCGATGGTTTTTGACAAGCTGGGCGACAGCAGGAAGATGGTGCTCAGCCGCATCCACAGGCAGGCACAAGACAACCCCATTCTGGATCTGGCCCATGCTTTGGGCGACGCCACATTGCGGTTCGAGGATTTCGAGGCCATGGTCCA
>CANIKY010000195.1 GCA_947468085.1 Paracoccaceae bacterium | reverse complement strand
CCGCACGAAATCTTTGGCCCCGTGCTGCATGTGGCCACCTTTCCCGCCAGCGCTTTGGACAAGGTGGTCCAAGACATCAACGCCACGGGCTACGGCCTGACCTTTGGCCTACATTCGCGCATCGACGACCGCGTTCAAAGCTTGGTGGCACAGATTCATGCCGGCAACATCTACGTCAACCGTAACCAGATCGGCGCGGTTGTAGGTTCGCAACCCTTTGGCGGAGAGGGGCTTTCGGGCACTGGCCCCAAAGCTGGCGGCCCGCACTATCTGGCGCGCTTCACGCGGATGCCCGCGCCGACGGCAGCGGGCGCGGCAGAGGATCGCACGTCCGAGGAGGCTTTGGTGCAGCAGGCCCTGCGCGATGCCCTGCCCCCCCAAGTTCGAAGTGTCCAATCTCTTCCCGGCCCCACAGGCGAGTCCAACCGCCTCATCAGCTACGCCAAACCCCCCATCCTTTGCCTTGGCCCAAGTGCCGCCACGGCCAAAGCCCAAGCACGCAGCATTCGCACCCTTGGCGGCCAATGGATTGAGGCGTCGGGGCTAGACCCAGCCGCCCTGACCAACCTTCAAGGCTTTTCTGCGGTTCTGTGGTGGGGAGACAATGCCCAAGCCCGTATTTTGGCGCAGCACCTGTCCCAGCGCAAAGGCCCGATCCTGCCCCTGATCTGCGATCTGCCTGACGCCGCGCATGCCCAGTTTGAACGCCACATCTGCATCGACACCACCGCCTCTGGCGGGAATGCACAGTTGTTGGTGGGGGCATAGATCAGGCCCTCGTCTCGCCCCAAAGATTTGCCCATCCAATTGGTGTCCACCCATCGGGTGGTGCAGTATGAAGTTTAAGCATGCAGCACTCTCGGTGTTTTGTGACCTCATCCCGCGATATCGAGAGTAGGTGCTTCACCGTATCCTGCCCATGCTGCCAGAGTTGCTCAGCCAGATCCCGGTCGATCAGGAAATCGCCAGCGTTACTGCCGACGGGGCCTACGACACGCGCAAGTGCCATGATGCCATCGCCGAACGGGGCGCTGCCGCCGTCATTCCGCCCCGCAAGAATGGAAAACCCTGGAAGGCCGTCACCGCAGGTGCGGTCGCGCGCAACGAGGCGCTGCGGGCATCGAAATATCTCGGCCGCGCGCTTTGGCGACGATGGAGCGGATATCACCGCCGAAGCCGCGCAGAGACCAAAATGCACTGTGTGAAACTGTTGGGTCAGCGCCTAATGGCGCGGGACTTCGACCGTCAGGTCGCGGAGTTCCAGGTTCGTGTTGCCGTGCTGAACGGCTACACCGCGCTAGGCATCCCAGTCACAAAGGTCGTGGGATAGGTCTGTCCGGGGATAGGGGCAGTCCGGCTGTCAGCCGATTTGTGCAACAGAGCCCGACGACGCTGCGCATAAGCGTCGATCCATTCAACCGTCAGCGGTTTAACCTCAGGGCGCTGAAGCAACTCGTCAAATGCACCCCCAACGCTGATAGCCGCATCTTCGGCATGCAGGTTCCACTCAACACCCTGTGTAAGGGCGGACTGCGAAAGGTTGGAACTGCCAACAATGGCGGTGCCTTGGGCGTCTGCATTGTTGAAAAGCCATGCCTTGGGGTGAAAGCTTAGGCCATCGGTCTGGAAGATGAATATCTCCGCCCCTTCCAAATCCAGCAATCGCGCAAGGGCCGTCGGGTCGGTGGTGTCGAGGTAATCGCCGACGACCATCCTTAGGCGTCCACCCCGCGCAAGCAGTTCGCGAAACCAAGGTTCAAGCAGGGCAACGCCGCTATCCATGGCAAAGGCAATCGCCAGATCGACCGATCTGGCCTGATCCAGCCTCTCGCCCAGCAGGGGCAAAAGCGGATCAGCGCCACCCGTGGTCAACCGCGTTGCTGACGTTTCGCGCAAATGAAAATGGTTGTGGACCGAAGATGCCACGAACTGGGCGGTACCACGACCAAGGGCTGCCCCAACCGCACCCAACATTGCCATTTGCTCGGCCCCAGTTAGGTCATCCCACGCAGGCACATGCCGAGGCGCGGCAATCAAACCCGCTCCTTGGTGCAAGTCTTTCGCTTATGCAGAATAGACCCTTGGAGCACATCTGTTTAATGTTCCACTACATGTTTTCGGTAGTTCTCGGTCTTCGACTCATCGACATCACGGCTTCTGATGCAGATTACATATACTGGCAACGGATGCGATGATTAGAATTTAACGTAACTGTCCCTAGCCTCCGCGCCCACCAAAAAGGTGCTTGTTTTAGATCGAAAATTGGCCTGTTTGGGTCGAAGTAAGTTGGGGGCTGAACATCGAAGCTTACAAAGAAATGCTCAAGATGAGACTGAGTGATATTACGAAGATTGAAACGCAGGGAATGTTGAACTCGGCAAATCCGACCTTGCTTGCCGGTGGTGGTGTTTGCGGAGCGGTACACCGCGGTGCTGGGCCTCAGTTGGAGTTGCCTTGCAGTGCAATGGGGGAGAGTAGTCGCTGCAGAAGCGGTCTTAACTCTGGCTTTTGATTTGCCGGCGGAATCTGTCTTTCACGCGGTTGCACCAAGTTATTTTGATGGCGAACGACACGAGGCGGCGACCCTTAAGCGGACTTACATTTTAATCTGCAAGGTTTTGGCAGCCAAACAAATCCGATCTTTAACCCTGCCCTCCTTGGGCACAGGCATCTACCGCTTCCCGCTCCACTTGGCTGCTACCATCGCTTGCGAAACGCTCGATCATTTGCTTACAAACTGTGAAGCCACGATTATTGGGTTCGATCAGGAAACGGTAGATGCCTACCACTCTGCATCGACGGCAACGTTTGGCCCGCCTCATAGCGCGCCGTTAAGGCGGCATTCTACGCAAGTATTTGTTTCATAAACGGCACCTAGACTTCAAATGTCTGGAAACGCCATGATGCAAGCAGATTAAAGTGCGACCATGGGTGGTTCCTTATCAACGCGAATGGATTTTTCGGTCTTTTTTACTGTCGGCATCATGCTTTCTGGTTTCGAAGGACGGTTGCGCTGTAGGTCGAACAAATTTCCTTGTTGTTGCCAGAGCAAATCCCGGAACTGTACCAGTCCCTGTACAAGGCGGGGGGCGT
>CANIKY010000194.1 GCA_947468085.1 Paracoccaceae bacterium | reverse complement strand
TGTCCGCCTTAATCTGTTGCCACCTTGATCCATACGTTTTTCACAGGAACCAAACCCATGCCTGATTTTCTGTATGCCCTCGACGGCGACGGTGTTGCGACCATCACTTGGGATGTGGCGGGGCGGTCGATGAATGTCTTGTCCTTGGCGGGGATTGACACGCTAGAGGCCTTGATCGACCGCGCTTTGGGCGATGGGGTGGTGAGGGGGGTGGTGATTACCTCATCCAAGAAAGACTTCGCAGGGGGGATGGACTTGCAGGTCATCTCGCAGATGCAGTCGGGCGGGGCCGAGGCGATCTTTGCGTGGGTGATGCGGTTGCACCATCTGCTGCGCAAGATAGAACGCGGCGGCATGGAGTCCAAGACCCTGACGGGGGGCAAGCCCATCGTGGCGGCTTTGCCGGGCACGGGGTTGGGCATCGGGTACGAACTGCCGCTGGCCTGCCACCGCATCTTTGTGGCGGACAACCCCAAGGCCAAAATCGGCCTGCCAGAGATCCTCGTGGGCCTCTTTCCGGGGGCAGGCGGCACCACACGTTTGGTGCGCAAACTGGGCCTTCAGGCCGCAGCGCCCTATCTGTTGGAGGGCAAACAGCTAGACCCCCAGCAGGCCGCGGCGGCGGGTCTGGTTGACGAAGTGGTGCCCGCCGAGGCGCTTTTGGCGCGGGCTAAGGCGTGGGTTTTGGCGGCGAAAGACGCCGATCTGGTGAAGCCGTGGGATCAAAAGGGCTACAAAATGCCCGGCGGTGCGCCCTATGATCAGGCAGGCTATATGACCTATCTTGCCGCTAGTGCCATGACGCAGGGTAAGACGATGGGCGTCTATCCTGCCGCCCAAGCCGTGCTGCAGGCGGCTTACGAGGGCGCTTTGGTGGGGTTTGACACCGCACTGAAGGTAGAAGCGCGGGCCTTTACCTCGGTTCTGCTTGACCCGACCGCTGGGGCCATGATCCGCAGCCTGTTTTTGAACAAAGAGGCGCTGGATAAGGGCGCGCGCCGCCCTGCCTTGCCAGATGAAAGCGTGCGGTGTTTGGGCGTGGTGGGCGCGGGCATGATGGGGGCGGGCATTGCCCATGTTGCGGCGATGGCGGGGATACCTGTGGTGCTGGTGGATGCAACGGTTGAGGCGGCAGAGCGTGGCAAAGGCCATTCGGCCAGCCTGTTGGACAAAGACATCCAGCGTGGCAAAGGCACAGAGCTAACCAAGGCCGCCGTCTTAGATCGCATCACCGCCACCGCCGATTACGCGGCCCTTGCCCCCTGCGATCTGGTGATCGAGGCCGTTTTCGAAGACCCCAAGATCAAGGCCGAGGTCATCGCCCGTGTGCAAGCTGTGGTGGCCGAAACCTGTATCATGGCCACCAATACCTCTACCCTGCCGATCACAGGCTTGGCTGGTGCCAGCAGTCGGCCAGATCAGGTGATCGGGGTGCATTTCTTCTCTCCCGTCGACAAAATGGCGCTGGTCGAGGTTATTCGCGGCGAAAAGACCGGCGACCGCGCCGTGGCCAAGGCGCTGGATTTCGTGCGCGCTTTGCGCAAAACGCCGATCGTGGTGAAGGATGCGCGCTTCTTTTATGCCAACCGCTGCATCATTGCCTATATCAACGAAGGTATCCGCATGGTCGCCGAAGGGGTGGAACCCGCCCTGATCGAAGCCGCCGCGCGGATGGTGGGCATGCCGGTGGGGCCGCTGCAATTGGTTGATGAAACCTCGATTGATCTGGCGGTCAGGATTGCTCAGGCCACCAAGGTTGCGATGGGGGCGGCTTATCCTGACAGCGCTGTTGATGGCGTGATCTTTGCCTTGGCCGAACAGGGCCGCTTGGGGCGCAAAGCCAAGGCTGGGTTTTACAGCTATGACAGCGCGGGCAAGCGGACGGGGCTGTGGGAGGGGTTGGGGGGGCTGTGGCCCGTGGCGAAAGACCAGCCCGATCTGGACCATGTGCAACACCGCTTGCTGATGATCCAAGCGCTGGAGGCCGTGCGCGCGCTGGACGAGGGCGTCTTGGCCGATATCCGCGAAGGCGATGTGGGGGCCATTCTGGGCTGGGGCTTTGCGCCGTGGTCGGGGGGGCCGTTCTCGTGGCTTGACAGGATCGGCGCGGGGGCTGCGGTTCAGATGTGCCAAGGCCTGTCCAGCCTTGGCCCACGCTTTGAAACCCCACGCCTTTTGGCCGATCTTGCCAAAACATCAGAGAGGTTTTACGCCCGCTTTACGGCGCTACCTGCCTGAAGGGCGCGATCAGACCGGATTGGGCAGAGGTTGCCCATCAAGATGGGCGAACAAATTATCCACAGCCATCCGGCCCATGTCTTGACGAACCTCTAGTGCTGCGGTGCCCAGATGGGGCAGCAGGGTGACATTCTCCATCGCCATCAGCGCAGGCGACACGCGGGGTTCAAATTCGTAGACATCCAGCCCCGCCCCCGCAATCTGACCACTTTGCAGGGCCGCAACCAGTGCAGCCTCGTCGACCACATCGCCGCGCGCGATGTTGATCAGCAGCGCCTCGGGCCGCATTTGCGCCAGTTGCGCGGCAGTGATTAGGTGGTGCGTGGCAGCGCCCCCCGGTACAGCCAGCACAACGATGTCGGCTTGCAGCACTTGGTCCAGCGGCAGTTGGGTGGCAGGCAGGCCCGCTTCGGTGGCCGAGCGGTTGTGATAGACCACGTTCATGCCAAAACCGTAATGGCAGCGCTGGGCTATGGCCTTGCCAATCCGACCCATGCCGATAATGCCCACCGTGCGGCCCGAGATATGCATCCCCAGCATCTGAGTCGGGTGCCAGCCCGTCCACTTGCCTGCCCGCAGCAAACGCTCACCCTCTCCCGCCCTGCGGGCTGTCATCAGCATCAGCATCAAGGCGATATCGGCTGTGGCATCGGTGACAGCGCCCGGCGTGTTGGAGACAGACAGGCCAGCGGCACGGGCGGCGGCCACGTCAATGTGGTTATAGCCCACGCCGAAGTTGGCGAGAATCTGCGCGCGGGGCTTGGGCACATCGGAAAAGACATCCGCTTTGAACAGATCGCCCAAGGTGGGCAGCACCGCATCATAATCGCGCAGCGCCGCGCGCAACTCGGCCGCATCCATCG
>CANIKY010000193.1 GCA_947468085.1 Paracoccaceae bacterium | reverse complement strand
TGTCGATCCAAGAAGACTGGGGGCGTTGGCCCTCGGCGGTGATGATCTCGACCGATTGGCCGTTTTTCAGCCGTGTCCACAGCGGCACGCGGATGCCGTCGATCTTGGCGGAGACACACGAATTGCCGATGCGGGTGTGGATGGCATAGGCGTAATCCAAGGGCGTGGCCCCGCGCGGCAGTTGCACCACATCGCCTTTGGGGGAAAAGCAAAAGACTTGGTCGGAATACATCTCAAGCTTGACGTTTTCCATGAACTCGTCGTGGTCGCCTTCGTTCAGACGTTCGGTCAATTGGGCGATCCACTTGCCCGGATCGACGGCAAAGGGGTTCTTGGCCCGCACACCTTCGCGGTAGGCCCAGTGGGCTGCAACCCCTGCCTCGGCCACTTCGTGCATTTCGCGGGTGCGGATCTGCACCTCAACCCGCTTGCCATCGCGGCCTGAGACAGAGGTGTGGATCGACCGGTACCCGTTGGTTTTGGGCTGGCTGATGTAATCCTTGAACCGCCCCGGCACAGCGCGCCAGCGCTGGTGGATCAGCCCAAGGATGCGGTAGCAATCGCCCATATTCTGGCAAATGATGCGAAATCCGTAGATGTCTGACAGGCGCGAAAAGGCCAGATCTTTCTCCTGCATTTTGCGCCAGATGGAAAAGGGCTTTTTGGCGCGGCCGTAAACATCGGCCTCGATCTTGCCGCGTTCCAACTCGGTGCGGATATCGGCGGTGATCTGGTGCACCACATCGCCGGATTCTTTTTGCAGCGTCAAAAACCGGCGGATGATCGAATTGCGCGCTTCGGGGTTCAGAACGCGAAAGCCCAGATCTTCCAGCTCTTCACGCATCCATTGCATGCCCATGCGGCCAGCCAAGGGGGCAAAGATATCCATCGTCTCGCGGCTTTTGCGGGCCTGCTTTTCGGGCGACATGCTTTTGATCGTGCGCATATTGTGCAAACGGTCGGCCAGCTTGACCAAGATCACCCGCAGGTCTTTGGACATGGCCATGAACAGTTTACGAAAGTTTTCCGCCTGTTCGGCCGCACCCGAGGAGAGCTGCAGGTTGGTCAGCTTGGTGACACCGTCGACCAGTTCGGCGACTTCTTGGCCAAACAAACGCTCCACCTCGGTATAGGTGGATTTGGTGTCTTCGATCGTGTCGTGCAACAGGGCCGTGACGATGGTCGCATCATCCAGCATCTGTTCAGTCAAGATGGCTGCAACAGCGACCGGATGGGTGAAATAGGGCTCACCTGATTTGCGCATCTGGCCGTCATGCATTTTCAGCCCGTAGGCGTAAGCCTGCCGGATCAAGTCAGCGTTGGTGCGGGGATTGTAGTTGCGGACGAGGGCGATCAGGTCTTCGACATCGATCATCCTCGTCCTGCCATTTCCGACCCTGAAAGGTCAGTTGTCGCCTTGCGCTTCCATCAGGGCGCGCAACAGCTTTTCTTCAGACATATCGTCTTGCATCGGGCGGTCCATCTCGCCCGACATCAAAAGCGCCATTTGATCTTCTTCGGGCTCGTCAACCTCGATCTGGGTTTGATAGCTTTCGATCATCCGTTCGCGCAGAACAGAGGCGATCTGGGTTTCATCCGCAATCTCGCGCAGGGCGACGACCGGGTTCTTATCGTTGTCGCGGTCTACCGTCACGGCAGAGCCGGCCTGGATCTCGCGCGCCCGGTGGGCGGCCAGCATTACCAGTTCAAACCGGTTCGGAACCTTGTCAACGCAGTCTTCAACCGTCACGCGGGCCATGGATGCTCCATTAGGTGGGGGCTCGGGAAGGGCTTAGATAGTCTTGTGAAATTATCTTGACAAGCGGCAAATGGGGGCCAAGCCCCAATCAAAGCGGGCGAACAGCGTCTATTTCGCTTTGCGGCAGGGCTTGCAGCATTTCGACCACAGTTTGACCGCGCAGAGGATGACGCCAATCGGGGGCGATCTCGGCTAATGGCACCAGAACGAAGGCACGGTCTTGCAGGCGGGGATGAGGCAGAATCAGTCGATCAGGGGCGATTTTGCCCTGCTGGCCGGGGGCAAGGTCAGCCCAATGCCGCCAAACGGCGGGGTTAGGTGCTACGGTGTCGCCCAACGCCAAGAGGTCAAGATCAAGTGTGCGCCCAGCCCAACGCGTGGTTCGAACCCGGCCAAAGTCTGTCTCAACCGCGTGCAGGCGAAAAAGGATCTCGTCTGCGCAAAGGTCGGTCTGAAGGCACGCCGCAGCGTTGATATAGTCAGGTCCGGCCCCTGGGGGAAAACAGGGGGTCTGAAAAAAGCGACTGGTTTGACGGGCCGGCAAACCCAAACCTGCCAACGTATGAAGGGCTTGCCGCAAGATAAACGCAGGCGTAGAGTCATCGCTGGGTAAATTACTGCCTAAAGCTATCAAAGCGAAAGTTTGTTCATTTATCACATTGTTCACACTTAAGGATAGGTCTTCTTGTTGTCACAGGGTTGCCCTGTTAGCAGCAACCTGTGGTATACTGCCACGGTTGTATTTGTCGCGCCCCAGTTTATGGCGGCTTGTGAAATTAAAGGAATACACGATGTTTTACAAAGATGAACGCCTCGCGCTTTTCATCGACGGTTCCAACCTTTATGCAGCCGCAAAAGCGCTGGGATTTGACATAGATTACAAGCTTTTGCGTCAGGAATTCATGCGCAGGGGGCGTTTGCTTCGCGCGTTTTACTACACTGCACTGCTAGAGAATGACGAATACTCTCCCATCCGCCCGCTGGTGGATTGGCTAAACTACAATGGCTTCACCATGGTGACCAAGCCCGCCAAAGAATATACCGACAGCCAAGGGCGCCGGAAGGTCAAGGGCAACATGGACATCGAACTTGCCGTCGATGCGATGGAACTGGCGCCGCGTGTGGACCATATCGTGATCTTTTCGGGCGACGGCGACTTCCGTCCCTTGATTGAAAGCCTGCAGCGTCAGGGCGTGCGGGTGTCGGTCGTTTCGACAATCCGCAGCCAGCCGCCCATGATTGCCGACGAATTGCGCCGCCAAGCTGACAACTTTATCGAGTTGGACGAGCTGCGCGACGTGATCGGGCGCCCGCCGCGCGACCCGCGCCAGATGGACCCGATCGACGCGCCGATCGAAGCCAG
>CANIKY010000192.1 GCA_947468085.1 Paracoccaceae bacterium | reverse complement strand
TTGTTCACAAAGGCTTGGGACGCGCTTTATCCCGGCATGATAAGTTTCGTGCCCTTTGCCAGCAACGGCGGCATTCTGAATGTGGATGGCGCGCAGATGACCATCGTTACTGCTTTTGAATCCTTTCGTGGCGACGTGATCAACTTTATCCCGCCGCAAAAAGCACCACAGTTTCTGCTTGAGGCAGGTCTTGGTGGTGACGCGGAATGGTGCGGGATTGATCAGGCGACGTTTGAATCGTCTTTTGTGCCCGGCGTGCATGTATTGGGCGATGCTGCGATTGTTGGCGACATGCCAAAAAGTGGTTTTTCCGCAGCTGTGCAGGGTGCTGTCTGTGCCCATGTCCTTGCTGCCCTTCTGCGCGACCAGATCCCCAACCGCGGTACGCTGCTGAACACATGCTACAGTTTCGTATCGCCAACTTATGGAATTTCGATCGCAGGCGTTTACCGTGTGACTGAGGAGGGCCGGCTCAAATCAGTCGAGGGGGCAGGCGGCACGAGTGTGGCCGACGCCCCGCCAGAGGTGCGCGCCACCGAAGCTGATCACGCCCGCAGCTGGTATGACAATCTGACAACGCATCTTTTCGGCTAAAGCGGTGACGGTCGCCAAGTGGCAGTTTTTCATGATTCTTGCGGCCGCAGCCTGTGTTTTGACCAGCGCCGAAGGCGAAGTCGTGCTTGGACCCTTGACGCAAATCGCAGGTAGCCCCGACCGGGGCTTAGCGATCCTCCGTGACGCAACCAAGCCAAGCTGCCTGATCTGTCACCAGATCCCATCTCTGCCAGATCCCGGTCAGGGCCAACTTGGCCCCTCATTGGCAGGCGTTGCGGGCCGCTACAGCGCAGAGGAGTTGCGCCAACGCATCATTGATGCCCGCGTTTTTCAATCCGACACGATTATGCCGCCCTATTATTCCACCAAGGGCCTTTTGCAGGTGGGTCGCAGGTGGCTTGGCCAAACGATCTACCAAGCGCAGGATGTCGAGGACGTCGTTGCGTTTTTGATGACGCTAAAAGACTGACATGACATGAAAGCAAATTTTCTTTGGCCCGCCCTGATCTGCGCCGCTTTCGGCGCTGCTGCCGATACACAGGATTTCCGGCCAGTTTCTGGGTATGCTTTCATGGAACCCGCAACGCGCGAGCTTCAGGATGATGACTTCCTGAACCCCGCGATGTTTCTGGTCGAGGCCGGAACTGGCCTTTGGGACCAACCTTGGTTGACTGGCGGTGCCACCTGCCGGTCATGCCATCAAGACATTGTGGCTGACATGCGCGGCGTTGCCGCCCGCTATCCACAAATCGATGCGGCCAGCGGGCGCTTGGTCAACCTTGAGATGAAGATCAACACCGAAATCCAGACCAAATCGGGCGGAGTGCCGCTGACGGAAGGTGCGCCAGACCTTCTTGCCCTGTCAGCTTTGATCGGATTCCAATCCCGCGGGATGCCGATGGCCGTTGCGGTCACACCAGACACCCAGCCATGGATCGACAAGGGCGAACAAATCTTTCAGACGCGCCGCGGCCAACTCAATCTGTCGTGTGCCAATTGCCATCAGGATCACTGGGGCGAAAAGCTGCGCGGCGATACGATCAGTCAGGGTCAGATCAACGACTTCCCGATTTATCGGCTGGCTTGGGGAGAGGTTGGATCACGGCAAAGGATGTTCACCTGGTGCATGGAATCCATCCGGTCAGAACCCTACGCCTATGGGTCGGATGCGTTTTTGGCACTTGAGATATTCCTTGCCGTGCGCGGCACCGGGCTGTTGGTCGAGACGCCGGGGGTCAGGCGGTAAATCATGAGATCAGACGACAATAGACGACAGTTCAATAAGATAGGGGTACGGCCATGAACGCGTGGAAGATCACAACGGGGGCGTGTGTTGCAGGACTGATCGTCACCGGCGGCTATGTGGCGAATGTCTTTCCCGGCGAAATTGCCCCCATCGACCAGATCGATACGGTGGCGCTGACAGAGGACCTGGTCACCCAAGGCGCAAACCTTGCCATGATCGGCGATTGTGCCGCCTGCCATACAGCAAAAGGCAACCATGATACATCTGGGGGGCTGGCGCTGCAGACACCCTTTGGTACGATCTATTCGACCAACATCACCCCTGACCGGGACACCGGCATCGGAACCTGGTCGCTTGCGGCCTTTGACCGGGCGATGCGCGACGGGATAGATCGGCAAGGCAAGCACCTTTATCCTGCCTTTCCCTATGACCATTTTGCCGCCATCACCGACGCCGACATGCAAGCACTTTACGCCTATTTGATGTCCCAAGATCCGGTCAGCGCACAGGCCCAAGCAAACGAACTGATCTTCCCCCTTAACTTCCGCCCGCTTCTTGCCGGATGGAAACTTCTGTTCCACAATCCCCGCCCATTCCAGCCAGATTTAGCTCTGTCAGAAGACCAGAACCGAGGAAGGTATCTGGCCGAAACGCTGGGACATTGCTCTGCTTGCCATAGCCCACGCAACGTTTTTGGTGCCGCCAAACAGGTCGCTTATCTGCAAGGCGGCGAGGCCGAGGGCTGGCTTGCTCCGCCACTGGGGGGCGCATCGATCTCCCCGATCATTTGGACCGAGGACGACTATGTTGATTACCTTTTTGACGGTCTCAGCAATCACCACAGCATTGCTGCGGGGCCCATGACTTCTGTGGTTGATCACTTGTACGAAGCGAACGAAGATGATGTTTTCGCCATTGCGACCTGGCTTGCATCCATCACGCCAACCGCCGACGAGGCAACACTATCTTCCCAGGTCGCCGCCGTCAGGGCCCGCGATCTACCAGACGGTTTCGACTTTGCGCTGACCGGTTTGCAGGCGCCACCACAAGTTCTGGCTGGGGCCGATGTCTTTAAAGTCAACTGCTTCAAGTGTCATAAGGAACGGATAGCCGATACTCAGCCGGTCTCGCTAGGGCAGACCTTTGCCGTAAATGCGGCAACGTCGGCCAATCTTTTCAACGTGGTTTTGGGCGGGATCGAACCGCCGCTTGGGTCAAGCGCACATCGGATGCAGGCAGTCCCTCTTTCGGCAGCCGACCTTGCCGATGTAGCGGCCTTTGTACGCTGGCGGTTCAGTGTTCAGCCCGCGTGGGAGGGTTTGGCCGCAAGCGCCAAAACGTCCTTTAGCCAGCACACAGCCCCCTAAGGGCCTGTCGCGCTCGGTTGGATTTCGGC
>CANIKY010000191.1 GCA_947468085.1 Paracoccaceae bacterium | reverse complement strand
GCAGACATGCCGGGTGCGCCGCATCTGGGCGACTTGGTGCTAAAGGTGTTGCGGTTGACCGACATCGCCCGACTGCGGATTTCCTCGATAGACTCGATCGAGGCCGATCCCGCCTTGATGGAAGCCATCGCTACGGAAGCCCGACTTATGCCGCATTTACACCTCAGCTTGCAGGCCGGGGATAATCTTGTCCTTAAACGGATGAAACGGCGACATTTGCGTGAAGATTCCATCCGCTTTTGTGGCGAAGCGCGGGCATTGCGGCCCGATATGGTCTTTGGCGCTGACTTGATCGCTGGATTTCCGACCGAAACTGATGAGATGTTTGAAAACACTTTGAAACTGGTCAAAGACTGCGATCTGACCTTTCTGCACGTCTTTCCCTTTAGCCCGCGCAAGGGCACGCCCGCCGCCCGCATGCCGCAAGTGAAGGGCCCCGAAATCAAAGCACGCGCCGCCCAACTGCGCGCGGCGGGTGACCTGGCGCTAGAACGCCACCTTTCGGCCCAAATGGGACAAGTTCATCAAGTCTTGATGGAGGCGCCGCGCATGGGGCGCACTGGGCAGTTTGCTGAAGTGACCTTTGCCACCGATCACGCCGAAGGCACGGTGATTGCTGCACGGATCATTGGCCATCACGGCGGCAAATTATTGGGGCAGGTGGTTTAATCAAAACTGACGTATCGTATCACCGGGTTGTAGGATCGGAAAAAGTTCAATCACCTGCGCACCCAAATCGGTGGTTTGATTGCGAGAAGCAATGATCTGTGCGGCGCGTTGGCCAATTTCCAATCGGCAAGCATCCATCGTGGCCAAGCGGCGTGGCAGGCCATCTAACAATTCAACCCCGTTAAAACCTGCCAAGCCCACTTTTCCCGGCACGTCGATGCCTTGATCTAGGCAGTATAAAAGCCCACCTGCACCGATCATGTCATTGGAGTAGTAAAGAAAATCAATATCCGGACTGCGTCGCAACACGGCGGCTGTCATCTCGCGCCCTTTTAACAAGGCCGATCCGCCATCGTAAAACTCACGATCCACCAACGCCATGCCATTGCGGCGCAGTGCCTCTTCAAAGCCGTCCAGACGTTTCTTGGCGCGGAAATCATTAGGCATTTGCGTGCCCATGAAGGCAATACGCCGGTAGCCCGAGGCTATGATCGCCTCAGCCATCTGCCGCCCCGCACGGCGGTGCGAAATGCCAACGGCGCTGTCGATCACCTGCCCGTCTATATCCATGATCTCGACAATAGGGATCCCTGCCTGCCCCATCATGGCGCGTGCAGCGGCCGTGTGTTCCAGCCCCGCAATGATCACGCCCGATGGCCGCCAGCTTAGCATTTCATAAAGCACAGCCTCTTCACGATCGGGCAGATAGTTGGTCACCCCCACCACAGGCTGCAACCCAGTGCTATCCAGAACCGAAGAGATGCCCGTCATCACCTCGGGGAAAACCATGTTTGACATAGACGGGATGATTACCCCGACCAAGTTCACCCTCTGGCTGGCCAAGGCCCCGGCGATCTTGTTGGGCACATAGCCCAAGGCACGGCTGGCCTGCAGCACGCGCTCACGGGTGGCGGCCGACACGTCGCCTCGATTGCGCAACACACGGCTGACCGTCATTTCACTAACGCCCGAGGCTTCGGAGACATCGCGCAACGTCAACGCACGCCGTGGTTCGGTGGATGTGGGTTTTGTCAAACCATGTTCCTTCGTTTCTTTAACTTTATCGTTAAATCTTTTGCTTGTCCAAGCCGCGATTTTGCGCTATGTTACCGCTAACGGAGCCTGATAAAGGCTTCGGTAATATCCTGTGCGGCCTGCAAGCTCTCAACCCAGACGCATTGGACACAAAGGGGGAGTGGTGGGCCAAATTCACTCCCCCTTTTCTTTTCCCAAATCGAAGTCGCCAAAACCGTTGCATAAAAAGGGTTTTTCGGCGACAAGCCGATCAGGTCTTTGGCCTCGTAGCTCAGGGGATAGAGCGGCCGCCTCCTAAGCGGCAGGTCGATGGTTCGAATCCATCCGGGGTCACCAGACCAAAAAGGGGGCCGAACCCCCCTAAGGCCGCCAAATTTACGCCCGCTCAGATATCCAGATGTTCTACATTCAGCGCGTTTGCTTGAATGAACTCGCGCCGCGGTTCGACGACATCGCCCATCAGTTTGGTGAAGATATCATCCGCTTCGGCCAGATCGTTGACTTTCACCTGCAACAAAGTACGCGCTTCGGGGTCAAGCGTGGTTTCCCACAACTGGCCCGGGTTCATTTCGCCCAAGCCTTTGTAGCGTTGCAAGGACAGGCCCTTTTCGCCCTCTGCCAGCACCGATTTCAACAGATCCACTGGGCCAAGCACGGGCTGATCGCGGTCTTTGCGCACCAATCGGCCCGCGGCACGATAGACATCGCGGTCACGCTTTGCGATGACGGCCAAACGCCGCGCCTCGCCCGATCGTAAAACAGCCCCATCCAGCGTGCGCAACTCTTCCACACCGCGCAAAATGCGCGAAAGGCGGATACCATGGTCTTGCGTAATGCGCCCCACCCAAGAACGTTCGAACTCTGGTGCTACAAGGTTCAAGCGGCGCGCTACCTGATCGGCCACAGCCTGCAAATCTCCCTCAGATGCACCCGGGTCAAAGGCCCCCGCCAGCGCCGCCTGTTCCAAAATGGCGCGCGGATAATGGGTGGGAAAGGCATCAAGAACACGGCGGAAGGCACGCGCGCCTTCAATCACCCGTACCAGATCGTTGCCCGCAATTTCAGTACCGTCAGCCATGCGCAAAATGGCACCTTCGACACCCATTTCGATCAAGTAATCATCCAGCGCGATTTGGTCTTTAAGATAAACCTCAGACTTGCCACGCGCCACTTTGTACAGCGGAGGTTGGGCGATATACAGATACCCGCCTTCAATCAACTGCGGCATTTGCCGGAAGAAAAAGGTCAAAAGCAGGGTGCGTATATGCGCACCGTCGACATCAGCGTCCGTCATGATGACGACTTTGTGGTAGCGCAACTTCTTGATATCAAACTCATCACGGCCAATGCCGGTACCTAATGCTGTGATCAGCGTGCCAATTTCTTGACTGCCCAGCATCCGGTCAAACCGCGCGCGTTCCACGTTAAGGATCTTGCCCTTCAGCGGCAACACCGCCTGATTGGCACGCGAGCGGCCCTGCTTGGCCGACCCACCGGCCGAGTCTCCCTCGACCAGAAAAAGTTCTGACTTGGCGGGATCGCGTTCTTGGCAATCGGCCAGTTTTCCGGGCAGGCTTGCGATATCCAGCGCCG
>CANIKY010000190.1 GCA_947468085.1 Paracoccaceae bacterium | reverse complement strand
CACGCTTTTCGCAGAACAGCTTGAACCACATCTTTGCCGCACCAGTATATTCGGCGCAGATCAGTCAATGATCCCGCCAAGTTAATTCGTATCAAAAAGCATTGAAAATCCGCGTGTCGCTGGTTCGATTCCGGCTCTGGGCACCACTTAACTCACTGTAATCAATATAATTTGTAAATAAACACAGCCCCATAGCTGCGGTTTATGCTTGCCGCGGAGTGCCACGGTGCGGATATGATTCCAGTATGGCAAAATCATGCAAAACTGTGCGTGCAGATACAGATTTAGAACAGATTTTGCGGTGGTGGGTATGTCGTGCGCTATCTCATCGCGATGTCGGTCAGCGATTAAGTTCGCCAACAGATTTCCAACAACTTCAGGATCTGAAGATGTTTGCTGAACAGGCGAAACCAGTTGGCCTCAGTTGGAAATTTAAACGTCTGTGACGTGACGCAGCGCCTCAGCCTCTGGATGGTCGATGCCCACGATGAGCATTTTGCGCGCAGTGCCATCGCTTCGGCCTCAACGGTACCGCTATGTATTGCCATCATTGGGATCGTCAGAAGGATAATACAGCCATTGCCCAGTGCAGCGCGAAGAAAGTTGTCCGTTGGTGAAGTTTTGTGGAGATTGTTGCTGATCACCAGTTGGCCAATTTTGACAGCAATGGCCTACGGGGCAGCACCCCGCGTGGCCTGCTTGGGTAAGGTGCGGGTCTCGGGGAACAGCGAGACAGAGAACTGGGCTCTTGCTCAAGGACATTCCTCAGTGTTACCATTTAATATGTTAACATAATAACATTTCTTTGAGGTCGAACCCATGGCTCATTCCAGTTTATCGAAGGTCTCTCAACTATGAGGCGCGCTGCGGACGTTGTGATCGTCGGAGCCGGCCTGCACGGGGCAGGGTTGGCCATGCATTTGGCCAAGGCCGGTGCGGGCTCAATCCTGGTGTTGGAAAAAAGACACCTCGCAGCCGGGCCGACCGCGAAGTCTGGCGCAATGGTCCGTCCGTTCTTCTCGCAGGCAGTTTATATCCAGCTGGTGCTCGAGGCGACGTCGATTTTCGAGCAGTGGGACGATCAGATCGGCGGCGAGGTTGGGTTCGTGCAACGCGGATTTTTCCGCATTACCGATAGCCTGACGCTAGACCGCTTGGGCGGCGATCTGACGCTGATGCGCGATCTAGGCGTTCCCTACGAGTTGATCGCGCATGAAGATCTTTCGCGTATCTCGCCCATTTGCGCTTATCACGGCGAGGAGAGCGGCGTCCTGCTGACTAAGGGCGGCTACGCGGACCCAATCCGCACCACAGTCGCACTGGCGGCCGCTGCCCGACGCCTTGGTGTAGAGTTCGCAGAGGACGTTACCGTGACGGGCATCGAGACTTCGGGCGGCCGGGTAGACGCTGTGGTCACCGACAAAGGGCGTGTGGCCACCCATCTGGTTGTCAACTGTGCCGGTGCGTGGAGCACCCATGTCGCAGCCATGGTCGGAGTCGATCTGCCCATTGTTATTCACCGCGTTCCTACGGCACTTTATCGGCGGCCCGAGGCTTTTCGCGTCGAAGGTCCCGTGGTCTCGGACGGCGTCAATCAGGTCTACATGCGCTCAGCCGGCGACAGCCACATGCGGGCAGCCCATTTCGGCTGGTCGGCCGATCCGGTGGATCCAGACCGCTATGACGAGACGATCTCGCGCGCCCAGCACGACAGCTTGCGCACCCTCGTCGATCGGCGTTTTCCGGCGATGCGGGCCAGCCCCTCGGTTGGCGGCTTCTCCGCGGTCTACGACATGACCCCGGACGCCCACCCTATTGTCGGACCTGTTGGCGAGACCGAGGGCTTTTGGTGCAATTGCGGTTGGAGTGGTAACGGCTTTGCCAGCGGCCCGGCGGTTGGCCGCCACCTCGCAGCCCGGATCATGGGCGGCACGAGCGAGGTTGACCTATCCACTTTCGCCTGGCCGCGCGCACCCGATGCCACCGCCCGCCCGGACGTCAATTGGGTCCACAGATAAGCCTGCGGTCCACAAATCAGTATGAACACCATTGAACGCCACACGGCTCCCCTCTCAGAGGCGCTGCGCATCGACCTGACAGAGTTCTGGTCTAACATCTTCCAGACTTCATTTGCCGATCTGCAGGTCGTCCTGGCGGGAGGTGAGGTTGGGCAAAATGTCGACATAATTTTGATCGCGCGCGAGGGGGCTACGATCACGGCCACCTGCCACCTGACCGTAAGCCGGCTTAATCCTCGCCTTGGCGGGTTGGGAGAAATTGCCACGGCCCCACAGTCTCGAGGCAAGGGGCTTGCAGCGCAGCTCGTCGAGCGGGCGATTGTCGCGGCAACCGCGTCTGGCTGCACCCAACTCGTGCTTGGAACGGTCAATGAAACGGCGGCGCGGCTCTATGCAAAATTTGGCTTCCGTTATCTGCCCGGAACGCGCGTGATGCTGCGCAATGCTGACGGGACGGAGGGTTTGGGTTCAGCCCCGTTTGATCGGCGAGATATCAAAATCGTGGCTGGTGCCCCCTGCCATCGCCTGACAATCATTCCGCCGATCCTGACAGCCACAGATCATGCGATCCTTGATGCGAATGTCGAGCTGCTCGCAACTCGGCTGGCCGACCAGACATCGTGCATGGGGCTTTATCCGCGCTACGAAAGGCTCGCTAAAAAGGGGGGGCAATGGTTCGTGGCGCAGGCTTCAAACGGCCTCACCATTGGAATTGCCAGTGTGATTGGGGTGACATCGGGCATCGCCCAAGTGGATGGCTTTGTGGTGCCGAAAGTGGGGGCTGATGTGCTTGCCAGTCTGTTCCAAGCGGCGATCCTATGGGGTGAGGCGATGGGATTTGCCATCCAATCGGTATGCGGGGTCGATGATCTTAATAAGCGGGCCGTCATCGTGGCCCAAGACAGTGGCTACGAGGAGACTGCGCTCCTTACTATTGCTGGGCATCCCGTTCCCATTCTTCGCTTTTCGCCAAAGCGTGGTAGGCTACTCTGAGCCATGAATTTTTAGCGCGTCAAAAAAAACGCCGACACCTCGTGTTCTCTGCATCCACGTCAATGGTGACAATACCACTCCCACATCCCCAATGGCCGGGTACAAGGCATCGGGCAAAGAAATATCCGCAGGTCCAGTCGATCTATGGTTTTGAAACCTAAGCGAACTAAAATGTGCAAGCGTTGAACTTGACGGTCAGTGACGAGTGGTCGATCCAGCCTTTTTACAACAACTTCAGAGCATGAAGTGAAGCTTGTTCCGAAGCCTAGGAGCAGGCACAGTTGGATCATGACGTTGGATCAACACAGCGTCAATTGGCAAACACAGCGGGCAACGAGGGTATCGTGACATGAAGCAAATGCGCGTGGACGTCGGCGGTCATCAGGTGACGACCTTTAGT
>CANIKY010000189.1 GCA_947468085.1 Paracoccaceae bacterium | reverse complement strand
CGCGAGGCGCTGACCACGATTGGTGTGCGCGGCATGATGGTGACAGAAATCAAAGGCTTTGGCCTGCAATCGGGTCACACAGAAATTTATCGCGGCGCAGAGTACGAGGTGAACTTTGTACCCAAGATGCGCATAGAGATCGTCGTCGCCGATGGACTGGCCGATCAAGTGGTTGAGACAATCACCAAAACGGCGCGCACCGGAAAGATCGGTGACGGCAAGATCTTCGTGCTCGACGTGGCGGCTGCGGTCCGCGTGCGGACGGGCGAAACCAATGACGATGCGCTGTAAGCGTTTGGCCTAGGGGAACATAGTGATGCAAAATATGTCGAAAATTGCAAAAGCGGGGGCGTTGGCAGCGTCTTTGTCTGCCGCAGCACCAGCTTGGGCGCAGACAGCCCTGATCAAAGCCCCCGACGCGGTGGCGCAGGCAGGGATGGTGAACAAGGGCGACACAACTTGGATGCTCGTCTCATCAGCCTTGGTGCTGTTGATGGCCATTCCAGCCTTGGGGCTGTTTTACGGTGGTCTGGTGCGCAGCAAGAACATGCTCAGCGTGTTGATGCAGACCTTCATGATCGTGTGTTTGGTGGCGGTTTTGTGGGTAACCTTTGGCTACTCCTTGGCCTTCACCTCGGGCTCGCCCTATCTGGGTGGCCTGTCGAAGGCCTTCTTGTCAGGTGTGGGCGTATCGACATTTGCCGCGACCTTTTCGAACAACGTCTATATTCCAGAATATGCCTTCGTCATCTTCCAGATGACCTTCGCCTGCATCACGCCCGCACTGATCGTAGGGGCCTTTGCCGAGCGGATTAAATTCTGGCCGCTGATGCTGTTTTGCGGCCTTTGGGTGACGATCGTCTATTTCCCTATCGCGCATATGGTCTGGTATTGGTCCGGACCGGACTTCTTGGCTGACACACCCACTGACATGGGATTGATCTGGGGCTGGGGCGGATTGGATTTTGCCGGCGGCACGGTGGTGCATATCAACGCAGGCATCGCAGGCTTGGTGGGCTGCTTGGTGATTGGCAAGCGCGTGGGCTTTGGCAAAGAAAACATGGCCCCTCATTCACTGACCATGACGATGATCGGCGCGTCAATGCTGTGGGTCGGTTGGTTTGGTTTCAACGCCGGATCGAACCTAGAGGCCAACGGCTACGCAGCACTGGCCTTTATGAACACCTTTGTCGCTACAGCTGCTGCGGCGCTGTCTTGGACCTTGGTTGAACAATTCCGCCATGGCCGCCCGTCTTTGCTGGGCGCTGTGTCTGGGGCTGTGGCCGGTATGGTCGCAGTTACCCCTGCGGCGGGGTATGCAAGCCCGATGGGGGCCATTGTGCTGGGCCTGCTCGTCTCGCCTGCCTGCTATACCTTTGTGTCCTATGTGAAGGGCAAGTTGGGCTATGACGACAGCCTTGACGTCTTCGGCGTGCATTGCGTGGGCGGCATCATCGGAGCCATTGGGACTGGCATTTTGGCTGACCCGTCGCTGGGTGGTCAGGGTTTTATGGATTACAAAGTGTTCCCCGCTGTGGTCGGGACCTTTGAGATGGGTCCGCAGGTGATCACGCAAATCAAGGCCGTTCTGGTCACGCTGGTGTGGTCGGGCGGCGTGTCACTTGTGCTGTTCTGGGGCATCGACAAGATCTTCGGCCTGCGTCCTTCCACCGATGACGAACGCCAAGGCCTGGACCAAACCTCGCATGGCGAGAACGCCTACAACAGCTAAAGCCCCTCCCGTCCAAGGCGGCATCCTCCCCCGCCTTGGATATGGAAAATGGCCCGTGCATCCCGCACGGGCCGTTTTTTATGGCGCAGAGAGGGTCAGATATACCCGCGCGGGATCAGGTTGTTCTGATGCGCCTCGCGGGAAAGATCCTCGCGGAAATCGGGATGCGCGATCGAGATCAGCAACTGCGCCCGTTCCGCCACCGTGCGGCCCTTTAGGTTGACCATGCCGTATTCTGTCACCACATACATCATATCGCTGCGCGGGGTGGTGACGATGTTGCCCTTGGTCAGCGCGGTGACGATGCGGCTTTTACGCTCGCCTTTCTTTTCATAAGTAGACGCCAAGCAGATAAAGCTTTTCCCCCCCTTTGACGCATAGGCCCCGCGCACGAACTGCGACTGCCCCCCCGTGCCCGAGATATGGCGGTAGCCATCCGATTCGGACGCCGCTTGGCCCTGCAAATCCATTTGCGTCGTGTTGTTGATCGCGGCCACCTTGTCGTTTTGCATGATGATATGGGGCATGTTGGTGTAATCGACGGGGTGGAACTCGACCATCGGATTGCGGTGGATAAAGTCGTACAGATATTGCGCCCCCAGCGAGAAGGTGCAGACCATCTTACCGGGGTTGATTTGCTTTTTGGCCCCGGTGACCCGTCCGGCGCGGTAAAGATCGACGATGCCGTCGGTCATCATCTCGGTATGGATGCCCAGATCTTGCACGGCACTTTCCGCCAAAAGACCGCAGACGGCATTGGGCATGCCACCAATGCCAATCTGCAAACAGGCCCCGTCTTCGATCTCGGCCGCGATCAGGCGGGCCACGGCGCGGTCGACGTCGGTGATCACAGGTTTGGGCAGTTCGGCCATGGGCTGGCTGTCACCGGCCAGAATGAAATCCACTTCCGAGATATGCACACCGGTGCCGTCACCCATGACATAGGGCAGGCCGGCGCATTCCTCGATGATCACCACCTTGGCGCGTTCGACCAAGGCGCGCATCCACAGGTTTGATGGGCCAAAGTTGAAATAGCCGTTGGCATCTATGGGCGCTGTCTTGAACACCGCGATATCGACGGGGTCGATGAAGCGGCGGTAATAGTCGGGGATTTCGCCCAAATGGACGGGCAGGTAATGCGCTATGCCTTGATCATGCTTGCGCCGATCATAGCCACTGAAATGGGTGGAAAACCAAAAGACATGCTCGCCTTTGGGGTCAGCCTCTAGCACGGCGCGCGCGCGGGTAGACAGGCAAGACCGGATGCGCAGATTAGTGACTTGGCCCAGCCTTTTGGCCAAGGCGGCGTCAAAGACATCGGGCTGGCCCAGAACGGCGCCATAATCCAGCCACATCCCCGATTGCACAAGGGCGGCTGCCACCTCTGCCGTGATCCGTTTGGCCGCTTTCGCCATTGCGCCGTTCCTTCGTTGCCGCATGTGTCGCGCGCACTCAACCACGATGCGGGGCAGGAAAAAAGCGCGAAAACGACGCGATCTGCGCCCTGCACACCCGCAGCGAAGGGGGTTTCACACCCGCGCACGATTTAGGCCAAGATAAAGATCAGCCGCCGACGGATGCTATGGCTTGGGCAAGGATAGGCACCGTGCGGACATTCAGGCCCGCGATGTTGATACGACTGTCGCCGACCATATAGATGCCGTGGGTGTCGCGCAGGGTGTTGACCTG
>CANIKY010000188.1 GCA_947468085.1 Paracoccaceae bacterium | reverse complement strand
TGTGGAAGGGGGGTCTTTGTGCTGGGCGACTGGATCATGCAGCCTCGCTTAGGGCATGGCGGGATTGCAGGGCCGTGGACACATCGACGGCTGACGCGAAGCCGTCTTCATGAAAGCCGTTTTTCATCCATGCACCGCAGAACCATGTGGCAGACTGTCCATTGATGGCACGGATTTTTTCTTGAGCAGCCAAGGCGGGCTGGTCATAGACGGGGTGGTGAAAGGTGCGGACCTGATGGATCATTCGCTCGTCAATCTGGCGGGTGGGGTTGAGGGTGACAAAGAGCGGATCATCTTTCGGGATGGGTTGCAGCGAATTCATCCAATAGGTCAGATCGATGCGATCCGGACGCGGGCCTGCAGGTTCGGCATAGTTCCACGAGGCCCAGATGCGGCGCGATTTGGGCATTTGGGACGGATCAGCGTGCAAGATCGCCTGATTGGGCTGGTAGCGGATGGCGGAAAGTGCGGCTGTTTCCACGGGTGTCGGATCGCTCAATAGGCGCAGCGTGTCGTCGGAATGGGTGGCAAAGACCACCTCGTCAAACATCTCCCACTCGCCGCCCACGGCACGGACAAGCCCACCATCTGCTGTGCGGCGCACGCCTGCGATGGGCGTGGACACCCTGATATCGACCCCATGGCGGGCAAGATCGGCCGCCAGTCGGCGCACATATTCGACCGAGCCGCCCTGAACGGTGAACCACGGATGATGTTTCCAAACCCCCATCAGCCCGTGGTTCTTGAAAAAACGGATCAGCGCCTCGGCCGGGAAGTCGAGCATTCCGGCCGAGGGGGTCGACCAAATGGCCCCAGTGAACGGAGAGATGTAATGATCGCGAAAAGCATCCGACATCCGCATCGCGCTTAACAAATCACGCAAGGTCATGCCGGGGGTCAAAACGCGGTCAGCGTGGCGGTGAAA
Organism: Paracoccaceae bacterium; assembly: GCA_947468085.1. Taxonomy (GTDB): domain Bacteria; phylum Pseudomonadota; class Alphaproteobacteria; order Rhodobacterales; family Rhodobacteraceae; genus Stagnihabitans. The sequence goes on along the minus strand of CANIKY010000188.1, from coordinate 2,532 downwards.
GCGCAAGATATCGCTGAGCATCCGCAGATAGCGCGGGTTGACCAGATTTCGGCGCTGCGCAAACAACGTGTTAAGGTTGTGCAACCCGAATTCCAGCGCCCCACCTTGGATGGAGCAGGCAAAGCTCATGTTGGAGGGGGCGAGGGGCACGTTGAGCTTGTCAAACAAGGCGGTCAGGCGCGGGTAATTGATCTTGTTGAACACGATAAAGCCCATGTCGACGGGCTGATCACCGCGCTTACCCGCCATCACCGTTGTGGCATGGCCGCCCAAACTGGCCCCTGATTCAAACAAAACGACATTATGATCTTTAGCAAGCAGGTGGGCAGCTGACATGCCTGAAATTCCAGCCCCGATGACGGCAATGCGGCGGGCAGGGGCAGAGGCGGTTTCAAAGGGCATGTTGGCTCCATTAAGTGACACTAGCAGGTACGCGACAGAAAAGGCACTGGATCAATATTTGGGCATTTGAGGGGCTATGATCCAGTCCCTGTTGTGATGCGTAAGACTTTTATGATGATGACATCCTCTTTTCTGGCGATTGCCGATGGACGCGCTGGCGTTCGCGCCTATGGTGCGATCATGCAGGTATCTGCGGGGCGGCAAAAGGGAAACAGTCGAGTGGCGGTGCAGCAGACAGACTGGTCGGCCCTGATGCTGGCCGTGCGCGACAAGCGCGACCGGGCTGCGTTTGCCGCCTTGTTTGGTCATTTTGCCCCAAGACTGAAATCCTATCTGATGAAATCAGGGGCAACGCCAAGTAAGGCCGAAGATTGCGTGCAAGATGTCATGGCCACTTTGTGGCACAAGGCAGCCCAATTTGACCCAGAGCGCGCGGCGGTTTCGACATGGATTTATACCATAGCGCGCAACCGGATGATTGATATGATGCGGCGCGAACGCCGCCCGGACCCCGAGGCCATGCCTTGGGATCAAGAGGCTGAACCCGATCAAGCCGAAGTTTATGCCGCAGCAGAAGAGGGCCGCCTTTTGAGCGCAGCCTTGGCCGAATTGCCCGAAAAGCAGCGCAGCCTGATCCAGCGCGCCTTTTACGGTGACTTGTCCCATTCGGAAATTGCCCTTGAAACCGGTTTGCCCTTGGGCACGATAAAGTCGCGCATTCGTCTGGCTTTGGACAGGCTGCGCGCCAAAATGACGGAAAGCTAACCTGATGACGATATCTTCTTCGATCCGCCACCATCTGAATGACGCCTTATTGATGGGCTATGCCTCTGGCCATCTGAGTGAGGCCTTCGGCCTCGTGGTGGCGACCCATGTGACATTGTGTGACGATTGCCGCGCAAGACTGGAAAGCTTTGAGGCGCTGGGCGGAGCAGTGATCGACGCCGAGCGAGAGACGCCTGTCAGCACCGAAGCTCTGGCGCGGATGATGGCGCGGTTGGACGTGCCGGTGGTATCTGCCCCACCGGTAGCGCAGCGCAAGAGCAGCCTACCTGCCCCCGTAGCGGCTTATGTCGGGGGCGACCTTGATGATGTCAAATGGCGTCCGGTGGGCGGGGGCGTGCGGCAGGCGATCTTGCCAACGGGGTCCCAAGCCACTGTGAGGCTGTTGCACATTCCGGCAGGGCTTGCCGTGCCCGACCACGGCCACCGCGGCATGGAACTGACGCTGGTGCTGCACGGCGCGTTTCGCGATGCGACCGACCGCTTTGGGCCAGGGGATCTGGAGATTGCGGACAAAGATTTGTCGCACAAGCCCGTTGCAGAAGCGGATGCGGATTGCATTTGCCTGGCTGCAACCGATGCGCCTTTGCGCTTTGTGGGATTTATTCCGCGCCTGTTGCAGCCTTTGTTCCGCATCTAGGCAGCAGCCCGGAAAAATCAGGGGCCGGCCCATACACCCCCGCAGTTTTTCTGCCGAAATGACCAGACAAGGCGCTTTGGCGCCTAAACAACCACGATCCCGCTATGTTTGGCTTTGAACTCGGGCTCGACATGGATGGTGACGACGCAGCCTTCGACAACTTTCTTCAGGCCAGCCTCGACCCGATCGCACAAATCATGGGCTTGCGAGACAGAAAGCGCGCCCGGAACCACCAAGTGAAACTCGATAAAGGTGGCAGCCCCTGCGGTGCGGGTGCGCAGATCATGCGCCTCAACCGCACCCACGGCTTCGGTGGCGATGATGCGGCGCACTTCGGTAAGGACATCATCAGAGAGGGATTCATCTAGCAGGCCTGACAGGCTGTCGTGAATGACACGCCAGCCGGACCAAAGAATGTTAACAGCCACAAAAGCGGCCAAGGCAGGATCAAGCCAATACCAGCCCGTCTCGATCGCCAGCAATACCCCCAGCGTCACCACAACAGACGAAACGACATCCAGATACAAATGCTTACCATCCGCCACCAAAGCCGGAGAGCGGGCGCGCCGCCCATTGTGGATCAAAACCCAAGCCCAGACCGCGTTCAAAACCGAGGCCAGCGCGTTTACGAGCAGACCTTGCAGGGGCGCGTGCAACACTTGCGGATTGGTCCACCCCCCCCAAGCCTGATGCAAAATGGCCAAGGC
>CANIKY010000187.1 GCA_947468085.1 Paracoccaceae bacterium | reverse complement strand
ATAAGGGATTGGTCGATCTGATTTCCCAATAGATAGCATAGATTTTTCATGGGATCTTTACTCAAAGCAACCACTCTCACCCACCTTTCTGGATCTGTACATTGTCTATCCAGCCAACCGAAAACCTGCAAACTATTGTTTTTAAATTAATAAATTTCAGGGCGCCCAAGCCATCCCACCTCTTACTCACCTTTCTGGGGAGGGCGTTTGCCTTAGGGTGCAATGAAGTCATGGGAAAGGCATTGATAAGGACGCGGCGCAGGCCAGAACGATACCATCTTGGCATTTCCCTTGGCCCTGTCGGCCTGTCAGTATGAAATTGACGACTGCACCGGCAGCGCAGCAGCGTCAACTTAGCGGAAGGATCAGATTTTGGGCGGGCAAGTGGTCGTCTTGCGTAAGGCTATGGCGGTCATGTGCTTGGCAGCACTTCCAACGCTTGCGGTCGCGTGGGATACGGACGATCTCACCACATTCCTTGGGTCGATGACGTGCAGGGCTTGCGATTTGCAGGGCGCAAATTTTGTTCAAACAGACTTGCGGGCGACGACCCTGACCGACAGCAACTTGACGTCGGCGCGGCTGTATTTCAGCGTCCTGATCGGGGCCAATCTTGACGGAACCACCCTGGTCCGCGCGGATATGCGAGGAGCGAACCTTTTTCATGCGGACCTGACCGGCGCCCATTTGATGGACGCCGATCTTGGCGGTGCCAATCTGGTTGGGGCGCATATGTCGGCGGCTGACCTGACCGGCGCGAACCTTGGCGGGGCAGATTTGTTCGGGGCAGACCTGTCGGACGCGGACTTGACCAACGCCAATCTTGGTAGCGCCTCATTGGAGCGGGCATCCCTGCTGGGGGCCAATCTTCAAGACACAAAGGTGGACAACGTCATCTATTGCAAGACTGTCATGCCGGATGGCACGTTAGATAACTCGGGATGTGGCGACAAATGATCCGACCCGAACCAAGGAATCCGTCTGCATATCGACCATCGCAATGGGTCGCTGTTTTGGTTCTGGCCATGTCACTATCGCTGGCCATCTTGGCCATGCCGGCGTGCGCGCAATCAAACTCGGAAGAAGAGACGGAGACGAACAGCGCCCCCACGACCATCGAAATCAATCCGGAAGAAGAAACTCACGACCACGCCCAAAGCACGGCAATCATGACCGGTCAGCCAACCCGGGAGCCGGTTCAGGTGATGCCCGCAATAAATGCCTTTGACCCGACGTTAACACCCGTCCCCCTATTAGACAGGCTGACCCCCGCGGTCATCGAACTGGTCTTTCAAGGCGTCGAAAGGGTCGCATTAGTGGCCGACGATGGCCCAATAGCCGCCGCTGCCTTTGTAGGCGATGAAATGGTAGGCTACATCTTTTCGACCTTCGACGTGCTGCGCGCACCCGGCTATTCCAGTACGCCCTTTGATGTAATCGCCGGGATCGATATGGACGGCAAGATCACAGGGGCCGCCCTGCTCTTTCACCGTGAGCCCTATCTTCTGAACGACCGTGCCCGGACCGGTCGGATGGTCCAATATCTGATGAGCCTGCAAGGCGTCGAAGGTCGGATAGGGGCAGCGGGCAGCCTTGAACCCTCGTATGTGGCGGGCGCCACCATTTCTGCCCGCGCGATGCGCAACGCCGTGCAGGAAGGCGCACGCATGGTCCTGCGATATCGGACCGAGGAAATCGTGATCAACGAACCGACCATCGACACTTTTAACTTCAAACCTCTCAGTATCAACGAGTTGGTCGCCAATGGTGCCCTTGCACAGGCACATATTACCAACGCCGATCTGCGGGCCGTGATGACCAAGGTCGGGCTTGGTGATCTGCTGCCTGAAATGCCTATGCACGGTGGACCAGACGACACTTATATTGATTTTGTGGTGGGCTATGGCAACCCGCCGACGGTAGGGCGTAACGGGGCTGGACCAGAAAGCTTTGAGGCCCTGGTAAACGACAAACCCGCAGGGATAAACGCAATCTTTGTGGGCAGTGTCGGCGGGGCCTATGATCACCGCGGCACAAAATTCAACAATCTTTCCAACGATTTCCGGTTGGACCGGGTCATGATCTCTCAAGACGGCCATGACGTCTATTTCAGCAAGGCCGAGGCAATCATGTCTACGCGGACCATTGCCGATCTGTTGATCTTGCCTGCGGACAGCGGCTTTGATCCGATGGAGCCCTGGACCGCGCAGATCTTTGCCTCAGGGCTGCGGCCTGACGGCACCAAGGTGCCCTTCTTACTGGCAGAACTTACCTACACCCTTCCACCGCAGTTGATCTTGATGCCAGATACCTCAAGCTCTATGGCCTGGGTCGAACCCTGGGTCGAAGGAAAGCGTGACATTGCGATCCTTGGGGTAGCCCTGATTGTTCTGACTCTAATTCTCGGTTTTCAGCACAAGTTGGCGCGAAACCGGCTTTTGCACCGCTATGTCCGCACCGGGTTTTTGCTGTTCACCCTGTTTTGGATCGGCTGGACCGCCAGCGCACAACTGTCCATCGTGCATCTTTTGAACTACATCAAGGCGCCGTTCGATCACCTGGGCTATGCCTTCTATCTGGCCGAGCCGTTAATCGTGATGATCTCGATCTATACCTTGATTTCGCTGGTCCTGCTTGGGCGCGGCGTATTTTGTGGCTGGCTCTGCCCCTTTGGCGCGCTTCAGGAATTGCTAGCCCAAGTCGCAAGAGCCCTTGGTCTGCCGCAATGGAACCCGTCAGAAAAAATCCAAAGAAAACTATGGCTTGTAAAATACGGGCTCGTCGCGCTGATCATCGTATTAACCTTCGCCGCCCCCTCCATCGGCGCCAAAGTCGAAGAGGTCGAACCCTTCAAAACCGCAATCACGGCGGTATTCGTGCGCGGACTACCCTATGTCATCTATGCCACGATCCTTTTGCTGATCGGGCTCTTTACCGAGCGAGCCTATTGCAGGTTCCTGTGTCCGCTTGGGGCTGGATTGGCCGTTCTCGACCGCCTGCATTTGATCGATATGCTTAAACGGCGGCCCGAATGCGGCAGCCCATGCCACCTGTGCGAAAGGTCCTGTCCGGTTCGGGCCATTGAAAGCAGTGGGAAAATCATCATGTCGGAATGTTTTCAATGCCTTGACTGCCAGGTCGAATATCATGATGACCACCGTTGTCCCCCCTTGGCACAGGCCCGCAAGCGCCGGGAAAGGGGCAGTGTCCCAAACCTGACGTTCGGCTTGCGCATGCCGGAAAAGGCGTAAGCCATGACACGCCCGTTGAACCGCCGCCAATCACTTAAAATCCTTGGGGCTGCACTTGCCCTGCCTGGTGGCATCCTGTCGATGCGCGGACTTGGCCACCCCGCCGAACTGGCTCGTTGGAGCGGTGAAACCCTTGGAGGACTGTCCAACATCACCCTTTGGCATCCCGACAAGCGCATTGCCGAACGCGCTATCGCCCAGATGCTCGCCGAGGTTGACCGGCTGGAAGATATCTTCAGCCT
>CANIKY010000186.1 GCA_947468085.1 Paracoccaceae bacterium | reverse complement strand
TGCGCTTTAAGCGCCCCGAACTGGGCGTTGCTATTTTGCGCTGGTGTCAATGGCGCGAAGACCTCAGGCAAGCGCAAAGCCGCACGGACCTTATGCGCCGTGAAGAACAGCGCGATAGGCAACTGGCAATATCTGGGCGATCCGAGTAGGGGCTTAACCGCACATCTGCAGGATACGCATCCGCGCGGAAAGCTGCTCTTCCAGCCTGTCAGGGGAAAGACGGGCGTCAAGTATCTCGTTGGCCAAGTGCCGCACCCGCGCCGTTTGCATCACCAAAGAGGGCGCAATAATAAGGGGATAGTTTGCAAGATAGCCTTGCAGCCAATCAGAAAGCTCATCTAGCGAGTCCCATTCCCCGCAACCGACAGTCGCCGCAATCTTTCGGGCAAGCGCAATATCAGGCGGCAGGTCGAGCCAGACTGACCAGCTGATCAACGAGGAATGGTCTGGCACTGCACGGCCCATTGGGGTTTCGAACAACACTGGCGCATCTTGGGCTGCGTCTTGCAAATGTGCGACCAAGTTCGGCGGCAAAGTCTCGGCCAAGGGCATCCCGCGTGCGATCCAATCCGAAATTTCGGCCGGGCTGCGGTCTGTCATCTGCTCATGTGCATCAAAATAGATGACGTTCACACGATGACGGGCGACAAGTGCAGCGATCAACGTTGACTTGCCCGCACCTGGCGGACCTGAGATGGCAAGGATTGGGAACGTCATATCTGAGCTAGAATTATGATATGGCAGCCTATGTCAAGCAAGAAGCACCTCTTTTTCAATTTGGGGTTGCCAACAATACTTGATTTGATGGGCCGCTTTAGTGTGGGTGGAGTGCGCCTTGTGCAGTCCTTCAAGGAGAAACGCCCGGCGTCACGCCCACGCTTCTTAGGCTGAGCTTGTCAATGTTTTGAAGGGATTGAAGGTGCAGATAGCACAGTTCTAATTCATCATTTCCAAACATTGTGCGCAGGTCAGATTCTGAAACCGCTTTCATTCGATCCCGGTTTATCGTCAAAAAGCCCGACACAGCGCTAGTTCGGCCATCAGGCGCCGTGAACTGGGCTTGCATCCCATCAAGGAGCTTTAGTGCAACAAGGCGTTGGCAAAATAGCTTCGTGCGCTCGTAATGGCCCTGATAGCTTGTTACAAAATCCAGCATGGAGGTTAGGTACTGGCTGCGAAGACCCTGACTGTCAAAAAGTCGCTCGCCCCGGCCTTCACGGTTCAGCGCTTCTGATTCCTCATCGATGCATAAAGTGTAAGCATCATTCTGGTCGGCATCTGAAAAAACAAAAGGATAGCGGCGCAAGAATGCCGGTATGTAATTGCCCGTCCATGCGCGGTCAGGGCCCACGAAAAGGTTTTGCCCATCGCGTATCCCCAGAAGTAGGGATGGAAACACAGAATCCTGTGTTCCTGAAAATACGATGGTCATATCAAGTGCAGCTGCAGCAAACTCTACGGCGACCAAGGGCGCCGAATTCAGGCCTGCTGCGAAGGCAAAGCCTTTGTTTGTCTGAACTGAACAATCCTTGTGGGACGTGACTGTTATCGGCGCGGTACGTCCGTAGATCAGCAGTTGCTTTGACATGATTAAGCCCCTTGAATCCGCACCCAACCGCAGGCGACAGAACGACCGTATCTATTCCCGACTATAGAATGCCCGTCAAGATAAACAGGCTCAAATCATACAACCCTTGCGGCGCGCATCCCTGTTGCTGGGTTCGAATGAAGGGTGACCTTTCCTCGCAATTTTCTGCTGCCACAGGCTTTCGATAGCAAAAAGCCACCCGAGGTGATCGACAGGCCACAAGGGCATTTTGTCGGCAAAATATTGGACCGCCAAATTGTCAGCGGGCTGAGGTTAAATGCTTATTTTTTTGGTAAGACGCTAAGACATTATGATCTACTCTCTTGTGTTTCACGTGGGAAGACTATCAATGTCCGTCGGGCGAAAGATGTCACTGTTCGCTATAGATGGCATAAACTCGCGCAGATGTTTGGACTGATGAAGGATTGGCGAAAGGTTGCTATGCGAATTTGCACGTGATCAGATATAAATGTATCCCACGGCGCACTTGCCGCTTTGGTCTTATTATGGCTAATAACTCTGGGCTTAGGTGAAAACTCTGGGATGGCCACTTGGATCAGTGTTGAGGGGGCGATTGGAGTTGCCTAAGGGATGGAATGGGGTTGTTATGATCAGATGGCTGGTTCGTACCGTTCTTGCAACCCCGCTGGTGATTGTCAGCGTTTCGAACTGCCAAGCTCAAGATCTACCTTTGCATTCGGTATCATTCTCTCCAGACGAGGCAGCGTGCCGCATCGTGCTTGAACCCGATGCCACAACTGGGAACGGTCCTGCACGTTTGTTTCTTTCGTCAGACATGATGAAGCCTTCGCTTGCCTTCGGGTTAGACGGCAGCGGCATCGCTGATGCTGTGATTGTCCGCAAGGGCGAACGACATCCCTTTGTCAGCCAACAAGGGCTTGCCCCAAACGATTTGCTTGCTGACCCGATCTGGGCTTTGTTGGATCCGGGCGCGGATGCCAAAAACAGCCTTTATCTGACAGTGCGCAACGGTGATGGAGGTTATTCTAGTGCGCGGTATGACCATCTAAGCCATGACGGCATTCTAAGGCTTCTTGCTCTGGCATGCAGGCCCACGGGTCTTGATTCGCCTGCCCTGACCCCCGTGGAGCACAGCGCCGCCGAAGTGCGGTTGGCGCTGTCTGATGCTGATAGAGTGCACATCCGCAAATTGCTGGCAGTGCTCTACGGTACGGATGGCGTTGATGTGGGTAAGAGCGGTGTGTTCACCGTGACCGATCGCCGCTTCATCGCGCAGTTCAACGCAGAGCAAAAGTACCCTTCTGGTGATTACCTCTGGCCCGCGTCTGTTCCAGATATGCTTAAAACAACCGTGAATGACGCCACCCAAGCTGCCCCGATGCCGGCAGGCAGTGCAGAATTGGTCCGCCACGCCGATTGGTCGGTATTGGGAGACAGCGCCGGCAGTTTGTGTCGCATAACCACGATCGCGACAGCGCAAGAGGGCCTTGAAACAGGGCTTCGCATGGAGTTTTCGGTCGATTCAAAGGGGTCAGGCGGAATGATGGCCATCGACCTTGTTACGCCGAACCCGTTCCGAGCCGACGCGCCGCTGGCGGCCATGATTGACGGCACTGGATTTGGACTGGTGGTCGAACCAAAGACGGGTGCCTTAATTCCCCAGCCGCTTTCGGATGGGTCAATGACGAATGATCTGGTTAAAGCCCTGCGGTTTGGCAAATCTGTGGAAATCGGCGGTGTGGCAAAAGCCACGAATGCCCCTTCCAGGCTTTCCTTCAGCCTGCTTGGGTTCTCGGCCGCATTCAAAGACATGGCGAGCGCTTGCAACAGACCCGGGATCATGGGGTGGATCGAATGATACGCGGACTTTTCTTGCTTGCAGCAATCTTGCTTGGCGATCACGCAGTCGCGGACAGTGTGTTGCCAAGGCTTGGACCTTTGCCCATCCTTGCGGCGGATGGCAGTGTAAGTGGTGCGG
>CANIKY010000185.1 GCA_947468085.1 Paracoccaceae bacterium | reverse complement strand
GACGCATGAGCATCCTGCATGAAGGTGAGGTCGAAGATGCCCGCACCTCTACCGTCAATACCACCAATCAAAGCTATCCCGCTTTGGTCTGGCGCAAATTTCGACGCTCTGTTCCCGGCATGATCGGGCTTGTTTTGGTGTGCTTGCTGCTGTTGACGGCGATTTTTGCGGAATTCGTCGCGCCGATGGACCCGAACACCGCAACAACCTCGTTCACCCCGCCCGATAAGCTTTCGTTTTTCACCAAAGACGGCTTCACCGCTTGGCCTGTGGCCTATTCCATCGTGGAGGGAGCAGAGCTTGATCCTGTCACCTTCCAACCGCTGACTGGCCCCGATCTGGACCACCCGCGCCATCTGGTGCTGTTTGCCAAGGGCGAACCTTACCGCCTGTGGGGTCTGATCCCGATGGAGCGGCATTTGTTCGGGGTAGATGACGGCACGGCGCTGCATCTTTTGGGCACAGACAAACTGGGCCGCGATATCCTAAGCCGCGGGGTGTTTGGCAGCCGTCTGTCCTTGATGATCTCGCTGGTGTCGATCACGCTGATCACGATCATCGGCACGATGCTGGGCATCACCTCGGGCTATATTGGCGGGCGGTTTGATATGTGGTTTCAACGCTTTGTTGAAATTATCTTGGCCTTCCCGCAACTGCCTTTGTACTTGACGCTGACCACGCTTATTCCGCCGACAGCGCCATCTTCGCTGTTTTTAAGCTTTGTGATCTTGGTGATCGTGGGCCTTGGTTGGGCGCAGCTGAGCCGTGAGGTGCGTTCCAAAACAATGGCCATGGCGCGGATTGAATATGTGCGCGCGGCGGTGGCCGTTGGCGCATCAGACGGGCGCATCATCACACGGCATATTTTGCCCAATGTGTTAAGCCATGTGATCGTGGCCGTGACCTTGGGCATTCCCACGATCATCCTGTTGGAAAGCTTTCTGGGCTATCTGGGCTTTGCTGTGAAGCCGCCGCTGATTTCTTGGGGCTTGATGCTGCAAGATGCGGCGACCTTTGGGTCGATTGGCACCCATCCTTGGATCCTCTCTCCGGTGGGGTTCCTGCTGGTCGCGGTCTTTGCGTTTAACTCGCTGGGCGATGGCCTGCGCGATGCCGTTGACCCCTATTGAGGTGCCGATCATGACAGACACCACCGTTGTGATAGACGCCAAAAACATCGCCGTGCGCTTTAAAGTCATGGGGGGCGAGATTGAGGCGGTCAAGGATGTGTCCTTTACCCTGCACCGCGGCCAAACCATTGCTTTGGTGGGTGAAAGCGGTTCGGGCAAGTCGGTGACAGCCCGCGCCGTGATGCGGCTTTTGTCAAAGCGGGCAAAGGTGTCGGACAACACCTCGATCCTGTATGATGGCAAAGACATGGCGCGCCTGCCGCAAAGCCAGATGCGGTTCTTGCGCGGCAACCGCTTGTCGATGATCTTCCAAGAACCGATGAGCTCGCTGAACCCCGTCTATAAGATCGGCACCCAACTGGCCGAGGTGCTGCGCATCCACACCAAAATCAGCAAAGCCGCCGCTTGGGCCCGTGCGATTGAACTTCTGGCCGAGGTGCAAATCCCCGACCCAGAGGCGCGCATCAACCAATACCCGCACCAGCTTTCCGGCGGTCAGCGCCAGCGCGTCATGATCGCCATGGCCTTGGCCAACAACCCCGATGTGCTGATTGCCGACGAACCCACGACCGCCCTTGATGTGACCGTTCAGGCTGAGATTTTGAACCTGATCAAGGCGCTTAAAGCCAAAACTGGCATGGCGGTGATTTTGATCACCCATGACCTAACGGTTGTTCGGCAATTCGCCGATCACGTCTATGTCATGCAGCACGGCCTTGTGCGCGAAGACGGGCCAACCGAACAGGTGTTCACAAACCCCCAGCACCCCTACACCAAACGCCTGTTGGGTGCCGAACCCAAGGGGCAGGCCAATGCGCGAGAGGTCGGCCAAGACACCGTCCTGTCGGGCAAAGATGTGCGCGTAACCTACACCTTGCGCCGTGGCGGGGTGTTTCGTGGCACCTATTCGCAATTGCAAGCGGTGGATGGCCTGTCGTTGACGCTGAAACGGGGTGAGACTTTGGGCCTTGTCGGTGAAAGCGGGTCGGGGAAAACCACCTTTGGCCAAGCCCTGCTGCGGCTTAACACGCTCAACGGCGGCGAGGTGTCCTTTTTGGGTGAGCGGATCGAAGGCCATTCCCGCGCCCAAATGAAACCCCTGCGCAGCCGGATGCAGATTGTCTTTCAAGACCCCTTCGCCAGCCTGAACCCCCGCATGTCGGTGCGCCAGATCATCGAAGAGGGGTTGATCGTCAATGGCATCGGGTCAGGCAATGCCGACCGCTTGGCCCGTGTGCAAAAAGCGCTGCGCGATGCGGGCATGCCCGACACGATCTTGAACCGTTTTCCGCACGAGTTTTCTGGCGGCCAGCGCCAGCGCCTCGCCATAGCGCGTGCCATAGCCCTAGAGCCGGAATTTATCTTGCTAGATGAACCCACCTCTGCCCTTGATCTGTCGGTGCAAGCGCAGATCATCGACCTTTTGCGCCAATTGCAGCGGGATCGTGGCCTGTCTTATCTGTTCATCAGCCATGATCTGAAAGTGGTGCGCGCTTTGTGCCACAGGGTGATCGTGATGCAAAACGGCCGGATCGTCGAAGAAGGTCCGGTGAAAGATGTTCTGGAACGCCCCGCCACCGATTACACCAAACGCCTCGTGCGCGCTGCTTTCGAAATTGCCACCTGAATGGCGCGCTTTTTTCCCCTCCCCGAACGTTACGGCGTTCCAACCAAGCTCTGTAGTTAAGGACATCCCATGGCCAAACCCATCGTCACCTTCATCGGTGCAGGCTCTAGCGTCTTCACCAAAAACATCGCCGGCGACATCCTTAGCCGCCCCGCCTTGGCCCAAGCCGAGATTCGCCTGATGGACATCAACCCCGAACGTCTGGCGGAATCCGAAATCATCGTGGGCAAAATGGCCACCACTTTGGGCAGCAAGGCCAGCGTGAAAACCTATACCAACCAGCGCGCGGCTCTATCTGGCACCGATTTTGTCGTCTGCTGCTTTCAGGTCGGCGGCTATGATCCCTGCACGATCACCGACTTTGAAATTCCCAAGAAATTCGGCCTGCGCCAAACCATCGCCGACACCTTGGGCATCGGCGGCATCATGCGCGGCATTCGCACTGTGCCTGCGCTTTGGTCGATCTGCGAGGATATGATGCAGGTCGCCCCCGACGCGATCATGATGCAATATGTCAACCCGATGGCGATCAACACATGGTCGATTGCCGCGAAATATCCGGCGATCAAACAAGTGGGCCTGTGCCATTCGGTGCAAGGCACGGCGTGGGAATTGGCCCGCGATCTGGACATTCCGGTGGAAGACATCCGCTACCGCGCGGGCGGCATCAACCACATGGCGTTTTATCTGTCCTTTGAACACCGTCAGGCCGACGGGTCGTATAAGAACCTCTACCCCGATCTGGTCAAAGGCTACCGCGAAGGGCGCTTTCCCAAGCCCAGCCATTGGAACCCGCGCTGCCCCAACAAGGTGCGCTACGAAATGCTCACCCGCCTTGGCTATTTCGTCACCGAAAGCAGCGAGCATTT
>CANIKY010000184.1 GCA_947468085.1 Paracoccaceae bacterium | reverse complement strand
GGCAAATATACCCAATTGGAAGACGCTTATAAATCCATTGCCGAGGCGCTGACCCACGGTGGTATGGCCAATCGCACCAAGGTGAAAGCCGAATGGATCGACGCGGAAATATTTGAACGCGAAGACCCCGCCCCCTATCTGGAAAACTTCCATGCCATTTTGGTGCCCGGCGGCTTTGGCGAGCGCGGGACGGAAGGCAAGATAAAAGCCGCGCAATTCGCCCGCGAAAAGAAGATCCCATATTTCGGCATCTGTCTGGGCATGCAAATGGCAGTGATCGAAAGTGCCCGCCATTTGGGCGGCATGGGCAATGCAGGGTCAGAAGAATTTGACCATGAGTCCGGCGAAAAGCGCTTTACGCCGGTGGTGTATCATTTGAAAGAATGGGTGCAGGGCAACCATACCGTCACGCGCAAAACCACCGACGCCAAAGGCGGCACGATGCGGCTGGGGGCCTATACGGCCGTGCTGAAAGAGGGATCAAAGGTGGCGCAGGTTTACGGCACCACCACCATCGAAGAACGCCACCGCCACAGATATGAGGTCGACATCCGCTACCGCGACAAGCTGGAAGCCTGCGGGTTGATCTTTTCGGGCATGAGCCCGGATGGCAAATTGCCTGAGATTGTCGAGGTCAAAGACCACCCGTGGTTTATCGGCGTGCAGTTCCATCCGGAACTGAAGAGCAAACCATTCGCCCCCCACCCGCTGTTTGCAGATTTTGTGCGGGCGGCGATGGAGCAGGAGCGGTTGGTTTAGGGGGGTTACACCCCTACATCATCGGCAAAACCTGAAACGCGCCTTCATAAATCATATGCAGCGCCACATACAAAATGATGGCCAGCCCGACAAAGGCGATCCAGCGGTGTTTTTGCAAGAGGCCCGCGATAAAGCTGGCGGCAAAGCCCATCAGGGCAATCGACAGCGCAAGGCCAAAGATCAGGACGCCGGGGTGTTCCTTGGCGGCCCCGGCCACGGCCAGCACGTTATCCAAGCTCATCGACACATCCGCCACCACAATCTGCCAAGCAGCCTGCGCAAAGCTTTTGCGCGGCGCGCCCTTGGCGATGCCGCCGTCATGGTTCAGGTCGCTCTCGGCCAAAGCCTCTGCCCCGTCTTGGGCGGCGTGGCCGCTGCGCAACTCACGCCACATCTTCCAGCACACCCAAAGCAGCAACACACCACCCGCAAGTGTCAGGCCGGTGATGGTCATCAACCTCGTGGTGGCCAGCGCAAAGACAATCCGCAGCACGGTGGCCGCCAGAACGCCGATCAGGATGGCTTTTTTGCGCTGATCTTTGGGCAGGCCCGCCGCTGCCATTCCGATGACAATGGCATTGTCCCCCGCCAGCACCAGATCGATGCCGATCACACTAAAAAGTGCGGTTAAAGCTTCGGGGGTGATAAGATCCATCGGTCTGGTTCCTTTCGCATGCCATGCGCACCTAAGGGTAGATGCGCCCGCTTTCAACCCCAAAGCCCGCTTTACGCAAGGCTCGCGTTGCGCTAGGCCGCAGCATGCTGTCCTATCAACACGCCTTTCACGCCGGAAATCTGGCCGATGTCCACAAGCACGCCCTGCTGGCCTGGGCTTTGGCCTACCTGACGACCAAGGATAAGCCACTATCCTATATCGAAACCCATGCAGGGCGCGGGCTTTATGACCTAACCGGTGCAGAATCTGACAAGACGGGCGAGGCTGCCGCCGGCATTGCCCGCGCCGAGGGTTGGTTGCCCCCCGATCACCCCTATCGCCGCCTTTTGACCCAAGTGCGCGCGATCCATGGGGCACAGTCCTATCCCGGATCACCGTTGATCGCCGCGGCTTTGCTGCGCGGGGGGGATGTGATGCATCTTTGTGAATTGCACCCGGCCGAGTTTCGCGCGCTTGAGGCCAACCTTTCCCCATGGGGGGCCCATATCGCCCAAGTGGATGGGCTAGAGGCGGCCATTGCCCTGACCCCGCCCACGCCAAGACGCGGTTTGATGCTGATTGACCCGTCTTACGAGGTGAAAGCCGATTACGACCGCCTGCCGGGGATCATCGGCAAGGTAATCAAGCGCTGGAACGTTGGCATTGTTGCGCTGTGGTATCCGATCTTGCTGGATGTGCCACATGTGCAGATGCTGGCGGCCTTGACGCGCGATTTTCCCGATGCTTTACGATCTGAAGTGCGGTTTCCGCCGATAAGGGAGGGCCACCGCATGGCAGGATCGGGGATGTTCGTGATTAACCCGCCTTATGGTATGATAGAAGAAGCCACCCGCCTTTTGGCCATTTTCGAAGCCCACCGCCGCTAGGCATTGGCAGTTTGGCGCGGCAAGCTTATGGTGAACTTATGCGTTTTTTAGACCTTCTCTTCGGCCCCGCGCCCGCCCGCCTGCCCGTTCCGGAAGAACGGCTGGCGCTTGGGGCCCTTTTGGTGCGTATCGCAAGGGCAGATGGCTTCGCCTCTGCCCCCGAACTTGCGAAAATCGAGCGGATTTTGCAAAGCCGTTATGGGTTATCAGCGCCCGAAGCACAGTCTTTGCGGGTCGAGGCAGAAACTGCCGAAACCCTCGCCCCCGACACAGTGCGCTTTACCCGCGCGTTGAAAGAGGCCGTGCCCTTGGAAAACCGGACAGCCTTGGTCGAGGCCCTTTGGTCCGTAGCCTTGGCCGATGGTCAGCGCGACGCCGATGAAGACCGCCTGCTGCGGTTGGTATCGGGCCTTTTGGGATTAAGCGATGTAGACTCTGCGCTGGCCCGGCAAAGAGCGGCCAAGGCGTGATCGCCGCGCTCGGCATGTATGACCGGGTCGAGGTGCAGCCCAGCAATGATAGGCTTTGGGCGCTGATCCGCGATGGGTTGCGCACCGCAGGATTGGCCGCCCCCGACGCGCTGACGCGCGGCGTAGGTGCCTTTTGGCCAGCTTGGGGTGCGCCCGATTTGGTCTTGTCGCAAACCTGCGGCTTTCCTTACCGCGCCAAGTTGCACGGCAAAGTGGCGCTGATCGGCACGCCCAACTTTGGCGTGAATGGCTGCGCGCCCGGCTATTATAGATCCGTTTTTGTGGCGGCCAAAAAGGATGAACGCCGCGATGTTATGCAGTTTGACGGCGCAAGCTTGGCCTTTAATGAGGATCTCTCGCAATCCGGTTGGGCCGCTGTGCAAAACTTTGCCCAAGCACATGGCCTAAAGCTGCGCCCCACTTTGCGCACCGGCGGTCACCAGTTATCAGCGCGCGCCGTGGCTGAAGGCCGCGCCGAGATTGCGGCAATAGATGCCATCTCTTGGGAAATGATCCAGCGCCACGATCCTTTCGCAGCCCAACTGCAAGAGGTGGGCGTGACAGACCAGACACCCGGCCTGCCCTATATCAGCGCCTTGGGGGCCAATGCCGACCTGATGTTTGACGTGATCTCTGACGCCATAACAGACCTTAGCGCGCCCGACAAATACGCGCTTTGCCTGCGCGGCTTGGTCAGAATTGATCCTTCAGCCTATCTGGCCGTGCCCACGCCGCGCACACCTTATGACCATGGCATGCTGGCAGAAGACTGATCTTTCACCCCGCGCAATCCGATTTTTCGCAGAAAAATCGTTTCCCCCCATATTCCGATTTTTCATGCCAAAAATTCCGCGCCAACCGCCACTATGCGATTTGCCTTGCCCAGAAGCCCTTTCCCGCCTATC
>CANIKY010000183.1 GCA_947468085.1 Paracoccaceae bacterium | reverse complement strand
CCTCGGCCTTTCGCCGAAGATCCTTAAAGCGCTTGAACTGACCAATATGACCACGCCCACGCCGATTCAGGCGCAGGCCATTCCCCATATCATGAAGGGCGCTGACCTGATGGGTCTGGCCCAAACCGGCACTGGCAAGACGGCGGCCTTTGGCTTGCCCTTGCTGCACCGCTTGCTGGATATCGGCCACCCCCCTGCCCCGCGCCATGTGCGCGCGCTGGTGCTGGCCCCGACACGAGAGCTTGTCTCGCAGATTGCCGAAAACTTTTTGACCTTCACCAAGGGCACGGCGGTGAAAGTCACGATGGTGGTGGGCGGGGCATCGCTGAACCGGCAGGCGGATCGATTGCTGAAAGGCTCTGACGTGCTGGTGGCCACACCGGGCCGTTTGATCGACCTGTTGGAACGCGGCGCTGTCACGCTGGAATCGTGCGGCTATCTGGTGCTGGACGAGGCCGACCATATGCTGGACATGGGCTTTATCCATTCGCTGCGCAAAATCGCCAAATATATCCCCCAGCATCGCCAGACGCTGCTGTTCTCGGCCACAATGCCCAACGATATCGAAGAAATCTCGCGCACCTATCTGCGCAACCCCGTGCGCGTGCAGGTGGCCCCCCCGGGAAAGCCCGTCGAAAAGATCGTGCAAGGCGTGCATTACATTCCCAATGGCGACAAGGCCAAGCTGCTGGAATCCTATCTTCTCAAGCACCCAGGCGAACAGGCTTTGGTCTTTGGCCGCACCAAGCATGGCGCGGAAAAGCTTTATAAATTGCTGCTGGCTTGGGGGTTCAAAGCCTCATCCATCCATGGCAACAAAAGCCAAAACCACCGCGACCGCACCTTGACCGAGTTTCGCGAGGGTCAGTTGGATGTGTTGGTGGCCACCGATGTTGCAGCCCGCGGCATTGATATTCCTGGCGTGCGCCATGTCTATAATTTCGACATGCCCAATGTGCCGGAAAACTATGTCCACCGTATCGGCCGCACCGCGCGTGCGGGGGCGGAGGGCAATGCGATTGCCTTTTGTTCGCCTGCCGAGATGGGCGAGTTGCAGGCGGTGGAAAAGCTGTTGAAAAAGACCATCCCCGTGGTCGGCGGGGCCGCTTGGGCCGCAGCCGATATCGCCGCAGCGCCCAAGCCCGCGCAAAACCGTGGCCAACGCCCCGGCGGACAGCGCCCACAAGGCCAAGGGCAGGGCAAACCCGGCCAACGCCCCCAAGGCGCGCCAAAACCGCTGCGTCCGGCGTCAAAAACCGGTGGCGCTTCCTCTCCGGCTCGGCAAAAATCGCGCTAAGCTTTTCGGGCCGGGGGCAACTCTCCGGCCCAAAAGTCTTGCGAGACCGATAGGCTTTGGGTAAATCACCTTATGGCCAAGCTGTACTTTCACTATTCAACTATGAACGCCGGGAAATCCACCCTGCTGTTGCAAGCCTCGCACAACTACCGCGAGGGGGGGATGGCAACCTATCTTATCACTGCCCAGTTTGACCGCCGCGCCGGCGAGGGCCGTATCGCCAGCCGCATCGGCATTGGCGAGCCTGCAGATACATTTGCCCCTGACGAAGACCTTTATGCCAAGCTGCAATCGCGCTATGCCAAGGGACAAGTGGCCTGCGTGTTCATTGACGAAGCGCAGTTCCTGTCCAAACCCCAAGTCTGGCAACTGGCCCGCGCGGTGGATGATCTGGGCGTGCCCGTGATGTGCTATGGCCTTCGGGTCGATTTTCAGGGCAACCTGTTCCCCGGTTCTGCCGCCCTGCTGGCTTGGGCCGACGAGATGCGCGAAGTGCGCACGATTTGCCACTGCGGCAAGAAAGCCACGATGGTGATGCGCCGTGGCCCTGATGGCCTTGCCCTCAAAGAGGGCGAGCAGGTTCAGATCGGTGGCAACGAAACCTATGTCAGCCTGTGTCGCAGGCATTGGCGCGCAGCTGTGGACGACGTTTAGTCTTTCTGTGTCCCGATTTTTCTGCGAAAAATCATAAGGTTGCGGGAAAGCTATGGCTTTGCCTTTTTTGACCATAGCAAAGGCTAGGCCCATTCCGATTTTTCGCAGAAAAATCGATGCCTCAGCCCTTGGCTTCGGCCTTTAGCGCAATCCAAATACCCGCCACCACGATCATCGCCATGCCCAGCACAGCAAGCGGCGTCAGCACCTCGCCCCAAATCGCCCAACTCCACGCGGCCGAGGCGGGCAGGATCGTATATTCGATCACTGAAACCCGTGTCGCATCGGCGATTTGATAGGCCCGCACCATCAACCCCACGCCCAACAGTGATCCTGCGGCTTGCACAAAGGTCCATCCCCAAAAGGCTTGGCTTGGCCAAACCGGGCCACGCATCAAAAAGCCATCTGTGCCCAAGGGCACGGGCAAAGGTACCAAGCTAAGCACAAGCATTCCGACGATGCCTGCGAGCCCTAGCGCCAAAAAGAAGCCGGCAAGCAACGTCGCGGCACTTTCTTGCGGGCACCAACGGCGTGTGGCGATGTTGCCCATGGCATAAAGCGCGCCTGCGGCAATTGGCAGCAGGGCGGGCAAAGACGCGCCCTGCAACGCCTCTGGCCCCAGAACGAGGATCACGCCGCCAAAGCCCAAGGCCACGGCCAAAATCCGAACTGGTCCAATGCGCGCGCCATAAGCAAAGCGTTCTATCAGCAGCACAAAGATCGGCGCCGTGAACAGGCCCGCTGCCACCAAAGCCACGGGCAAAAAGGCCAAGGCCCAAAAATAGATCACCATGGCACAGCCGTGAATGGCCGAGCGCGCCACCAACGCACGCAAGTTATGCGTCCCCAACCGCAACCCTAAAGGGCGTATCGCCAAGGCCAAGATTACCATGGCCATCGCGGTGCGCGTGGCGTGAAACTGCCACAACCCGGCCTCTGCCGCGATGACGCGCACAAAATTGTCGGTAAAGCCGATGATGCTGGCATAGACCACGATCATGCCCGCCGCCGCCATTGTCCGATCGCCTGTCACCTGCGTCTCCCTACCCTATTTGCACATCAGGCGGCGCAAACCGCAGATTTTCGCGCCTGAATACGACCCCTGTGCCCTAATTTACCCACCAATGCGCACACACACGGTGCGGGGCGGATTGTGGCGCGGGGGGGCATCCGCTAAGCTTTGGGAAATAGCTTTAACCTTGCAAGGCTCCATGACCGCTTTGACCAAATACCAGCGCTTGGAATGTGTCGGGCTTTGGCGGCTGACGGCCTCGGCGCAATTGCGCGAGGTGGTGGTGAACCTGCGCGATACAACCTTGGTTCTGGCCGATCCGCGTAATGAAATGGCCCTGTCGCATTGGTCGCTGCCATCGGTCGAACGGGTGAACCCCGGCGAAATGCCCGCGCTTTTCACCCCCGGACGGCTGGAGGACGGCACCCCCAACGAAACGGTCGAAATTGACGATGCGCAGATGATTGCAGCCCTTGAAACCGTCCGCTCTACCCTGATCCGCCGCCGTGCAAAACCGGGTCGCTTGCGCGGGATAGGCTTGGTCTTGGGGGTGACCTTTGTTGTGATTTTCGGCGTCTTTTGGCTGCCTGAGGCGATGATCCGGCACACGGCGTCAGTTCTACCCGTGGCCACGCGGGTGCAAATTGGCAAGCTTGCCGTTGTCGAAGCCGCGCGCTTGACCGGCTCTGCGTGTCAGGGGGCTTTGGGGCGGCAGGGGGCGGGG
>CANIKY010000182.1 GCA_947468085.1 Paracoccaceae bacterium | reverse complement strand
GTGTATTAGAAGTACTTCCAGACCCCAGCGTGGTAACCGATGGAACTGTACGCCAAAAAATTATAGAAAGCGGCTATCCATGGCGCATTCAGGACTTAGGCACAGGCATAGAAATGTTGTTGATTCCTGGTGGCACATTCAACATGGGTTGTAGCGCGTCCAATAGTTACGGCTGCTATTCCATAGAAAGCCCCACGCACCAAGTCACGCTAAGTAAGGCGTTCTATTTGGGTAAGACAGAAGTAACCCAAGCTCAGTGGCAAGCCAAAATGGGAAGCAATCCAAGCTATTTCAACAGTTATTCAGACAGTCCATTAAGACCAGTTGAAACAGCAAGGGGGGATGACATTACTGCCTTTAACACTGCAACTGGTTTGCGCTTACCAACTGAAGCAGAGTGGGAATACGCCTACCGAGGCGGTACAACAACTGCGTTCCACAGCATGCCTGGCTTTCCCAACGGCACCAATGATGACAATCAGCTTGAAAATATTGGGTGGTACCAACGCAATTCAGGAAGCACAACACACGCCGTTGCTGGCAAAGCCGCCAATGCGTTAGGCATGTACGACATGTCAGGCAATGTGTATGAGTGGTGCAATGATTGGTATGGAAGTTACGCCGCGGGCAATGCGACGGACCCAGCAGGACCTTCGTCAGGTTCGTATCGCGTGCTGCGCGGCGGCGGCTGGTACGCCGACTCAGTCGGATGCCGCTCGTCGTACCGGTACGGCTACGAACCCAGCTACCGCGGCAACAACATCGGATTCCGTGTCGCGAAGACTCCGGAGTTCCCTTTGCCCTGAGCTGAGTATAAAAGAATCCGCCGCACTGTCTGCGGATGAGTCCGTAGAATCAGGTTTTCATTTACTTTCTCCATTTCACTTTTACCTCACTCTTCCAAAACTGCGGGAGTAGTTTCGAAAAAAATCCCGTCTGAAATTGTCTCTTGAAGAAAGTGCCGAGCCCATAAGGCGAACCTACTCGCCCCATTAGTGGAGAACTCTTTTATTTTGGGACAATTAACCCACAAATTTGTCTTATCCACCTTAAATCGTTAGTCAAAAATCCGTTAAATGTGCCACAAACTTTGAAATTTTTCGTTGTGATTTGCGATTTCTGGAGCATACTCAAGCAAGTTCATGGGGATCAATACACCATCAATGCCCAAGCGGGGGCTAGATCACTTGTTCACTTATGCGCCGCTTGAGATTTTTGCAGAGTTAACACAAAAGAACCAATTCACGTCCGACGCAAAGTACATTATGAGGATCACATTGAACAAAATCTTCTCCCGCCACACGTTCACCAACTCTGTTCGCCTTGCGGCAATCGCCGCGGCATGTGTAACCATGTCCGCGCTGACATTGCCAAAGCCACCAATCGCGCCGCCAACCGAAATCACTTTCAACATCGACTCAACCGATACAACCGACTCAAGTGATTCAATCGATGCCATTCAATCTAATTTAGTGAGCGCCTGCGTGGGCGACTTAAATCAAGATCGTGCGGTGGACTCTGCAGATTTAGGAACATTGCTTGGTTCATTTGGCCCTTGCCAATCGGGTGATCCTGGCGACTTCAATTTTGATTCAGCCATTGATAGTTCTGATTTGGGAACCATGCTAGGAAATTTCGGACCGTGCCCAACTAATTTGACTTGGTGGGCCACGGTTCTTCAATGGAATCCAGACCCGGACGTGGTAACAGACTCCGGCGTACGTGCCAAGATTGTTGCAAGCGGCTATCCGTGGCGCGTTTTAGACACTGGCACCGGCATAGAAATGTTGCTGATTCCTGGTGGCACATTCACCATGGGTTGCAGTGCGTCTAATAGTTACGGTTGCAGTTCATATGAGAACCCTACGCACCAAGTCACATTAAGCAAGGCGATCTATTTGGGTAAGACAGAAGTAACGCAAGCGCAGTGGCAAGCCAAAATGGGCTGGAATCCAAGCACTTTCAAAGGCTTTTCAGACAGTCCATCCAGACCAGTTGAAAGGGTAAGTTGGAGCGACATTACTACAAACACCTCAACATATCAATGTTTCAATTCTAAGACTGGTTTGCGCTTGCCAACTGAAGCGGAGTGGGAATACGTATGCCGAGGCGGCACCACAACTGCATTTCACAGCATGCCTGGCTACCCCAACGGCACCAATGATGACAGCCTGCTTGGAAACATTGCGTGGTACTACAGCAGCACAACACACGCCGTTGCCGGCAAAGCCGCCAATGCGTTTGGCATGTACGACATGTCAGGCAATGTGTGGGAGTGGTGCAATGATTGGTATAATAGTACGTATTACAGCACAATCCCATCTACGGACCCAGCAGGACCTTCGACAGGTTCGAACCGCGTGCTACGCGGCGGCAGCTGGGACTGGTACTCCGGCATCTGCCGCTCGTCGTTCCGTATCAACTACGATCCCAACTACCGCCGAGAATCCATCGGCTTCCGTGTCGCGAGGACGTGCGATTCGTCTCCCACAATTACTGCCATCTCACCAGACTTTAGTTTAACAAACGGCGGCAAAACCATCACAATTCAAGGAACTAATTTTTGGGGAGCAAGCAGCGTTACTGTTGGTGGCGTTGCGGCCACAAGCGTATATGTGGTTTCGGACAACGTTATTAAAGCTGTTACTCCAGCGGGCAGTATTGGCGCACCGGTAAGTGTTTCTGTGACCGGGCCCGGTGGAACGGGCACGCTTGCTAGCGCGCTTATTTATTACGATTCTGGGACGGTTTCATTGACAAGTGTGCTAGAAGCACTTCCCAATGCTGCAGTCGTTACAGACCCCGCCATTCGTGCCAAGATTGTTGCAAGCGGATTTCCATGGCGCGTGCAAGACAACTCTAGTGGCATAGAAATGTTGCTGATTCCTAGTGGCACATTCACTATGGGTTGCAGTGCATCTAATAGTTACGACTGCGCTCCCTATGAGAACCCCACGCATCAAGTCACGCTAAGCAAGGCGTTCTATTTGGGTAAAACAGAAGTAACGCAGGCGCAGTGGCAAGCCAAGATGGGCAGCAACCCAAGTAGTTTCAAGGACTATTCATACAGTCCATCTCTACCAGTAGACAGTGTAAGTTGGAATGACATTGCTGGATTTAATACCGCCACACGCTTGCGTCTGCCAACCGAAGCAGAGTGGGAATACGCTTGCCGAGGCGGAACAACAACGGCGTTTCACAGCATGCCTGGCTATCCCAACGGTACCGATGATGACAATCAACTCGGAAACATTGCGTGGTACAATGAATATTCCAATATACCACGCGTCCCTGGCGGCAAAGCCGCCAATTCGTTTGGCATGAACGATATGTTGGGTAATGTGTTGGAGTGGTGCAATGATTGGTATGGTGATTATTCCGTGAGCAACGTGACGGACCCAGCAGGAAATTCGACAAGTGCGTACCGCGTCAATCGCGGGGGTTGCTGTCTTTCAGGCTATACAAGTCAATACTGTCGCTCCTCGACCCGTAGTCGCAACGATCCAGGTGGCCGCTACTTCAACGTCGGCTTCCGTGTCGCAAGGACGTGCGATTATGCGCCTACAATAAATTTTATTTCGCCTGCATCCGGCTTATCAATTGGCGGTACAACTATTACCTTGAACGGAAGTAATTTCCTTGGTGCAAGCAGCGTTACTTTTGGTGGTGTTGCGGCCACAAGTGTAAATGTGGTTTCATCAAGCGTTATTACAG
>CANIKY010000181.1 GCA_947468085.1 Paracoccaceae bacterium | reverse complement strand
TAGATGCCATCTCTTGGGAAATGATCCAGCGCCACGATCCGTTCGCAGCCCAACTGCAAGAGGTGGGCGTGACAGACCCGACACCCGGCCTGCCCTATATCAGCGCCTTGGGGGCCAATCGCGGCCTGATGTTTGACGTGATCTCTCAAGCCATAACAGACCTTAGCGCGCCCGACACACACGCGCTTTGCCTGCGCGGCTTGGTCAGAATTGATCCTTTAGCCTATCTGGCCGTGCCCACGCCGCCTTCGCCCCATGACCTTGGGATGGCGGCCGAAGACTGATCTTTCACCCCGCGCAATCTGATTTTTCGCAGAAAAATCGTTTCCCCCATATTCCGATTTTTCATGCCAAAAATTCCGCGCCAACCGCCACTATGCGATTTGCCTTGCCCAGAAGCCCTTTCCCGCCTATCCTCAAATTTGATCAAATTGTGCGGTGGTTATACCGACCTCTGCCGAGATCAGAAACAAGGGATGGATCAAGGGCATGATCTAACCCGCCTGCTGGGCGCATCCTGCGTCAGGTGTGGGCGGGGGTTGGCCCTTCCGATGTGCTATGATGAAAGACTGGTTAAGAAAACACCCGGACGTCCGGACCATTCGCGTGGCCGCGGCAGATTTGAACGGGCAGGCGCGGGGCAAACGGGTTCCAGCGCGCTTTGCGGATAAGATTGTAAAGGACGGAACCCGTTTCCCCTTTTCAGTTCTGAACCTTGATATCTGGGGCGAGGATATTGACGATAGCCCTTTGGTTTTTGAACAGGGCGACCAAGACGGCATCCTAAAGCCCACCGAACGCGGCTTTATGCCCATGCCGTGGCTTGAAGCGCCCACCGCCCTGCTGCCGATCTGGATGTTTCGCGAAAACGGCACCCCCTATGAGGGCGACCCGCGCCATGCCTTGGCCCAAGTGGTCCAGCGCTTTAAAGCGCGCGGGTTGACGCCAGTTTGCGCGATAGAGCTTGAGTTTTTTCTCATCGACGATTCTGGCAAGACACTACAGGTGCCACCCTCGCCGCGTTCAGGCAAGCGGCGCAAGGCGGCGGAAACACTGTCTATCCGGGCTTTGGATGTGTTCGACACGTTTTTTACCGACCTTTACGATGCCTGCGAGGCCATGGATATTCCGGCCGACACCTCCACCTCGGAAACCGGGCTTGGACAGTTTGAGGTCAATCTGATGCACTGCGACGATGCTTTGCGTGCCGCCGATGATGCCTGGCTTTTCAAGATGCTGGTCAAAGGTCTGGCGCGGCGGCATGGATTTGCGGCAAGTTTCATGGCCAAACCTTATCCTGAGTACTCAGGTTCGGGCCTGCACACCCATTTCAGCCTATTGGATGAGGCGGGGCGCAATGTGTTTGACAGCGGCGGGCCAAAAGGCACGGCAATTTTGAAACAGGCCGTTGCCGGTTGTATGAACGCCATGCGCGACAGCACGCTGATTTTTGCGCCGCATCAAAACAGCTACGAACGCTTGATCCCCGGCAAACACGCCCCCACCGCCGTCTGTTGGGGCTATGAAAACCGCACCGCCGCCATCCGCATTCCAGCCGGAAACCCCAGCGCGCGGCGGATCGAGCACCGCGTGGCGGGCGGCGATGTGAACCCTTATTTGATGCTGGCAGCCATTTTGGGGGCAGCCCTTGACGGTATCGAGAAAGAAATGGAACCACCAAGCCCCATCGTCGGCAACGCCTATGCCGTTGACGGCTTGCCTCAGATTGCCGAAGATTGGGAAACGGCCATCGACGCTTTAGAACAAAGCACCATCGTGCCGCGCTTCCTGCACCCAGAACTGATCAAGAACCTGATCTCGACCAAACGGCAAGAGCTGCATTATCTGGGTGAATTGTCAGATTCTGAAAAGATCGAACTCTACCTTGACACCGTGTAAGAAGCCTTTGCCCTTGACCACCCCCCCGGACGCTGCGTTAGGCTAAGGCAAATTGACTGGAACCATGATGAAAATCGGCATCCTGCAAACGGGCATGGCCCCTGACGCGCTCAAAGACGATCTGGGTGATTACCCAGACCTGTTCGCGCGGCTTCTGGCGGGCAAGGGTTTTTCCTTTGAAACCTTTCGGGTGGTAGACGGGGTTTTCCCGCAATCCGTTCAAAGTTGCGATGGCTGGCTGATCACCGGGTCACGCCACGGCGCCTATGAGGATCATCCGTGGATTGCCCCGTTGGAAGACTTTATCCGCGCAGCTTACGAGGCTCGCGTGCCCTTGGTGGGCATTTGCTTTGGCCATCAGATCGTGGCCCAAGCGATGGGCGGCAAGGTCGAACGCCATTCCAACGGCTGGGCCGTGGGGGCGACGGATTATAACTTTGGCGGCAAGACCCTGCGCCTGAACGCGTGGCACCGCGATCAGGTGACGCAGGTGCCGCCTTCGGCGAAAGTCGTCGGGCACAATGATTTTTGCGCCAACGCCGCCCTTTTATACGATGACCGGACCTTCACTATACAGGCCCACCCTGAATTTCGCCCCGAATTCATCAACGGCTTGATGGAGATGCGCGGCAAGGGCCTTGTGCCCGATGATTTGATGGACAAGGCCCGCGCCCGCCTGCCTTTGCCCATCGATGACCTCGCCATGGCAGACCAGATTTCTGACTTTTTTAAAATGGCACGGGCCTAACGCCCCAGCCCCTATTCAAGTGTGACCCATGTCCAAATGGACCGACCAACTGCCAGAGGCAGCTAAGGAATACATAGGCTCTCGTCGCGTGGACGAGGTGGAATGTGTCACCGGCGATATCGCCGGTGTGGCGCGGGGCAAGGCTATGCCTGCGACCAAGTTTGGCAAGCAAACCAACTATTTCCTGCCAAACTCGATCTTCTTGCAAACCATCACGGGCGAATGGGCCGACAACCCGTTTGACGCTTTCACCGAACCTGACATGTTCATGGTGCCCGATTTCTCCACCGCCACAGCCGCGCCTTGGACGGCGGATGTCACGCTGCAAGTGATCCATGACGCGATGGACCAAGAGGGCAATCCCATTCCCTACAGCCCACGCAATGTGCTTAAGAAAATCGTCCAGCTTTACAACGACCAAGGTTGGACCCCGGTTGTCGCCCCCGAGATGGAATTTTTCCTGACCGCCCGCAATGTTGACCCCAATATGCCGGTCGAACCCCCGATGGGCCGCTCTGGCCGCAGGGCTGCGGGCAAGCAGGCCTATTCCCTGTCGGCGGTGGATGAATACGGCAAGGTGATCGACGACATCTACGACTATGCCGAAGCCCAAGGGCTGGAAATTGACGGCATCTTGCAAGAAGGCGGCGCGGGCCAGATTGAGTTGAACTTGGAACACGGCGATCCGGTGCGCTTGGCCGACGATGTGTTTTTCTTCAAACGCATGATCCGCGAAGCAGCCCTACGCCACGACTGCTTTGCCACGTTCATGGCCAAACCTATCGCGGGCGAACCGGGCAGTGCGATGCACATTCACACCTCGGTCGTCGATACGCGCAGCGGCAAGAACATTTTTTCCGAAAAGAAGGGCGAAGCGACCGAAAGTTTTTACCACTTCATCGCCGGCCTGCAAAACCACCTCACAGGGGCTATTGCCGTTTTGGCGCCCTATGTGAACAGCTACCGCCGTTATGTTCCAGATTTTGCAGCCCCCATCAACTTGGAATGGGGCCATGACAACCGCACCACGGGCTTGCGGGTGCCTATATCCTCGGCCGCAGCGCGGCGGATTGAAAACCGCCTGCCGGGGATGGATT
>CANIKY010000180.1 GCA_947468085.1 Paracoccaceae bacterium | reverse complement strand
TCACATGATCCAGCGCGCCGATCAGCGGCAGGCGCAACCACACAACGCCGCGCGCTATTTCGACGGCCTCCCCTTCGGTGGGAGGGGTCGCAAAGGGGTACTGCAGGGCTTGGGTCACGCGCGCAAGGTTTCTGCGGTAAGCTCTGCCAAACCCTCGGCCCCGTGCTGCGCCTCGGCAAGCCATGCGGCGTGGCGGGGCAATAGGCGGGTGATGGCAAAGCTGGCAAGGGGCAGGCGGGTGGGATCGGCCTGTGCGGCGCGCAGGTGAAAGCCCGCGCCCAGAATCTGCGCAAAGGCGCGGCTATAGGCCACGGCTGCGCCGGCCCGGTCCAGCGCGTCTTGTGCGAGTAGCGTGGTCGTGGCGCTGCGCAGGGCGTTTACGGCGTCCAGCACGGGTTGGCCAAGGTTAGGAGGCGAAAGCGAAAGGACGGCGGTTTGTGCCACCTCGTCCAGCACAGCAAAGGCGGCTTTGCCGTCATCCATCATCTTGCGGCCCACAAGGTCTAGCGCTTGGATGCCATTGGTGCCCTCATAAATCTGCGTCACGCGCACATCGCGGGCGAATTGGGCCGCACCTGTGTCTTCGATAAAGCCCATGCCACCGTGCACTTGAATGCCTAACTGGGCCACATGATGGCCGGTGTCGGTGCCGTAGGCCTTGGCGATGGGCGTCAGAAAGGCGGCACGGGCCTGCCAGTCGGCATCGCCCGTGGCACGCGCCATGTCGAGCGCCACGGCACAGGCCAAACCAATCGCACGGGCCCCAAAGGTTTCGGCGCGCATTTCGGCCAGCATCCGGCGCACATCGGGGTGGCCCATTAGGCCGGAGCCTTGAAGGGCCGTGCCGCCTTGCACCCGCGCCTCGGCATAGCTTAGCGCTTGTTGCAACGCGGCTTCGGCCACGCAGATCCCTTGCATCCCCACGCCCAGCCGTGCGGCGTTCATCATGGTAAACATGGCGGCCATGCCCTTGTGGGGGGCGCCCACCAGCCAGCCTTTGGCGCCTTCATAGGCCATCACCGCCGTGGGCGATCCGTGCAGGCCCATCTTATGCTCTAACCGCACCACGCGCAGGGCGTTGCGTTTGCCTGCATTGCCCGCCGCATCGGGCAGGTACTTGGGCACCATGAACAGGCTGATCCCCTTGGTGCCAGCCGCGCCATCAGGCAGGCGGGCCAGCACAAGGTGGCAGGTGTTCTCGGTGAAATCATTATCCGCCCAAGAGATATAGATTTTCTCGCCCGTGATGGCATAGGTGCCATCGCCCAAGGGTTCGGCCTTGGTACGCAGTGCGCCCACGTCTGATCCGGCTTGCGCTTCGGTCAGGTTCATCGTGCCGTTCCACTGGCCCGACACCAGCTTGGGGATGTACAGCGCCTGAAGGTCTGGGCTGGCGTGGATTTCCAGCGTGTCGATCTGGCCTTGGGTCATCAGAGGGCAAAGTTGCAGCGACAGGCAGGCTGATCCCATCATCTCGCCCACGCAGGTCGACAGCGTAAGGGGCAGGCCCATGCCGCCGAATTCGGGCTGCGCACTGATGCCGATCCACCCGCCTTCGGCCACGGCGCGAAATCCAGCCGCAAAACCGGGTGAGGTGCGCACCGTGCCATTCACCAGCACCGCAGGGTGCAGGTCGCCCGCACGGTTGAGCGGGGCAAGCGTCGTCTCTGACAGCCGTGCAGCTTCGGTCAGGACGGCGTCGACCGTGTCGGGGGTGGCATGGCCAAAGCGGGGTGTGGCGGCGATGGCGTCAAAGCCAAGGACCGAAAGCAAAAGGCGGTAGTCGGACAAGGGGGCGGTGTAGGGCATGGGGCTCCTTCACAAGGGCTTGTGCGCGCGATAGGACAGGCAAGGCTTACCCCGACCCAAGCCATTTGTTCCAGCCCGAAAGACGCAAACGCCGATGGACGATACGCAAATCTTGGCCCCCGACGCCGATGGCTTGCACCGCGCTGTGGCTTTGCTGCGCGGTGGCCAGCTTGTGGCTTTCCCGACCGAGACGGTTTATGGCCTTGCCGGCGATGCGCGGTCTGATCTGGCGGTGGCGCGGATTTATGACGCCAAAGGGCGGCCGCGCTTTAACCCGCTGATCGCCCATGTGTCGGATATGGCTATGGCGCGGCAGTTGGCGGTGTTTGACGACAGGGCCGAGGCCTTAGCCGCACGCTTTTGGCCCGGCCCGCTGACCTTGGTTCTGCCCCAGCACCCGAATGCGGGCCTGTCGCCCTATGTCACCGCCGAACTGCCCACAGTCGCCATCCGCCTGCCGGCCCATCCCGTGGCCCGCGCGTTGATATCGGCGTTTGGCGGGCCCTTGGCGGCCCCATCGGCCAATCCCTCAGGCGGTGTGTCTCCGACGCGTGCAGACCATGTGATGGCGGGGCTGTCGGGTCGGATTGCGGCGGTGATTGACGGCGGGCCCTGCACGGTGGGGGTGGAATCGACCATCCTTGGCCTGTTCGCGGCCACCGAGCTGCTGCGCCCCGGCGGTGTCACCGTGGAAGAGATCGAGGCCCTGACCGGCCCCTTGGCGATCGGCGGCGATGCGACCCGCCCCAATGCGCCGGGTCAGTTGGCCAGCCATTATGCACCGAATGCTGCGGTGCGCTTGGAGGCGCTAGATCCACGGGCGGATGAGCTGCGCATTGGCTTTGGCGCGGGGGCGTGTGATCTGAACCTTTCTCCCCAAGGTGAGTTGATCGAGGCGGCAGCCAACCTCTTTCACCTGCTGCGCAGCGCCGATGCCTTGGCCCAAGGCCGCACCATCGCCATCGCCCCCATTCCCGACACTGGCCTTGGCCGCGCCATCAATGACCGCTTGCGCCGCGCCGCAGCCCCCCGCTAATGCCGCTGGGCGACCTGTTGCGTCGCGGCTAGACCTGTACGGTGGTGCAACTGGGCCTATCTAACCTTTAAACCGATACAGGAATGCGCGAATGGCCTATCTTTTGGGTGTGGATACCGGCGGCACCTACACCGATGCGGTGATCTTGGACGAGGCGGCGGATGCCGTCATCGGCAAGGCCAAATCGCTGACCACTCGCGCCGATTTGGCCACGGGCATCGGCCTTGCGGTGGATGCGGCTTTGGCGGCGGCGGGGGTGCAGCCTGCGCAGATTGCCATGGTGTCCCTGTCAACCACCTTGGCCACCAATGCGCTGGTCGAAGGGCAGGGTGGGCGCGTCGCGCTGATCTTCATCGGCTTTGACGCCGATGATCTAGACCGCGGCGGCCTGATCGAGGCGCTGAAGGGCGACCCCGTGGTGCGTCTGGCGGGCGGGCACAACCATGCAGGTGGAGAGGCTGCGGCCTTGGACATGGCGGCCTTGGAACAGGCCGTGAAGGACTTGTCCGCCGATGTCATGGGATTTGCCGTGGCGTCGCGCTTTGCCACCCGCAACCCCGCGCATGAAGTGGCGGCGCGCGATCTGATCCGGCAGGTGTCGGGGCGGCCTGTGACGTGCTCGCACGAGTTATCAGCCAAGCTCAACGGCCCCAAACGCGCCTTGACGGCGGTGTTGAACGCCAGATTGATCGGCATGATCGACCGTCTGGTCGCCGCCTGCGAGCGGCACTTGCAGGCGGTGGGGATCACAGCGCCCTTGATGGTCGTGCGGGGCGACGGTGCGCTCATCTCTGCCGCGATGGTGCGCGAACGCCCGATCGAGACGATCCTGTCTGGCCCTGCTGCCAGCATCGTGGGGGCGCGGTGGTTGACGGGGGCGGTGGACGCCTTGGTCAGCGATATTGG
>CANIKY010000179.1 GCA_947468085.1 Paracoccaceae bacterium | reverse complement strand
TCACAGGGAGGGGCTTGGCATGTCCATTACAAACCGACTTGACGGCGCCACAGCGCGGGTTTTGGCCCGCGCCATGGGGGGCGATGCGCCTGCACAACTGGCAAAGGCCTTGCACTATGCCGTCACCCCTGGTGGCGCAAGAATCCGGCCCACGATTATGCTGAGTGTGGCCATGGCTTGTGGCGATGACCGCCCCGCCCTGTCAGATGCAGGGGCTGTGGCCTTGGAACTGATCCACTGTGCCAGCCTTGTTCATGACGATCTGCCCTGCTTTGACGATGCCGACACGCGGCGCGGCAAGGCCACAGTGCATAAAGCCTTTTGCGAACCCTTGGCGGTGCTGACAGGCGACAGCCTGATCGTGCTGGCCTTTGATACGCTTGCCGAAGCCGCAGGCAACGATGCCAAACGCGCCTTGCAGATGATTCGCGTTCTGTCACGGCGCACGGGCATGCCCGACGGCATCTGCGCCGGCCAAGGCTGGGAAAGCGAGGCCGAGGTGAACCTGTCGGCCTATCACCGCGCCAAAACTGGTGCTTTGTTTATTGCCGCCACCCAGATGGGGGCCTTGGCCGCAGGCCAAGATTGCGAGCCTTGGGAAGAGCTGGGCGCGCGGATTGGCGAGGCGTTTCAGGTCGCCGACGACCTGCGCGACGCGCTTTATGACGCCGAGGCTTTGGGCAAACCCGCAGGCCAAGACGAGGCGCACGGGCGGCCCAATGCCGTCAGCACTTACGGTGTGCAGGGTGCGATCCGACATTTGAAAGACATTCTGGGCGGGGCGATTGCGTCCATCCCCTCTTGCCCCGGCGAGGCGATGTTGGCCGATATGGTGCGCCGCTATGCCGAACGCATGACCCCGGTGGCCCCCGCGCTGAACCGGGCCAAAGCCGCCCGCTAGGATGACAGACGCCTCGCTGAAGATCAGGCCCAATCCGCTGTCGCTGCGGGCTTGGGTTTTGCGGCTTGCCGCCTCGCGCAGGTTTCAGGCTTGGGCGGCGCGAACCCCGTTGGTGCGCCGGTTGGCACGGGCGGAAGGGGCGGCGCTGTTTGATATTGTGGCGGGCTTTGTGAATGCGCAGGTGCTGCGCGCCTTGGTTGACCTGCGCGTGTTGCATCAATTGCAACAGGGGCCTGCCACTGCCGCGCAGATGGGGGCGCTGTGTGCCATTGCGCCCGACCGGATGCAGGTATTACTGCAAGCGGGCGCGGGTCTTGGCCTGCTGACGCGTCAGCGTGATGGACGCTTTGGCTTGGCGCTGCGCGGAGCCTCACTTTTGGGCGTACCGGGCTTGGCCGAGATGATTCGCCACCACACCGCCCTTTACGCCGACCTTTCGGACCCTGTGGCCTTTTTGCGCAACGATATCCCCACCGCCTTGGCGCAGTTTTGGCCCTATGTCTTTGGCGCGGCGGGGGCGGTTGACCCGCAGGTGACGGCGACCTATTCGAACCTTATGGCCGAAAGCCAAGTGCTGGTGGCCGAAGACACGCTGCGCATGGTCGATCTGACGGGCGTGCGGCGATTGATGGATGTGGGCGGCGGCACGGGGGCGTTTTTGGCGGCGGTGGGGGCGGCATACCCGAAGCTGCAAATGGATTTGTTCGATCTGCCCGTGGTCTTGCACGGCGCAGGCGCGCGGTTGGGGGCGGCGGGCCTATCGAACCGTGTCACCCTGCACCCCGGCAGCTTTCGTGATGATTCGCTGCCTGTGGGGGCTGATGCCATCTCGCTGGTGCGCGTGCTTTATGATCACAGCGATGCCACGGTGGCGAATCTTTTGGCGGCGGTTCATGCCGCTTTGCCCCCTAAAGGCCGGCTGATCGTGTCGGAACCTATGTCAGGTGGCGTAGATCCTGATCGCACAACTGACGTGTACTTCGCGATTTACACCCTTGCCATGCAGACGGGGCGCACCCGTTCAGGGGCCGAAATCGCAGCACTTTTTCAGGCTGCGGGCTTTCTAAATATCAGTATTAAAAAGGGTTTTCGTCCCTTTGTCACCTCGGTCGTCACGGGTGAGCGGGGCGGCACCTAAAAGAGTTCAACGAAAATGTGTCTATTTTGTTTGACAGTTCAATCTGTAAGTTTAAAGTGACACATGAAGGCGAAGTTCTGCAGGCTCCGAAGCGGGTTTTGCGTAAGATTAAGGAAGCTACTGTGAAAACCACTGCAGTCATCTTGTCGGGACCGAAGGACTTGGCGTTAGGCCAAGTCGTTCTAACCGCGCCGGGGTCTGCGGATGTGATGGTGCGAATCAATCACAGCGGTATCTCAACCGGTACCGAAAAGCTGTTCTGGACGGGTACCATGCCGCCCTTCCCCGGCATGGGTTATCCGCTCGTCCCCGGCTATGAAGCTGCAGGCGAGGTGATCGAGGCGGGGGCTGACAGCGGCTTTAAAGTTGGCGACTATGTCTTTGTTCCCGGCGCAAATTGCTTTGAGAACAATGATCAAGGCCCCGTGCGCGGGCTTTTTGGCGCAGCCTCGCGGGTGCTGGTCTCGCAGGCCAGCCGCGTGACCAAGATTGACCGTGGCTTTGGGCCTTTGGGCGCCTTGCTGGCCTTGGCCGCCACGGCGCGCCATGCCCTCGCCCCACCCCATGCCTTGCCCGACCTGATCGTGGGTCACGGCGTTCTGGGCCGTCTTCTGGCGCGGTTGACCCTGGCCGCTGGCGGCCCTGCGCCCACGGTGTGGGAGACAAACCCCGCACGGCACGCAGGCGCTGTGGGATATGACGTAGTGCATCCCGATACCGACTCGCGCCGGAATTACCGCGCGATCTATGATGCATCGGGCGCGCCCGATCTGCTGAACACTCTGATCGGCCGCATCGCCAAGGGCGGCGAGGTGGTTTTGGCAGGCTTTTACACGGCCCCCCTGTCCTTCGCCTTCCCGCCCGCCTTTATGAAAGAAGCCCGCCTGCGCATCGCCGCAGAATGGGCGGCGGATGACCTGATCGTCACCCGCCAGCTTGTCGAAAGCGGCGCTTTGTCGCTGGACGGTTTGGTCACCCACACCAGCCCTGCCGCAAGCGCACCTTTGGCCTACGAGACGGCCTTCACCAACCCCGACTGCCTGAAAATGATCCTAGATTGGAGCGGCCAAGCATGACGATGGATATCCCGAATCTGAAGGATTTTGACACCCGCCTGCGTCAAGAGGCCGCCGAAGAACCCACGCTGGAAATCCCGCAGGGCGAACCCACCAAGAAAACCCAGATCATCGCGATCTATGGCAAAGGCGGGATCGGCAAAAGTTTCACCCTCGCCAACCTGTCGCACATGATGGCCGAAATGGGCAAACGCGTGCTGCTGATCGGCTGTGACCCCAAGTCTGATACGACCAGCCTGCTGTTTGGCGGCAAGGCTTGCCCTACGATCATCGAAACCTCGTCCAAGAAAAAACTGGCCGGGGAAGAGGTGAAGATTGGTGATGTCTGCTTTAAACGTGGCGGCGTCTTTGCGATGGAACTGGGCGGGCCAGAGGTCGGTCGTGGCTGTGGCGGTCGCGGGATCATCCACGGGTTTGAGTTGTTGGAAAAGCTGGGGTTCCACGATTGGGACTTTGACTATGTTCTGCTTGATTTCTTGGGTGACGTGGTCTGCGGCGGCTTTGGCCTGCCCATCGCCCGCGACATGGCGCAAAAGGTGATCTTGGTCGCCTCGAACGACCTGCAAAGCCTGTATGTGGCCAACAACGTCTGCTCAGCCGTGGAATACTTCCGCAAGCTGGGCGGAAATGTCGGCATCGCGGGTCTTGTGATCAACAAGGATGATGGCACGGGCGAAGCCGCC
>CANIKY010000178.1 GCA_947468085.1 Paracoccaceae bacterium | reverse complement strand
TGCTCACCCGCCGGAGCTACGCCTTGCTCTAGCAAGTTCTGGCGAAACCGTGTGCGCCTGCCAATGTGATAATTGATCAAGGGGGCCGCCTGCACAAAGGTGCCGCGCCCCTGTTCAACGCGCAGTTTGCCTTCGGCGGCCAAGACCGCCACGGCGCGGCGCACCGAATGCCTGCCAGTTTGGAAAGACAGGCAAAGCGCTGCTTCCGTGGGCAGCTGCGCGCCAGGCATCAACTGGCCTGCCAAAATATCTGCCGAAAGCTGATCGTGGATGGTTTTCCAGTTTTCTCGTCCCATCCCGCCCTACCAGAAGTCATTCGAATGACCTTTGCCTAGCTGCTAGGTGTGACGGAAGCGTGACGTCTGGGCGACAGTGTTGTGCATCAAACGAAGGCGGGTCCAGAAATAGAGGCGGGACGGTGCCACAGACATGGTGAACGTGCGACCTTCTTCAAAGGTCTTTCATCCCCAAGCACCCGTTGACTATGCACATGCAGCCCAAAACCTCAGCCCGGGCCGCTTGATCTGAGCAGTTCTTTGTTAGCCGAGCGGGACCGAAAAGCTCATCATCTTCTTCACGCTTGCATGCGAAACACCAAAATGCAGAGCGGTGCCTCGTTCGCTCATTCCTTCGCGGCACGCAAGGCGCACCTTCTCATAAAGTTCCACGCTGAAAATCCCCCGCCCTCCCCGTCACCAAAAAGGACCAAAGTGGCGAAGTTTTGCTCTGCCCGCAGCAAGACTATCCGGCCACTTCATTGGTGAACTTTGGCACTGCCGTTCTTAACACGAACGTCCGATGCAGATAACGCTCCTCCCCCAAGCGATTCAGGCCCCCAAAGCGGTTCAGGCTTCAGACCTCAAAATCAGTCCAGAGTTGTAGGCGATGACGCTACGCGCGTGGAAATCTGTACAACAGATGGGCTGCCGATCACTTCTTAAAATGCCATTCAAACGACTTCTTCCAGACTGCGGGGCAGCAGGTCGGGGTTCAGATGGCAGGCAACGCTATGTCCCGTCGACAAATCCTGCAACGGCGGGGCGACCGTGTCGCAAAGGCCCACAATCTTAACAGCGCAACGGGTATGAAACGCACATCCCTTGGGCAGGTTGGCTGTGCTGGGCAAAGCCCCGGTCAACTTAACCCGCTCTGAAACAGCGCCTGTCAGCGTCAAAGCCGAGGACAGAAGTGCCGATGTATAGGGATGATGTGGCCCAGAAAAGACGGCTTCAGCCGGACCAGTTTCAACCACTTGACCCAAATACATTACAGCGATCCGGTCTGACAAATAACGCACTACGCCCAGATCATGGCTGATCAAAATATAGCTAACTTGTTTTTCGGCTTGCAACTCGGCCAAAAGGTTGAGGATGGCAGCTTGAACCGACACATCCAAAGCCGAGGTCGGCTCGTCACAGATCAGCACTTTGGGTTCACTGGCAAAGGCGCGCGCGATGGCGACCCTTTGCTTTAGGCCACCCGACAATTGCCGCGGCACTCGCGACAAATGCGCCGGTGTTAACCGCAGGGACGCCGTCAGGCTTTTGATCCGCGCATCCCGCTCTGCCCCGCGTAGCCCCACCAGCAACGTAATGGCCCGCGCTAGAATGCGATACACCGTATGAGCGCGGTTGAGTGCGGAATCAGGGTTTTGAAAGACGATCTGCAGGGATTTGACTTGGTCTCGGCTGCGCGCGCGGGTGGTGGCTGGCAGGTCTTGCCCGTCAAACTGGAGGTGGCTGCCCGCATCGGGCGACAAAAGCCCCAAGATACAGCGCGCCAAAGTGGTCTTGCCGCTGCCCGACTCGCCCACCAGCCCCAGCGTTTCCCCGGCTTGCAGCTGCAACGTTATATCCCGCAGCACTCTTTGGCGGTGCGGGCCTTTGCCGAAGCTTTTCGACAGGCCCGTCACCTGCAAGATGGGCGATGCGGCGGACACAGTGGGCTTTGGCGGGGGCGCTGTCACTTGGTTTTGCAGATCACGGACCTGATCGGGATAATGACATTTGCTGGCACGACCACCGTCTTGGCGCACAAAGCCAGGCTCTTGAGTGCGGCAGGTGTTGTTGGCCAAGGGACAGCGCGGTGCAAAGACACAGCCTTCGATCACCGTACCCGGGCCGGGCAGAAAACCCGGGATCGTGGCCAGTTGCGCCTTGTCTTTGCTGCGCCCCGGTTGCGGCAGGCACTGCAGCAAGCCTGCGGTATAGGGATGGCGTGGGTTGGCAAAGATTTGATCGGTCGCAGCTTCTTCCACCAAACGGCCAGCATAAAGCACGCCCACACGATCACACATCCGCGCGATGACGCCTAGGTTGTGGCTGATGAACAAAATCGCCGTCGACATCTGTTGGCGAAGATGCTGGATCAGATCCAGCACCTCGGCCTCGACCGTGGCATCCAGACCGGTGGTCGGTTCATCCAGCACCAACAGCGTTGGGTTGGACGCAATGGCCATAGCAATCGCCACCCGCTGCTGCATCCCGCCCGACAGTTGATGCGGATAGCGCTGCATCACCAGATGCGGATCACTGATCTGCACTTTGGCCAGAATCTCTGCCACTTTGCTGAGCCAATCAGATCGGGGCACACCGGCCAATTCAAACACCTCTGCCACCTGCACTCCGATAGGCAAAGAAGGGTTCAGGGAACGGCCAGGGTCTTGGTAGACCATCGAGACGGAAAACTGGCGAAGTTTGCGCAAATCTGGCCCCGACAAGCGCCCGATATCCTGCCCGTCAATCAAAATGCGTCCTTGGGTTACAGCCCCGTTGCGTGGCAGATAGCGCAGGGCTGCAAAGGCAGCCGTCGATTTGCCACAGCCACTTTCGCCCACCAAGCCGAAAGCCTCGCCTTTGGCGATGCTAAAGGATATCCCATCAAGCACCTGCACCATTTTACCCTTGACGCGGTAGCCGACGCTCAGGTTTTCGAAGGTCAGCGCTTCAGTCATTGAGCGTGCTTTCGATGCCGTCGGCGACCAAGTTGATGCCAACGACAAGGCTGGCAATCGCCAGACTGTCAAACATCACTGTCCACCAAAACCCACCCCCGATCATCCCATAATTGGCCGAGATCGACAGACCCCAATCCGGCGAGGGCGGCTGAATGCCAAAGCCGATGAAACTCAGCGTGGCCACGGTGAAAATCGCATAGCCCAACCTCACGGTGGTTTCGACCATGATGGGCGGCAGAATGTTGGGCAGGATTTCGACAAATAGGATGTAGAGCGTGTTGTCACGGCGCAATTCCGCAGCGGCTACATAGTCTAACCCTACTTCTGTCAGCACGGCAGAACGGACCGTCCGCGCGATGATCGGCGCAAAGCTGAAGCCAATCACAAAAAGCACGGTGATCGTAGAAGTGCCCAAGGCCGTCAGTGCCAACAGCGCCACGATCACCGTGGGCAAGGCCAGCACCGCATCCACAAGGCGGCTAAGCACTTCATCCACCAATCCGCCGAAATAGCCCATCGTCAGCCCCAAGGCGGTGCCGATCAACGTGCTAAGTACTGTCGCCAGCGGAGCCACTGTCAAAATATCGCGGGCGCCCACAATCACCCTAGAAAAGACATCGCGGCCCAATTGGTCGGTTCCAAACCAATGATCGCTCGAAGGTGGCATTAAGGAGTTCATCAAATCGTCGGCGAAAGGGTCATGGGGCACAAGGGCAGGCCCGAAGATTGCACACCCCACCCAGAACAAAACAATCACCGCCCCCACGACAAATGTGGCCGAGCGTGTTAGGCGGCGCAGTGTGTCTTTCCATCCCGGTCCTGTAGGGGCTGCACTGTCGGTCATTCGCGGCCCCCGAAACGTATGCGCGGGTTCAAGCGGGCATAGAGCAGATCGGCCAGCAAGGTGGTCAGGGCAAACAGCGCGCCAATCGCCATGACACCAGCCTGTAGCATGGGGAAGTCTTTCTTCTTGGCGGCGGTATAGATCA
>CANIKY010000177.1 GCA_947468085.1 Paracoccaceae bacterium | reverse complement strand
CTGACGCTGGAAGATCCGCAGGGCCGCAAGGGTTATGATGCCCATGTGGGCGAGCGCGGGGTGAAACTGTCAGGCGGGCAGCGCCAGCGCGTGGCCTTGGCGCGGGTGATCCTGAAAGATGCCCCGATTTTGATCTTGGATGAAGCCACCAGCGCGCTGGATTCCGAAGCCGAGGCTGCTATTCAAAAGGCCCTATTCGGTGTGATGCAGGGCAAAACTGTGATCGCCATCGCGCACCGCCTTTCGACCATCGCCGCCATGGACCGGATCGTGGTTCTGGACGGCGGGCATATTGTCGAGCAGGGCCCGCACGCAGCCCTTTTGGCCCAAAACGGCCTTTACGCGCAATTCTGGGCGCGCCAATCCGGCGGCTTTCTGCGCGATGATCTGGAACATACCGCCCCATGATGCTTGGCCCCGCCATCGCGCCCTTTCAACCGACCAACCTGCCGCCCCCATCGCGCCCCTTGCCCTTTTTCGGCTGGGCCCTGCGCGGCGCTTGGGCAGGTGTGCTTTGGGCCAGTTTCTGGTCGTGTATCGCAGGCTCGTTAGAGGCGGTGAGTGCGGTTATTCTGGGCCATGTGATAGATGCCGCCACCGGCACACCAGCGCTGGTGTTTCAAGAGCATTGGCAGTTGTTCGCCTTTTTTGCCGTGTTCTATCTGATCGTGCGGCCACTGGTGTTTGGCATCAACACCTCGGCCCTGTCGTTGATCATCGAACCCAACCTGTTCCCCCTGATCTTGTCGCGGTTGCACCGCTGGACACTGGGCCATTCGGTCACCTTCTTTGACAACGACTTTGCCGGACGCATTGCGCAAAAGCAGATGCAAACGGCGCGGGCGGCGACGGATGTGGTGTCGGGCACGATTGAAACGGGGGCTTTCGCGCTGTCCTCGGTTGTGGGGTCGGTGGCGCTGATGGTGGCGATTGACGGGGCGGTGTCGCTGGTGCTGTTGGCTTGGGTAGTGGCTTACGGGCTGTTCATTCGGTATTACCTGCGCCGCGTGCGCGGGGCTTCGGCCATGCGGGCTTCGGCGCGCGCCAATGTTACGGGGCAGATCGTTGATACCGTGACGAATATGAAAACTGTCAAGCTGTTCGCCCATACCGAACACGAAGACCGCGTGGCGCTGGATGCGATGCAAAGCTTTCGCGATTCGGCGATGGTGTACGGGGCGATCTCATCTTGGTTTCGCTTTAACCTGATGGGTTTGGCGGGGATTTTGCCGGTGTTGATGGTGGGGGCCACGGTATGGCTTTGGTCAACCGGTTCGGCCAGTGCCGGTGATATCGCGGCGGCGGGCGCTGTCAGCTTTCGTCTGGCGCAGATGACAGGCTGGGTGTCGTTTTCGCTGATGGGCATCTTTGGCAATCTGGGCGAGGTTGAAGACGGCCTGCGCACCTTAACGCCGCCCTATTCCCTGACCGATGCGCCAGACGCGGGCGACATGCCGCGCGTGAAGGGGCAGATCACGATGGACCACGTCTCTTTCGCTTACGGGCGCAAGGCGGGCGGGTTGCGCGATGTGTCGCTGAACGTGGCACCGGGGGAAAAGATCGGCATTGTGGGGGCCTCGGGCGCGGGCAAGTCGACATTGGTGGCTTTGTTGCTGCGGCTTTATGATACGGAAAGCGGGAATATCCGGCTGGACGGGGTAGATGTGCGGTCCGTCACCCAAGAATCGCTGCGCCGCCAGATTGGGATGGTCACGCAGGAAACGGCGATGTTCAACCGTTCGGCGCGTGAGAATATCCTCTACGGTCGCCCCGACGCGACCGAGGCCGAGATGTTCGCTGCCGCCCGTGCCGCCGAAGCGCATGAGTTTATTTTGACCCTGAAAGACCACCAAGGCCGCAGCGGCTATGACGCTTTCTTAGGCGAACGCGGCGTCAAATTGTCAGGCGGGCAGCGCCAACGCATCGCCCTTGCCCGCGCCTTTTTGAAAGACGCGCCGATCTTGGTGCTGGATGAAGCAACATCTGCCCTTGATTCCGAGATTGAGGCCAGCGTTCAAGACGCCTTGGGCCGTATCATGCAGGGCAAGTCGGTGCTGGCCATCGCCCACCGCCTGTCGACCATCGCCGAGATGGACAGGATCATCGTGCTGGATCAGGGCCGCATCGTTGAACAAGGCACCCATCCCCAGCTTTTGGCCCTTGGGGGGCTTTACGCGCGCTACTGGAACCGTCAAAGCGGCGGTTTCATCGGCGTTGACGATAAGGAAGCGGCAGAGTGACATTTACCATCGCGCGGATCGGCCATTTGGGCGACGGGATCATTCAAGGCCCCGAGGGGTCGATCTTTGCTCCCCAAACCCTGCCCGAAGAAGAAGTTGAAGGCACGGTCAAAGGCGACACTTTGGCCGATGTGCGGATTTTGACGCCATCCATCCACCGCGTGAAGCCACCCTGCAGCCATGCGCGCACCTGTGGCGGATGCATGATGCAGCACGCCTCGGATGCGTTTGTCGCGGACTGGAAAACAACCATCGTGCGCACCGCATTGGCTGCGCAGGGGCTGGAAGCTGATCTGCGCCCTATTCTGACATCTCCGCCCCGATCACGCCGCCGCGCCACTTTGGCAGCGCGCCGTACCAAGGGCGGGGTTCTGATGGGGTTTCATTCTCGCGCCTCTGATGTGTTGGTGTCGGTGCCGCAGTGCCAGTTGCTACACCCTGATCTGGTCAACGCTTTTCCCGCCCTTGAGGCGATTGTGAAACTGGGCGGATCGCGCAGTCAGGAAATGGATCTGGCCATCACGCGCACCACCTCTGGCCTCGATGTTGCGGTCACGGGCGGCAAGCCTGCCGATTCCACCCAGCGGATGGACTTGGCCCGACTGGTCGAATCCTTTGGCCTGTCGCGCCTAAGCTGGAACGGCGAGGTCATCGCCCAACGCGCCCAACCCATGATGCGCTTTGGCCGCGCCAATGTGCCTTTGCCCGTCGGGGCCTTTTTGCAACCCACGGCCGAAGGCGAAGCAGCCCTTCTGGCCAGTGTGAAAGCCGCCGTTGGCCCCGCCCGCCGTATCATCGACCTGTTCGCGGGTATCGGCACTTTCGGCCTGCCTTTGGCCGAGAACGCCGAAATTCACGCGGTTGAGGGGGATGTTGCCATGCTGACCGCGCTGGACAAAGGCTTTCGCATGGCCGAAGGCATCAAGCGCGTGACCAATGACATCCGCGACCTGTACCGCCGCCCGCTGGAACCGGACGAGTTCAAGGGCTATGACGCTGTCGTCATCGACCCGCCCCGCGCCGGGGCCGAGGCGCAAAGCCACACCTTGGCCAAGTCGAAAGTACCCGTCATTGCCGCTGTGTCGTGCAACCCGGCCACCTTTGCCCGTGATGCCAAAATCTTGACGCAAGCGGGTTACAAGCTGAACTGGGTGCAGGTGATCGACCAATTCCGCTGGTCGCCCCATGTGGAATTGGCGGCGCAGTTCTCACTGTAAGGTCCCTGTGGCACAAGCCACTGGCCAGACCACAAGCTTTGCGCTAAGTCGAGAAAAAACAATCAGGCAGGCAGGATATGGCAGGGTTTCTTCGGGTCATCTTTGTGACCCTTGCAATACTGGGACTGGCGTCCTGCCTTCAAGCACCCAATAAATACAGCTACAACGGCGAAAGCGTCACCACGATCGAGGTGCATAAAGCAGATCGCAAGATGTACTTGCTGCATGGCGGCAAGGTGCTGAAGGAATATCGCATCCAGCTTGGCAGCACGCCTGTTGGCGCCAAGCAGTTTGAAGGTGATGGCAAAACGCCCGAAGGATCGTTTCGCATCACGCAGCACAACCCCAAGTCAACCTACCACCTGTCGCTGCGCATATCCTATCCAAACGATGCCAATCGCGCCTATGCCAAGGCGGCTGGAAAACCGACGGGCGGTGATATCTTTATTCATGGCCAACCCGGCTGGACGCGGGTTATCGGTGATTGGACGGCAGGCTGCATCGCTGTCACTGACCAAGAGATCGAAGAGATCTATACTATGGTCAAAGACGGCACGCAGATCAACATTTTCCCCTAAGGCCGGGTTTGGGTGGTGCCT
>CANIKY010000176.1 GCA_947468085.1 Paracoccaceae bacterium | reverse complement strand
GCGGCGACATCGACGGGTATAATTCCTACGCACAGCGCGGC
Organism: Paracoccaceae bacterium; assembly: GCA_947468085.1. GTDB lineage: Bacteria > Pseudomonadota > Alphaproteobacteria > Rhodobacterales > Rhodobacteraceae > Stagnihabitans. The sequence goes on along the minus strand of CANIKY010000176.1, from coordinate 4,041 downwards.
AACCTGCCTGTGGTGGAAGACGTGATCGAAGGTGGCATGGCCCTGATGCCCATGATTGGCCGTGCGCGTCTGCTGCGCAGTTGGGGTGGGATTATGGACATGTCGATGGACGGATCGCCCATCATCGACAAAACCCATATCGACGGGCTCTATTTCAACGGTGGGTGGTGCTATGGCGGCTTTAAGGCCACGCCCGCCAGCGGATGGTGCTTTGCCCATCTTCTGGCCAAAGACGAACCGCATGTGACGGCCAAGGCCTATCGTTTTGATCGCTTCCTTAAGGGGTTGATGATCGACGAAAAAGGCCAAGGCGCGCAACCGAACCTGCACTAGGAGGCTGACATGATCATCCATCATCCGATCCTTGGGCCGCGCGATGCGCAGGAATTTATTTATATGGGCGATGCCAGCCTGATTGGGCGGCCTGACGGGCTGACGGCCACCATGGAAGAGTTCCACAATTACACCTACCTGCGTGACAACCCCGCAGGGGCGCATCGGGAACTGTGGTACCACGAGCAGGGCGACCGCTCTTGGCTGGTTGTGACGCGAAACACGGTGACGCACGAGATTTTGCAGGTAGAATTGGCCCGTGATGTGGCTAGGGCCGAGGGGCGTTCGAAATGAGCCAATCCAACCGCATATCCGGCGGCCTGATCGACCGCAGCCAGACCCTGCGCTTCCATTTTGACGGGCTGCCCTATCTGGGCCATCCGGGCGATACGCTGGCCTCGGCCCTTTTGGCCAATGGCGTGCGCCTGATGGGGCGCAGCTTTAAATACCACCGCCCGCGCGGGCCGATCTCGGCGGGGTCTGAAGAGCCTAATGCCTTGGTCGAACTGCGCAGCGGGGCGCGGCAAGAACCCAACACCCGCGCCACCGTGGCCGAACTGTTTGACGGGCTGACCGCCCAAAGCCAAAACCGCTGGCCGAGCCTGAAGTTTGACGCGCTGGCGATCAATGACCGCTTCAACAGCTTTCTGACGGCGGGGTTTTATTACAAAACCTTCATGTGGCCGGCGTCTTTTTGGGAAAAGGTCTACGAACCCATCATCCGCCGCGCGGCGGGTCTTGGCAGCCTGACTAGGCTGGAAGACCCCGATACCTATGACAAGGGCTTCTTGCACTGCGATATTCTGATCATCGGGGCTGGGCCTGCGGGTCTGTCGGCGGCGCTGACGGCGGGGCGGTCGGGGGCGCGGGTGATTTTGGCGGACGAAGACTTCCGCATGGGGGGAAGGCTGAACGCCGAGACGTTTGAACTGGGCGATCAGGCGGGCTCTGCTTGGGCCGATGCGGCTGTGGCTGAATTGGCCAGCCTGCCCAATGTGCGCCTGATGGCGCGCACCACGGTGGTGGGGGCCTTTGACCACGGCATTTACGGCGCGGTCGAGCGGGTGTCTGATCACCTGATTGAACCTGCCCCGGGCAAGCCGCGCCAGACATTCTGGCGCATCTATACCCAACGCACCATCCTGACCGGTGGGGCCACCGAACGCCCGATTGCGTTTGAAAACAACGATCGCCCTGGCATCATGCTCGCAGGATCTCTGCGCGCCTATGCCAACCGCTGGGGCGTGGCTGTCGGCGACCGGACGGCGATTTTCACCAACAATGATGACGGCCTGCGCACCGCGCGCGATCTGCAAGCCAAGGGCGTGGACGTTGTCGCCGTGATTGACAGCCGCGAAGGTGGTGATCTTCTGCCAGGCATCCGCCATCTGCGCGGGGCCGAGGTGATTGACAGCGCGGGTCGTTTGGGCCTGTCGTCGATCACGGTGCGCCACGCCAATGGCAAGACCGAGGTGATCAAGGCCAATGCCCTTGGTGTTTCGGGCGGGTGGAACCCCAATGTGAACGTCACCTCGCACCACCGCTCGCGCCCGATCTGGCGCGAGGATATCGCGGCCTTCGTGCCCGGTTCTGGCGAGATTGCCAACCTGTCGGTCGCAGGGGCTGCGGCTGGCACGCTGTCAACCCACGGCGCTTTGGTGACGGGGGATGAGGTCGCACGCGCGGCGCTGTCCAGTCTGGGGCTGACAGCGAAAGCGGCCATCCTGCCCAAGGCCGAAGACGCGCCGGTGCGTATTACACCGATGTGGTATGTCAAAGGGTCCAACCGCGCTTGGATTGACCCGCAAAACGACGTGACCGTTAAAGACATCAAACTGGCGCATCAGGAAAACTTCACCTCGGTCGAACACCTTAAGCGGTACACCACCCTTGGCATGGCCACCGATCAGGGCAAGACTGGCAATGTGCTTGGGCTGGCTGTGATGGCGGGGCTGACGGGCAAATCCATTCCCGAAACCGGCACCACCGTCTATCGGCCGCCCTATACGCCCGTGGCGATGGGGGCTTTGGGTGGGCGGGGCAGGGGGCAGGAATTCAAACCCTTCCGCCTGACGCCCTCACACACATGGGCGCAAGAACAGGGCGCTGTCTTTGTCGAAGTGGGCTACTGGCTGCGCACGCAGTGGCTGCCCAAGGCGGGTGAAACCGAATGGCGGCAGTCTGTCGACCGCGAGGTTTTGGCGACGCGCAAATCGGTCGGCATTTGCGATGTGACCACCTTGGGCAAGATCGACATTCAAGGCACCGATGCCGGGGCATTCTTGGATAAGGTCTATGCCAACACCTTTAGCACACTGGCCGTTGGCAAATGCCGCTATGGTCTGATGCTGCGCGAGGATGGCATAGTGTTTGACGATGGCACCACGGCGCGGATGGGGCAGAATGAATATGTGACGACCACCACCACCGCCAATGCGGTGACGGTGTTTCGCCATCTGGAATTCTGCCGGCAGGTGCTGTGGCCGGATATGGATGTGCAACTGATCTCGACCACGGAAGCTTGGGCGCAATTTTCGGTCGCTGGCCCCAATGCGCGCAAATTGCTGCAAAAGGTCGTTGACCAAGACATCTCGGATGCCGCGTTCCCCTATATGGGGGCGGGCAATATCACCGTGGGCGGCCTGCGGGCGCGGTTGTTTCGCATCAGCTTCTCGGGCGAACTGGCCTATGAAATCGCCGTGCCCACCCGCTACGGCGATGCGATGATCCGCAAGCTGGTGGCGGCGGGGGCGGAGTTTGATGCCGTGGTTTACGGCACCGAAGCCTTGGGCGTGATGCGCATCGAAAAGGGCCATGTGGCGGGCAACGAGCTGAACGGCACGTCAACCGCGCTGAACATGGGGCTTGGCAAAATGGTCAGCCGCAAGAAAGATTCCATCGGGATGCTGCTGTCCCAGCGTGAGGGGATGACCCGCGACGATGGTCTGCGGCTGGTGGGGGTCAAACCTGTCAACCCTGCCGCAGAGTTGAAAGCGGGCAGCCATTTTCTAAAAACCGGGGCGGCGGCAAAGGCGGAAAACGACGATGGCTGGCTGACCTCTTTGGTCTACTCGCCGCATCTGGGCCATTACATCGCGCTGGGCTACCTTAAAGATGGGTCCAACCGCATCGGTGAAAAGATGCGCGCCGTCAACCTTTTGGCCGGGACTGACACCGAAATCGAAATCGTCAGCCCGCATTTCATCGACCCGGAAGGGGAGCGTCTTCGTGCCTGATTTCATCCTAAACCCCATCACCGCCCTTGGCCACGCCACGACCGAGGTTGACATCATCGGCCCGTGGACCATCACCGAACGCGCCGATGTGGCGCTGGCCTCTGTCGCCGTGCGGCGTGGGCGCTTGGGCGATGTGCAATCCGCCGCTGCTGGCGCGGGCGTGCCCTTGCCCGCCGCAGGGGCATCGTCCCATGGTTCTGTCTACAGCGCCTTTTGGATGACGCCCGAGATGTGGATGGTCGAAGCGCCCTTTGCCAGCCACGAAGACATCCGCGCCCATCTGCTGCCGGTCTTTGGCGATGCCGCTTCCATCACTGAACAGACCGACGCTTGGGTGCGCTTTGATCTGGCGGGCGCAGACCTGCCCCGATTGTTCGAACGCCTGTCGAACTTTGATCTGGCCAAGGCCCCCGCAGGGGCGGCGACCCGTACCGTGATGGAGCATTTGGGCTGCTATCTGATCAAACGCTCT
>CANIKY010000175.1 GCA_947468085.1 Paracoccaceae bacterium | reverse complement strand
GCCAATGCATCGCCCAAGACCAAGCGGCCCTCGGCGTCTGTGTCGTTCACCTCGACCGTCAGGCCCTTTCGTGAAGTGAGGATGTCTTTGGGCCGCAGCGCATTGCCCGAGATGGCGTTTTCCACGGCAGGCACGATCACGCGCAACTGAACGGGCAGGCCAAGCGCCATGATCATATGGGCTAGCCCCATGACGGTGGCCGCCCCGCCCATGTCTTTCTTCATCAGGTTCATGCCGGACGAGGGTTTGATATTCAGCCCGCCTGTATCAAAGCACACCCCCTTGCCCACCAGCGTCAGCTTGGGGCCCAGGCTGCCCCAGCGCATTTCCATAATGCGTGGCACGCGGGGCGAGGCGCGGCCGACGGCATGGACCATGGGAAAGTTGTGCGTCAGCAGGTCATCGCCCCTGATGACGGTGGTGGTCGCACCAAAGGATTGGGCCAATGTGACAAAGGCCGCCTCAAGGTCGGCCGGGCCCATGTCAGAGGCGGGGGTGTTGACCAGATCGCGGGTCAGAAACTCTGCCTGTGCCATGGCCAGCAGGCGCGGGCCATCGGCGCCCTTTGGCAGGCGCAGCAGGGGCGCATCAGGTTTTTTCGCACTGCGATAGCGGTCGAATCGGTAGGATTGCAACAGCCACGCCAGAACCGTTTCATCCCGCAGCGCCGGCGAAAGTGCGCCGTCCAGCGCCCAGTTGCCCGCAGGCAGCCCCGCCACGGCCTTGGCCACCCCAAAGCGCAGCCGCGCCCGGGCTTTGGGCGTGCCCAAACCCGCAATGGCCGAAGCGACACCCTGAGGCCCCGCAATAAGCCGCATCTCGCCCAAGCCCGCCTCGAACCCCGTGGCCGCAAGCCAGTCTTTGGCGGGGTGGCTGTCGCGCAAAGTGGGCCAGTCGTCAGCGGTTACCAAAGTAAGGCTGCGATAGGCGGCATTCGGGTCGGCAAAGCGGGGCTGGGTCATGGCATTCTCCTACGCCCTCAGCCTAGCCTTTCCCTTGCGCCCTGCAAGGGCGTTGCAAGCCAAAGCTTAACCAACCATGGCCCCAAGGCGGTGTCGACCCTAGCTTTGCGTTAGACCCATCGGGTTGTTCCCCTCGACCAAAGCCATGTCGGCCACGCGCAACAGCCTTGCCCAGACGGCAGAAAAGGCCGTGACGTCCTGATAGGTGATGCACTGGCTTAAATCTGCCGCAATCAGGCCAAGGGTGACCAAACCCAAACTCTCGCTCATCCTTTGAAGGCGGCGCAGTGGGCGCAACATGTCCTCTAGTTCATGCGCTTTCACCTGATCAGCCAAGCCCGCCACACTTTGTGAAATCTCGCCCAAGGCGCGGGCCACCACCTTTTCTGCGGTAGAAGCGCCAAGGTTACGACAGATCGTTGCGATCGGTTTGACATCTTGGCACACCTGATCCTTGGGGCGCAAAGCCACCACTTTGTCTTGCGACATTTCCACACTCCCACTTCACCCAAATCCAGTCTGGGCCGAGAAGTTAAACAAACCCTTGCTGCAGGGCTGCCGAGCTGCCGATTTATCGCTACGATTCCTCTCGAATTTGCTGCAATTGCAAACTATGGTTGGCCCGCAAAGAAGGAGCCTTCGATGGATCAAGCCCGCCCCCTGCCGTCTTATCTGGTCGCCCGCTTTCAAGGCTGGCGGGCGACGACCTATCAAGACAACCGCGCGTGGTACCGGCGCTTGGCGGAAAGCGGGCAGCATCCAAGGGCTATGGTGATTTCGTGCTGCGACAGCCGGGTCCACGTCACCTCGATCTTCGGCGCGGATGAGGGGGAGTTTTTTATCCACCGCAACGTGGCCAATCTGGTGCCGCCATTCAATCCGGACGGGGAATATCACGGCACCTCGGCTGCGGTGGAATATGCGGTGACGTCGTTGAAAGTGGCCCATATCGTCGTGCTGGGGCATTCCAACTGTGGCGGGGTCAAGGGGTGCCATGACATGTGCTGTGGGCTTGCGCCGCACCTGGAAGAAAAGTCGTCCTTTGTTGGCCGCTGGATGGATATTCTGCGCCCGGGGTTCGAGCGGGTCAAAGACTTGCCCCATGACGAGCGCATCGCCGCTTTGGAAAAGCAAGCGGTGCGGGTATCTTTGGAAAACCTTGTGACCTTCCCCTTCGTTCGAGCAGCTTTGGAAGACGATATGCTGACCTTGCATGGGTTGTGGAACAACACGGGCGAAGGGGCGCTGGAACAGTTTGATCCCGCCAAGGACGGCTTTGTGCCGGTCTAAAGGCTTGAAATAGGCCGCGCTCTTCTTATCTGCCATAAAACTGCGGGGCTGTTCATGGATATGATTCTAACCTTGGCAGGCCAGAACCTGCTGACCCCGATGATCCTATGCTTTGCCTTGGGTGGGCTTGCTGCCCTAGCGCGCTCTGACCTGAGCGTGCCAGAGGCGGCGGCCAAGACCATGGCACTGTATCTGCTGTTTGCCATCGGCTTTAAAGGCGGGGTGGCTGTCAGCAAAAGCGGAATTGACGGGCAGGTTTTGGCGGCTTTGGGTGCGGGGATTGCCCTGTCGTTTGTTTTGCCCATCGTGGCCTTTGGCCTGCTGCGGGTGATGTCGCGCCTATCGGCGGTTGAGGCGGCGGCGGTCGCGGCGCATTATGGATCCATCTCGATTGTCACCTTTGCCACGGCCAGCGGCATCTTGGCGCTGCGCGGGATCGAGGCCGAGGGATATATGGTCGCCGTCTCGGCTGCGATGGAAAGCCCTGCCATCATCACTGCGCTTTGGCTGGCCTCGCGGTCGGGCCAAGGGCTGAGGACAGAACCGGGCCTATGGCGCGAGATTTTGCTGAACGGGTCGATTGTGCTGCTGGTAGGGGCCTTTGCCATCGGGATGATCACCGGCCCCGAAGGCATGGCCAAGGTCGCGGCCTTTGTCGTGGCCCCGTGGCAGGGGGTTTTGTGCCTGTTCTTGCTGGATATGGGGCTGGTGGCGGGGCGTGGCCTGCGCGGCGCGCGGGGGATTATCGGAGCGGGCTTGGTGGCTTTCGGGGTGTTGATGCCGATGATTGGGGCAGCGGCGGGGCTGGGGGCGGCGTTGCTTTTGGGCCTGTCACTGGGGGGGACGGTGCTTATGATGGTGCTGGCGGCGTCAGCCAGTTACATCGCAGTCCCTGCCGCAATGCGGGTCGCCTTGCCCGAGGCGAACCCCTCTATCGCTTTGACCCTGTCTTTGGGCATAACCTTTCCGTTCAATCTGGTCTTTGGCATTCCGGCCTATCTGGCTGTGGCTGAAGCCATTCTAGGGGGTTGAAACATGCAGACCTATACCGCCAAACGGGTGGAAATCTTGATTGAAGCGCCGATGGAAAGCCGTTTGACGGCGGCTTTGATGGCCGCGGGGGTCAAGGGCTTTACCGTGCTGCCCGTCTTGGGCGGGGCGGGTCAGTCTGGCCGGTGGAGTGCCGAGGGCCAACTTGGCCGCGCTGGCATGGTGGCTGTGATCTGCCTGATCGCGCCAGAGCGGCTGGAACCTTTGCTGGAGGCCGCCTTTAACGTGGTTGAACGGCATATCGGCTTGATCAACGTGACAGATGCCCAAGTCATCCGTAAGGCGCGGTTCTAAGGGGCGGGGGCCTTGCTGTGGCGCACTGGCGCTGACACAGTGCAGCAAAGTTGGAGTTTGCCATGGCCGCCAAATCGCCCGAACCGCTGAAATCCACCGCCGAACTGCCGCGCGTTGTGCGTGCTAAGGGCAGTTATCTGTGGGATGCCACGGGCAAGGCCTATATCGACGGATCGGGCGGGCCTGCCGTTTATTGCCTAGGCCACGCCAATGACGAGGTGAACGCTGCCGTGGCAGCGCAGATGTCTGACATCGCCCACGCCTACCGCTACAATTTCACCACCGACGCGCTGGAAGAGTTGACCGAGATCATTCGCGCCCATTGCGGGGGAACATTGCGAGAAATGGTTTATGTCACCAGCGGATCGGAGGCGGTGGAAAGCTGTCTCAAGATTGCCCTGCAATACCATACTGCCAACGGGCAGACATCGCGGCGCAAATTCATCTCGCGGCAGCGGTCGTGGCATGGCAACACGCTAGGTGCGCTGGGCCTTTCGGGCTTTGCCGAACGCACGGCGGCTTATGAAGGGGCCTTTATCCCCTCGATCAAACTGTC
>CANIKY010000174.1 GCA_947468085.1 Paracoccaceae bacterium | reverse complement strand
GGCGTTCAGGCTGATATCGGGCACGGTTTTGCCAAAGACAGTGTGAAAGGTGATCAAATCATCCATCGGGCTTTGCGCCAACCCGCAGGCCCGCGCAAATGCGTCTGACGAATGCAACGCCGCGCGAGCGGGATAAAGCGCGTGATACAAGGCGCGCTCTCCGCCCGATAGGGTGCGCGGAACGGCGTGCAAGATCTCTTCGCCCACACGGTAGTCTTCAAAGAAACGGCCCGGATTTGTCTTCATGGCTTAGCCTGTTTTGAGGGGTGGGCAAGCTTGCCCACCCTTATTGCGCACCCAGTTTCAAATCGGGATGATAGGTCCCGGGCACGTCTTTAATCACCGCTTGCCCGCAGCGCATCACGCCACGCGCCGCATCAAAAGCATAAGTCGGCCCGCCATGCAGCACCCACCCCTTCGCCAAAGCATCCGAAACGCGGTGACAAAAAGCCGGGGTGTCGTCGTCACTTAGAAATCGATACAGGTTCATCGCTTACCCCACAGGTGGATAGCCAAGCCAAGTGTGCAGCCAGACAATGCCCGCATAAACCACAAGGCAGACCACGACATAAATCACATCGTTGATCACGGGCCCTTTGGCAGGCCGCGGCGCGCGCACTTCCATCTTGTTGATGAAAATCACGTCCACCACCGCCCAAGCCAACAGACCCCCAAACAAGACGATCGAAGCCACATCCCCATTCACCAGCAAATGCGCTAAGGCCCAAGTCTTCACTGCGGTGAGCATCGGATGGCGCAGATAGGTGCGCAACGTGCCGCGGTTGGCCTGCATGAACACCAAGATCACCGCGATCAACATCAACAGGTTGTTGATGTGCTTCAAGAAATCGGGTGGTGTCCAAATCACGGTGACGTCCGCCGCGCGGTAACCCGTGATCATCAAATACAACGCCAGCGCCGTCAGCAGCGTTGCAACCCCCTTGCCCGGCCCATCGCCCAACTTGGCACGAAAACTGGGGGTGATGCGTTTCATCAAATGCGAATAGGCCCAGATCAGGACCCCTGAAATCAAAGACAGCATGCGCACTCCTTTAGGGTTGCAATGGCGCGGGCTTTGGCAGTCAAAGCCGATGTGGATATGATATGCAGGTTCTAGACGATCTTTCCATCCACAACTGCAACGCCCTGCCCATTTACCAATGCTCGATCAAAGACCAAGGCAGCCTTTTGCCTTCATCACGTGCTGAACCGAGTGTTTAGCCCAATCACAGGCCGACGGGATGGCGTATCATTCCCAAACCCGCGCGCATCGGCGCGGACCAGGCGATCCGCAAAACCAGCATTGCGCACCAACGCACAATCTCTCGGCCCCGCCGCGCGCCCCCTTAACGCTGCCTTTGCCCCTTGCGTGTCAGATCGCGTCCATCGCCCCCAGTCTTCAGGAAAGATCGCCCATGGACCTTCCCCTTTTTGCCCTCTTTTTTGGCATCACAGCGCTAACCCTGATCACAGGCCTAGGCCAAAGCCACAGCCTTGTCCCCTTCCCCTTCAGCGTTAGCCAAACTGCGCAAACAGCGCCGTGATGGGTTCGACCCCCGTCAACCCGCGCCCCATCAAATCCGCGCCAATGATCAAAAGTGACCAAGTCACGATGCGAAAGAACAAGGCTTCGGGCAGACGCCGCACAGCCCAAACGCCAAAGTAAACCGACGCCGCAGCCACCGGCATCAAAACCGCTGCTGTCTCTAGACTGCTCAGCGTGATTTGGCCCAAAAAGTAATAGGGCACCAGTTTGACCGCGTTGATATAGGCAAAGGCGATGGTCGAGGTGCCCGCAAAGACCGCCTTGCGCAACCCTAAGGGCAGCGTCCAAACTTGATAGGGCGGCCCGCCGGTGTGGCTGACAAAACTGGTAAATCCTGCAATGGTGCACCAAAACATACCCTTGGCCACGGAGGCCCTTTGCTCGGATGCGCCCTTGGGCTTGCGCAGCAAGGTGTTCAGCGAAAAGGCCACAGCAATCGTGCCGACCAGCGCTGTCACCCAATCTTCCGAGATGTAATGCGCAATCGACCAGCCCACCCCGACCCCAATGGTCATCCCCGCACAGGCAATGGCCAAGACCCGTCTGTCGAATTCCTTGCGGTACGCATAAAGCCCGAACCAGTCCGACACGACATAAACCGGCAACATCAACCCCGCAGCCGCCACCGGCGAAATGGCCAGCGACATGACGGGCACAACCAAGGCCCCCACCAAAGGCAAACCACCTTTGCTGACCCCGGTCAAAAAGGCGGCAATCACCGCCACGACCCAAAATTCCCAGCCTTGCATCTCGCCTGCTCCTTTATCTTGGCCCAAATATTCGCAGGAGGTCCGGGGGGGCAGCAGCCCCTCGGCCTTGGATACTGGCGCGCTTTTTGCGTTGCTAGCGCAATCATCCTCGTCTTACCATCCCGCAGGCTATTGCTGCGCTGCAGCACTCTTGTGCTGTGCAAAGATTTGGGATTAAGCCATCGCATCCATTTTCGCTTGCAACTCAAAAGGGGATTCGCACATGGCCAGACCGAAGATCGCGCTGATCGGCGCCGGGCAAATCGGGGGCACGCTTGCCCACCTTGTTGCTCTTAAAGAACTGGGCGACGTCATTTTGTTTGACATCGCCGAGGGCACTCCGCAGGGCAAAGCGCTTGATATCGCGCAATCCGGCCCGATCGAAGGCTTTGACGCCTCGCTCAAAGGGGCCAATTCCTATGCAGATATCGCAGGGGCCGATGTTTGCATCGTCACCGCAGGAGTGCCGCGCAAACCCGGGATGAGCCGCGATGACCTTCTGGGGATCAACCTTAAGGTGATGAAAGCCGTGGGCGAGGGCCTGAAAGCCCATGCACCGAAGGCTTTTGTCATTTGTATCACCAACCCACTGGACGCCATGGTATGGGCCTTGCGCGAATTCTCCGGCCTGCCGCATCACATGGTCGTTGGCATGGCAGGCGTGCTGGATGCGGGCCGTTTCCGCCATTTCCTGAGCGTTGAATTCAACGTGTCGATGCGCGATGTCACGGCCTTTGTGCTGGGCGGCCATGGCGACACAATGGTGCCCTTGGCGCGCTATTCCACTGTGGCGGGCATTCCCTTGCCCGATCTGGTCAAGATGGGGTGGACGACCCAAGACAAGCTTGACGCCATCATCCAGCGCACCCGCGATGGCGGAGCCGAGATTGTGGGCCTTCTGAAAACCGGCTCGGCCTTCTATGCCCCTGCCGCTTCGGCGATTGAGATGGCCGAAGCCTACCTAAAAGACCAAAAGCGCCTGCTGCCCTGTGCGGCTTACGTGGACGGGGCCTTTGGCCTGACGGGCATGTATGTTGGCGTGCCGGTCATTTTAGGCGCAGGCGGGGTCGAGCGGCTGGTGGAAATCCAGATGACCGAGGACGAGACCGCCATGTTCCAAAAGTCGGTCGATGCCGTCAAAGGCCTTGTGGCGGCGTGCAAAGCCATCGACCCGACGCTGGCCTAAGCCTGAACCATCGGCGCTGCGCCTTGTGTTCAGCGCCGATTTTTCTGCGAAAAATCGTTTCCTTCAACCTGCCATGACGCCAACCCCTTCGGTGCGAACCCTTGCAAAGCAAACCGATTTTTCGCAGAAAAATCGTTCGTTGCGCGAAACATTACACTGCGTTGACTTCCCCGCGCCCCCCCGCGACATTTGGCCTTGATCCGGAGGCCCCATGACCCAATTTGACACCGAACTTGAAACCCGCCTGACGCGCTATGCCGCGATAGACAGCCAAAGTGACGAAGACAGCCCCACCGCACCCTCGACGCAAGTGCAATTTGGCATGTTGACGCTGTTGCGTGATGAGCTGTCAGCTATGGGTGCGCAAGATGTCACCCTCACCGACTACGGCGTGGTTCTGGCCACCATCCCCGCCACCGCCCAAGGCCCGACTCTTGGCTTTCTGGCCCATGTCGACACCGCCCCCGCCTATGCAGCCACGGGCGTAAAACCCCGCGTCCATCGCGGCTACAACGGCGGGGCCATTAGCTTTCCCGATGCGCCAGCTTTGATCCTGTCGCCAGATACCTCGGCCGAACTGGGCAAGAAGGTCGGCCATACGATCATCACCGCCTCGGGCACCACGCTGCTGGGCGGCGATGACAAAGCCGGCGTTGCCATCTTGATGACCGCAG
>CANIKY010000173.1 GCA_947468085.1 Paracoccaceae bacterium | reverse complement strand
GTCCAAAACCGTAAAGGGCGGCAAGCGCTTTGGCTTTGCAGCTTTGGTGGTTGTGGGCGATCAACGCGGCCGTGTGGGCTTTGGCAAGGGCAAGGCGAAAGAAGTGCCCGAGGCGATCCGCAAGGCAACGGAACAGGCTAAGCGCAGCCTGATCCGCGTGCCGTTGAAAGACGCTCGCACCCTGCACCACGACATGGAAGGCCGCCACGGCGCCGGAAAAGTTGTGATGCGCACCGCCGTGGCGGGAACTGGCATCATCGCCGGTGGCCCAATGCGCGCTGTGTTCGAAATGCTGGGCCTGCAGGATGTCGTTGCCAAATCGATCGGCACGTCGAACCCCTACAACATGATCCGTGCTACGATTGACGGTCTGAAATCAGAAACATCTCCCCGCCAAGTTGCCGCACGTCGCGGCAAAAAGGTGGCCGAGATTCTGAACAAGCCCGCCACCGAAGTGGCTGTCGCTGAAGTAGTGGAGGCCTGATCATGGCAAAGAAGCCCGAGGCCGTTGTGGCCCCCGTCAAGAAAACCATCGTCGTGCAGCAGACCTCGTCCGCCGCCCGCCGCCCCGCTGTTCAGACTGCGACCCTCAAAGGTCTTGGCCTGAACAAAATCCGCCGCACCCGCGAGCTAGAGGATACCCCCTCGATCCGCGGCATGGTGCACGCGGTGCGTCACATGGTGAAGATCATCGAAGAACGCGGCTAAGGGTTTACCCTTTGCCAGCGCTAGAACGCCCCGCCGCAAGGTGGGGCGTTTTTGTTTGTAACGGTGGGTTTCAACCACCCTACTTTGAAAAGCTGTTTCGCTGCTGCTCCCTGTCGAGGCAAGAATTTAGGGTGGGTGAAACCCACCGTCTGCCTTACCCAGGCTGAACCGGCAGGTTTCATCCCCCCCTCACCCCTTGATCCGCGCCCCCATTCAATCTATACGCCCTCGGTGGCCCCCTATGGTCACAGAATCAACCATCCGCCGCGTTTGCCCCCGCCGTCGCAGCCAGGGCAGTTCCGGCATAGGAGTATGCGACATGAAACTGAATGAACTGGCCGATAACGCCGGCGCGGCGAAAAAGAAAAAGCGCGTTGCGCGTGGCCCAGGTTCGGGCAAGGGCAAGACCGCTGGTCGTGGTATAAAGGGCCAAAAGTCGCGTTCGGGTGTGGCTTTGGGCGGCTATGAAGGCGGCCAGATGCCACTGTATCGGCGTTTGCCCAAGCGTGGCTTTAGCAAACCCAACCAAAAAGAATTCGCTGTCGTTAACTTGGGCCTGATCGAGAAGTTTATCGGTTTGGGCAAGTTGGACGCCTCGGTTACTATCACCGAAGATGCGCTGGTCGCGGCCGGTCTGACCAAGGCAAAGCATGACGGCATCCGCGTGCTGGCCAAGGGCGTTATCACCACCAAAGTCACGCTGGAAGTTACTGGCGCCTCGGCCTCGGCGATCGAAGCGGTGGCGGCGGCTGGCGGCACTTTGAAAGTGGCTGATCCGCTGCCCGTCTTTGGCAAGTCGGTTCGTAAAGTTCCGCTCGCATAACGTCTTGTGAGCGGCGCTAAGACCGCTTACACCTGCGTTGATTTCCCGCGCCGCCGTCCGGAAACACCGGATCGGCGGCGCAACACCTATAATCCACGGAGAAGGTCCGACCATGGCATCAGCAGCAGAGCAAATGGCGGCAAATTTAAGCTGGGGCGCATTGGGCAAGTCGACAGACCTGCGTCAGCGCATCCTGTTTACGGTGCTTGTGCTGGTTGTCTATCGCCTTGGCACCTATATTCCCGTCCCCGGCATTGACGGCACGGCGCTTAAGACCTTTATGGAAGGTCAGGGCCAGGGTTTGGGCGGGATGCTGTCCTTGTTCACGGGTGGGGCTTTGCAGCGCATGGGCATCTTTGCTCTGGGTGTCATGCCTTACATTTCCTCCTCCATCATCATTCAGTTGCTCGCTTCAATGATCCCGCAGCTAGAGCAATTAAAAAAAGAAGGCGACCAAGGTCGCAAGAAGATCAACCAATACACCCGTTACGCCACGGTAGCCTTGGCGATCTTTCAGGGCTGGGCAATTGCCGCCTCGATCAGTGCGGGCGGCTTGGCGCATAATCCGGACCTGTTCTTCAAGATTTCCTGCGTGATCACTTTGGTCGGGGGCACGATGTTCCTGATGTGGCTGGGCGAGCAGATCACTGCGCGCGGCATCGGCAATGGTGTTTCGCTGATCATCTTCACCGGCATTGTTGCCGAAATTCCGGGTGCTTTGGCGCAGTTCCTTAGTCAGGGCCGCGCAGGCGTCGTTCCGGTTTGGGTGATTATCGGCGCGGTTGTCTTGGTAGCGGCGGTGATCGGTTTTGTGGTCTTTATGGAACGCGCTCTGCGCAAGATCCACATTCAATATCCCCGCCGCCAAGTTGGCATGAAGATCTATGACGGCGGATCCAGCCACTTGCCGATAAAGGTGAACCCGGCGGGCGTTATCCCTGCTATCTTCGCCTCATCTTTGCTGCTGCTGCCATCGACGCTTGGCACTTTTTCTGGCTCACAGACCAGCCCTATTATGGGCACGATCTTGGCCTTCATGGGGCCGGGCCAGCCGCTGTACCTGCTGTTCCAAGGCGTCATGATAGTGTTTTTCACCTATTTCTACACCGCCAACGTCGCTTTCAAGACCGATGAGGTGGCTGAGAACCTCAAGAATCAGAACGGATTTATTCCCGGCATTCGCCCGGGTAAAAAGACGCAAGACTATCTGGACTATGTGGTCGCCCGCATTTTGGTGGTGGGATCGGCCTACTTGGCGGCCGTCTGCTTCTTACCCGAGGTTTTGCGCGACCAGTTCGCCATTCCGTTCTACTTTGGCGGGACTTCGGTGTTGATTGTCGTTTCTGTGACTATGGATACGATCAACCAGGTGCAGTCTCATATGCTGGCGCACCAATACGAGGGGCTGATCGAACGTTCGCAACTGCGGGGCCGCAAGCGGCCTGCAGAGGCAAAGCCCCCAGCGCGCCGCTGAGACAAACGACTGACGCAAAGAGGCTGACCCTATGACCAACATCATTCTTCTTGGACCGCCCGGTGCTGGCAAGGGCACGCAGGCCAAGCGCTTGGTGGAAGAACGGGGCATGGTGCAACTGTCCACTGGCGATATGCTGCGTGATGCGCGCACCTCGGGCACCGACATGGGTCGGAAGGTGGCCGCTGTAATGGACGCAGGCCATTTGGTGACCGATGACATCGTGGTCGGTCTGATCGAAGAAAAACTCACCCATGGAACTGCTGCGGGCGGATATATTTTCGACGGCTTTCCCCGCACGCTGAAACAGGCTGATGCCTTGGGCGCGCTGATGGCGCGCATTGGCCAGCCTTTGGACGCGGTGATCGAACTGCGGGTCGATGACGACGCGTTAAAGCAGCGCATCGTTGGGCGCTTTACCTGCGGTACCTGCGGGGCGGTCTATCACGACATTAACCATCCGCCCAAAGTGGCAGGCACCTGCGACACCTGCGGTGGCACAACGATGAATCGCCGCGCCGATGACACAGAAGACGCGCTGCGCACGCGTATGTTGGCCTATTATCGCGATACCTCACCGCTCGTTGGATATTACTACGCTAAAGGCCAACTTGCGACTGTCGATGGCCTTGCCGAGATGGACGCCGTGGCCGCCGCTTTGGCAAAAGTTCTGAACACAAAGTGAATAGGCCCAAGCGGGCCTTGACGCTTGGCAGAAAAGCCCATATGGCACGGCGTCCTGCTGCGGAATCACGCGGCGGGTAATAGTTTCTGGCGGGCTTGCCTGCTAGGTTGTGAAAAAAGGTTCTGGCACTACGGAACCGCAACATAAAGGAAAACACGTTTGGCACGTATTGCTGGCGTTAACATCCCCACCGCAAAGCGCGTTCCGATTGCGCTTCAATACATAACCGGCATCGGCTCGCACAACGCTGAGACGATCTGCGAATCGCTGAAAATTGACCGCGCACGCCGCGTAAACCAGCTGACCGATGCCGAAGTGTTGGCGATCCGCGAGTTTATTGACGCGAATTTCACCGTGGAAGGCGACCTGCGTCGCGAAACCTCGATGAACATCAAGCGTCTGATGGACCTTGGCTGCTACCGCGGCCTGCGTCACCGCAAAGGTCTGCCGGTTCGTGGCCAGCGCACGCATACCAATGCGCGCACCCGCAAGGGCCC
>CANIKY010000172.1 GCA_947468085.1 Paracoccaceae bacterium | reverse complement strand
GAAGGTGCCATAGCCGTTTGCGCCCGCCACAGAGGCTTGTGCCACAAACACCTCTTCGCCCGTATCGGCATCTGTCGCGGCCAGCGTGCCAGAACTGGTCAGATTGGGGGTGGTCGCATCTTCGGTCACAGATCCGGTGCTATCGCCAGAGATCACAGCGGTGTCGTTGATACCGGTGATGGTGACGGTCACCACTTGGGTCGTTCCGTCGGCTGTGGCGGCTGTAAAGCTGTCGGTCAGGGTCGCATCTTTTGCCAAAGACTGGATCGCCGTTTGGCTGGTATTGGCCGTATAGGTCCACGCCCCGTTGGTTCCAAGCGTGAAGGTGCCATAGCCGTTTGCGCCCGCCACAGAGGCTTGTGCCACAAACACCTCTTCGCCCGTATCGGCATCTGTCGCGGCCAGCGTGCCAGAACTGGTCAGATTGGGGGTGGTCGCATCTTCGGTCACAGATCCGGTGGTATCGCCGCTGATCACAGCGGGGTCGTTGACAGCCGGATCGTTGATGGCCGCATCGCTTCCGCCGGCAGCACCTGCGGCGACCGCGCCGAGCAAGCCTACAGCCGCAGCCGCAGTCACGTCGCCCGCGCACACCGCTTCTGCCAGCGCAGCCAGTTCCACAGCCACTGCAGCAGAGACCACAATTTCCCCGCCATCCAGAACAACAAAATCCCCGGCCGCGTAAGTGCGCACAGACCCGTTCGCAAGCGTCAACTCCAGCGACCCATCCGCCAGCACGCGTGACGACGCCACCCCTGTGCAGGCGCCAAGGGCCACATATCCACTCGGCAGCGTCGCTGCTTCAGCAAGATGAGCCGCGATGACCGCAACCGAGACAGCGCCGAGAAAGGTGCGGCCGGTGCCAGAGGGGCGTGCGTCGTGCACGGAAGTATCCGACGACTTTGCGCTGCGCCGCACTTGTGCACGGTGCCCAAGATCGTTCGTGGCAGAATCCTTCATAAGCGTCGCGTCCTTTTTGTTCCCACAACCCAAGCTATGAGGGAAGTGACACCGGTATTTCATTTCTAACCATCAACACGGCGATCTTATTTGAGCGAGCCCGCTCAAACTTTTCTAGTTTTTCATGTCAAAAAACAAAAAACCGCGTTCGGGCATAAACTGTCAAACACGATGGTTGTCATCCAAAAAACTTGGATGATCAACCATATGACGATGAGCGGCCCTTCAGATAAAATCCAAAATGTCACCGTTTTTTCTTTACAGCACACTTCACGCGTCAACGTAAATGTTAAACTATTTTTTCAACGTGTGTCTATGATTTTATGCGTCAAAATATTAAAAAATGTTTACACTTTTTAATAGTAAAAATACCCTTATGGATATTTTACTATTCCGGTGCGAAGGTGATTGCCAGCAAACGGCGCGGGGCTTTGCTGCCGGAATTGGCGGCTCTGCTGGACCAGATGGTGGGTCGCTGCGACCGGCTGTGTTGATGGCGTGGATGCCCCCGCCTGACGGCATTGCAATGTGCCGATGTGATGTTTGTTGATGCCATCACAGACGGAGAGGACATCCCTTTCGGAAGTTACCATCCCCGTCACGAAGATCGCGGGATAGGTCTGTCAACCAGAAGGAAAAGTTTGGCCGTCAAACGATTTGCGCAACAAAGCCTCTTCACAGAGCTGTTTGTCGACCCAACCGTCTTGTCAAACCAAGATGCGCCGCCAACCTTCCGCTTTACTATGCTCCCAAACCGCTCCTTGGGCGCTAGAGCGGATGTGCGAAATGAAACCTGATTTAAATGTTGAATGTCGACAAGACTCATGTATACATTTTGAAGGCTGCATTCATTCCAACCCCAAGATCGCCTTGCCGGCCCGGCAGATTGCGTCGGTTAAAGAGATTTTGGGCGGCACCAATGTCGACGGATGAGTGCAGGCATGGCCGCGACGACAGCTTAGCGTTGGGAGAAGATCATGGTGCACGATCCTTACTGGGACTTAGAAAACGAACCGGTGCCACCGGCGTTTGAGGCTGCCAAGACGGCTTTGCTGATCATTGACATGCAAAACATGTGCGCGCATCCGGATGGCTGGATGGGCAGAATGGCGCGTGATCAAGGCAAGCCGGGATATCTGCAGGAAAGGTTTGATTTCATCGCAGACATCACGCCAAATCTGAAGCGCCTTTTGGATCATTGCCGCAAGATCGGGGTCGAGGTGTTCCACATCCGCATCGCCTTTCGCACAAACACGGCGCGCGACGGCAAGCGCGGGTTGTTGAACCGCCTGATTGAAACGCCCTTGATCCCCATGGATTTCGACATTGTCGACGCCATCAAGCCTTTGGGCGATGAAATCATCATCGACAAGACGTCTGTCAGCACCTTCAACTCAACCGCCATAGACCAGATCCTGCGCAATATGGGCAAGGATCGGTTGTGGACAAGCGGCGTGGTGACAGAAGGCTGCGTGGAACTGACAACGCGCGACGCCGCTGACCGTGGCTATTATGTCACGCTGGTCACTGATGCCTGCGCCTCATCCACCCATGCCGGCCATGAAGACGCCGTCCAGCGGATAACAGACGGCAACATCATCCGTGGTCATACCGTCGATGAATTGATTGCGATGTCCAGTGCGCGCTAAGGGCAAAGCATCAGGAATGTAAGTTGAAGAAGGACGCTACATCAAAAATAGGAGGTAAGAATGCGGATACAGTTGGACATGCTAAGCCTTTCGGGCCTTGGGCGGGTGCGAAAGCTCTCAGTCGGGGTGGCGCTGGCGGGCGCGCTTATGGTGCAGGGGGCTTTGGCGCAAACCGCCGGGACCGACCCTGTCAAGGGGGGCGTTCTGGTCGTGGCGCGGCCCGCGGATGTGGTCCTGTGGGACCCAAAATTCACCAACGACAACGATTCCCTTTGGGCGCAAGGTCAGATCTTTGCGACGTTGTTGCAGAACTCGCCTGACGGCAAGGAAATCCAGCCCTGGCTGGCCGAGTCTTGGGAGATGAGCCCGGACGCCAAGGTCTTCACCTTCAAACTTCATGACAACGCCAAGTTCTGCGATGGCACGCCGATCACGGCGGCGGATGTCAAATTCTCGTTCGAGCGGGCGATGGAGCCGGATTCCGCAATCTCCTGGCAATATCCATCTAGCCCGCAAGTCGAAGCGATTGATGACCTGACGGTCAAGATCACTCTAGCCAAGTCCAACGTGGCCTTTGCCAGCTATTTGACGATCTGGGGCACCCATATCCTGTCCAAAGCCTATGTTGAAAAGACCGGTGTCGAGGCGCAGTCGACTGCACCCTTGGGAAGCGGCCCCTTTTGTTTGGACAGTTGGGAAAAGGGTCAGCAGGTCGTGCTGAAACCAAATCCGGGCTATTGGGTTGCAGGTCAGCCCTATGTCGACGAAGTCGACATGCGTGTGGTCCAAGATGACACCGCACGCCTGCTGCAACTGCGCAGCGGTGAGGTGGACATTGCCTTGTCGATCCCGCTGAGCCAGGTTGCCAGCCTGACGGGCGTTGAAGGCGTCACGATGGGGTCGGTGCCAATTTATGGAACTGCCGCGGTTGTGCCGAACGTGGCGAAGGTGCCCGCACTGGCCGACGTCAATGTCAGAATGGCCATGTCACTGGCCGTCGACCGCCAAGCGATGGTGGATGCGCTGCTCTTTGGCAACGGCCAACCCGCGCAGTCGCCCTTTTATGGGCCGGGCATCCTGTATTGGACACCGGAATTTGCCATTCCCTACGATCTGGAAAAGGCAAAAGCCGCCATGGCCGCCTCAGCCTTTCCCGATGGGTTTGCCGCGACTTTGACCATTCCGGGCGGCGACGATCTTGCAGCCCAGACGGCGGTGATCTTCAAGGATCAGATGGCCAATCTGAACATCGATGTGACCATCAGCCCAGTCGAAAGCGGCACATGGTGGGAGATGTGGTCCGGCAGCGAGTTTGAACTGCTTTACAAGCTTGGCACCAATGACGTGATTGACCCGGCCGAGAACATTCCGTTCGACTTCTGGTCTAAGGATGAAGGCGGATCGGACAGCGCTTTCTCGGGCTATCACAACGCCGAAATCGTCACGATCAGCCAAGCCGCAGAGGCCGAACTGGATACAACCAAACGCGCTGCCCTTTACAAGGATCTGCAGCGCCTAGCGATGGCGGAATCGCCGCAATTCTATCTGTTCCATCCCGATACCGTTTGGGCAACCCGGTCCAATATCGGCGGCTTCTCGGTCTTCCCGACCAAGGCCCACCGGTTCTGGGATGTCTGGAAAGTGGCTGAATAAAAGAACGACTGCGGCCTTCCGGCTT
>CANIKY010000171.1 GCA_947468085.1 Paracoccaceae bacterium | reverse complement strand
GGTTCCCCTGGCGGCCCATCAACCGTGCTGAAAAGCGATCCTCAACCCTGACGGGCCTTGTAACGCTTTTGCGTCTTGTTGATCACATAGACGCGGCCTTTACGGCGCACGACTTGGCAATCGCGATGACGCGTCTTCAGCGAGCGGAGCGAGTTTGCAACCTTCATGGCTGTCTCCTCTGGTTCGCGGCGCGTCCTCGCGCCAATTGAAAACTGTGTTGGTCTTGCGACCAACGATGAATGGTGGGCGGTACTGGGATCGAACCAGTGGCCACTACGATGTCAACGTAGTGCTCTACCGCTGAGCTAACCGCCCGCCTTGCCGCCAGATGCCGCCTTGCCCAAATAAAAGGACGCGGGCGGAACCGCGTCGGTGTAGGCGCTATTAAACAGAGTCGCCTACCTGTTCAAGGGCTTTCTCCACCGCCCGATGTTCCGCTATACACAGCGGATGGAGGACAAGATGACCGTGCTTTCCCAAGCCCCTGCCTTTCGCTTGACCCGCCCTGTGCGGCAACAGACCTCTGTGATCTTCTCTTCGCCCCATTCCGGACGCGAGTATCCTCAAGCTTTCCTAGAGGCCAGCCCCTTGGCACCTTTGGTGCTACGCTCCTCGGAAGATGCTTATATTGATAGGCTTTTTGTCCGCGCTCCGTTGTTTGGCGCCCCGCTTTTGTGCGCACGCGCGCCGCGTGCCTATATTGACATGAACCGCGGCCCTGAAGAGCTTGACCCCGCCTTGATCGAAGGTGTGCCGCGCGGCGCACACAATCCGCGCATCGCCTCGGGTCTTGGGGTGATTCCCCGCGTAGTGGCAGGGGCTCGTGCCATCTATTCTGGCAAAATATCGCGGGTCGAAGCGGACGCGCGGCTGCATACCCACTGGTACCCCTGGCACAAGGCCCTGCAAGGTCTGATCGACCAGACCCACGCCGCCTTTGGCGAGGCGATCGTGATTGACTGCCACTCCATGCCGCACGAAGCAATCGAAGCCCATATGCGCCCGGGCCAACTGCCGCCGCAGGTGGTGCTGGGCGACCGCTTTGGTGCCGCCGCCGCGCGCGATGTGGTCGAACAGGTTGAGGCGATCTTTGTCACCGCAGGCTTTCGTGTGGCGCGCAATTCGCCCTTTGCCGGCGCCTATATCGCCCAAGCCTATGGGCATCCGGTCTCCAACAAACACGTGGTGCAGGTGGAAATCGACCGCTCGCTTTATTTGGACGAGCGCAAGGTAGAACCGCTGCCCAACTTCTCGGCGTTTTGCCAGCGGATCAACCGCGTGGTGGGCGAACTGGCCAACATTGGCCGCCAAGCCCTGCCCATCGCGGCTGAGTAGATCAGCGCAGCGAACGCCCTTTGATAATCGCCTCTGGCCCAAAGCGGGCCCGAATGGCATCGGCGGCGCGTTCGGCTGCCGCACGCTTGGCGGCGTCGGGGTCTAACAGGTCAGGTGACAGATCGGCTTGGTCTTCACCGCACAGGTCAGACAGCCCAACGCCAATCAACCGGAAGGGGCCCTTGGCGACCATAGGGGCAAACAATTCGCAAGCGGCGCGGTAGATGCGGTCTGTCAGTTGGGTTGGGTCGCCCAAGGTGCTGCGCCGACTGATCAGTTGAAAATCACCGCGCTTCAGCTTTAGCGTCACCGTCCGCCCTGCCAGACGGTTGGCCTTGGCCCGATCCGCCACCTGTTCCGACAACCGCCAGATATGGCCGTCCAGCAGGTCGGGGTTGGCGGTATCCTCAAAAAACGTGGTTTCCTTAGAGATCGACTTGACCTTCTCATCGCGCGACACCCGCCGATGATCCTCCCCCCGCGCCAGATGATACAACCGCTCGCCCATCTGCCCAAAGCGCGCCTGCAAATCGCCTCGATCCCAGCGCAGAAGGTCGGCGATAGTGCGCATGCCCGCAGCTTCCAGCGAGGCTTGGGTTGAAGCCCCAACGCCCCACAAAATGCGCAAGGGCTTGGGGCGCAGGAACTCAGCCGTCTCGGCCCGCCCGATCACCGAAAACCCGCGGGGCTTATCAAGATCTGATGCGATCTTGGCCAGAAACTTGTTGTGCGACAACCCGATGGATCCCGTCACACCCACCTGAACCTCAATCTGTTGCACCAGCCGCGCCAAGATCACCGCAGGTGGCGCACCATGCAGCCGCGCCGTGCCGGTCAGGTCCAAGAACGCCTCGTCCAGCGAAAGGGGTTCGATGGCTGGCGTCAATGCCTCCATCAAGGCGCGGATCTGGCGTGAGGTGTCGACATAAACCTGCATCCGCGGCTTGACGACAACCGCATTCGGACAAAGCTTCAGCGCCTGAAACATCGGCATGGCCGAGCGCACCCCATGAATGCGCGCCAGATAACAACAGGTCGACACCACCCCCCGCGTCCCGCCGCCCACAATCACCGGATGATCGCGCAAAGCCGGATCATCGCGCTTTTCCACGCTGGCATAAAAGGCGTCACAATCCATATGCGCGATGGAAAGGGTCTCCACCTCGCCATGCGCGGCTATGCGCGGACTGCGACACACCGGGCACCGCACACCGCTGGGGAAAAGGGAAAGGCAATCGCGACACAGGCTGGGCATGATGCGGGAAGGGTAGCATGGGGGGAGGTATACGGAGAAGAGGAAGCTTACAGCGCCAATTTTTTGTAAGGTGCTTGCGTAACTCTGGGGTTCCGTTTGCCCCGATCCAGCGATGTGAGACTGATTGCCCGAAGCCCTACCCCAACCCCGCCACAATCGCCCGCGCCGCCGCCGCAGGGTTGTCTGCTTGCCAAATAGGCCGCCCCACCACGATATGGTCGGCCCCATCGGCTATCGCCTGTGCGGGCGTCGCGATGCGCTTTTGGTCGCCCTGCGCCGCCCCAGCGGGCCGCACGCCGGGGGTGACGATCAGCTTGCCGCGCGCTTGTGGCAAAGCGCGGATCAGTGCGGCCTCTTGGGGGGATGCAATCACGCCGTCAGCCCCCGCCTCTAACGCGCGGGCGGCGCGTTCCAGCGTGATCTGTGCGATATCGCCCGCTTTGATCAGGTTCGCGTCCAAATCGGCGCGGTCCAAAGATGTCAGCACGGTCACCGCCAAGATCTTCATCTCCGACCCGGCCTTGCCCTCTGCCGCAGCGGCCACGACCTGCGGGTCGCCGTGGACGGTCAGGAAATCAAGGTCATATTGCGCCAGCCCCCGCACGGCGGCCTCAATTACCGCACCAATGTCGAACAGCTTCATGTCCAAGAACACCCGCTTGCCGCGCTCTTGCTTCAGCTCGTTCGCCAAGGCCAAGCCGCCGCCGGTCAGCATCCCCAGCCCGATCTTGTAAAAGCTTACGCTGTCACCCAGCCGGTCTACCAGCGCCATGCCTTGGATCAGGTTGGGCACATCAAGCGCCACAATCAGTCGGTCGTCAGAATGTTTTGTCATAAATGCCCCCTGTTTCGCGCCCAGTTGCAACGACTGCGCCGCGCTGTCAAGCCTTCCCGGCTGGTCGGGTCAGCGGTCCCTTAAACCCAGACCTGATTTGGGTCAGGCAGCGGAATGGCCCCCAGCAAGTCGCGGGTGTATTGCGCCTGCGGGTCGGCAAACAGCGCCGCTGTCTCGCGGTTTTCGACGATCTGGCCGTGCTGCAACACCATCACCCGCTGACACAACCGCCGCACCACGCTGAGATCATGCGAGATGAAGGCCAGCGTCATGCCAACCTCTGCCACCAAGGTTTCCAACAGGTTCAACACCTGCGCTTGGGAGGACACATCCAAGCCTGACACAATCTCATCTGCCAGAATGAATTCTGGCTCTAACGCAATGGCCCGCGCAATTCCGACCCGCTGGCGCTGCCCGCCGGACAGTTCGTGTGGGTAGCGGTGCGCGAAATCTTTTGGCAGGCCCACATGGTCCAGTGCGCGCCCCACGCGGGCGGGGATGGTGTCAAACCCGTGCAGGCGCAAGGGTTCTGCGATGATCGTGCCCACGCGGTGGCGCGGGTTCAGGCTGCTCATCGGGTCTTGGAAGATCATCTGAAACCGCCGCCGCAGCGGGCGCAAGTCAGCGTCAGACATATGGGTGATGTCGGTGCCGCCAAAGACCACCTGCCCGCCGGAAGGTTCCAACAACCGCACCAAAGCCCGCCCCAGCGTCGACTTGCCCGACCCTGACCCACCCACAATTCCCAGCACCGACCCCTTGGGAATCGAAAAGGTCAGGCCCTTTAGAATGTTCAGCCGTGGCGCCATCCCAAACAGCGGCTTGCGCGTCATATCGGCCAAAGACAGGTGCAGGTCGGTGACGGTGTAAAGGTCAGCCATGCTCTACCTCGGCCCGCACGGCGGCAATCACGGCTTCGGGAACTGGCTGTAATC
>CANIKY010000170.1 GCA_947468085.1 Paracoccaceae bacterium | reverse complement strand
TCAGGGTCTTGCAGCAGGTAAGTCCGGTTGCCATGCAAAACGCCGGGGCGACCGCCGGTCAGGCTGGCGCAGTGTTGCATCCGGTCGTCAACCCCTTTGCCGCCCGCTTCAACACCGATGATGTTGACAGACGGGTCATCAAGGAACGGATAAAACAGCCCCATGGCGTTAGAGCCCCCGCCGATGGCGGCCACCAGCGTGTCGGGCAAACGGCCTTCGCCCTCTTGCTCGGCCATTTGCCAGCGCACTTCCTTGCCGATGATCGACTGGAAATCGCGCACCATCGCCGGGTAGGGATGCGGGCCTGCCACTGTGCCGATGCAATAAAAGGTATCGCGCACATTGGTCACCCAATCGCGCAACGCGTCGTTCATGGCATCTTTCAGCGTACCGCGACCCGACGTAACAGGAATAACCTCTGCCCCCAAAAGCCGCATCCGAAAGACATTGGGCGCCTGACGTTCAACATCATGCGCGCCCATGTAGACGATGCACTTCAACCCAAACTTCGCGCATACCGTAGCCGTAGCCACCCCATGCTGACCCGCGCCAGTTTCTGCGATGATGCGCGTCTTGCCCATGCGCCGCGCCAGAATGATCTGGCCCAGCACGTTGTTGATCTTGTGCGCGCCAGTGTGGTTCAACTCATCGCGCTTCATATAGATCTTGGCCCCGCCCAGATGTGCGGTCAGGCGCGGCGCGAAATACAAGGGCGAGGGGCGGCCAACATAGTGTTTCCACAAATCCTCCATCTCGGCCCAAAAGGTCGGGTCGGTCTTGGCAAACTCGTAGCGAGCTTCCAGATCCAAGATCAGCGGCATCAAGGTTTCAGACACAAAACGCCCGCCAAAAAGACCAAAACGCCCCTGTTCGTCGGGGCCCGTCATAAAGCTGTTGGGTCCATCCTTGGCCATAGCGCTTCTCCTGTCCTGTGCTGGGTTATACCTAGCGCCAAGCCCTGCCCAAGGAAAGGGGGACCAAGCGCTGGTAGAACCCTTGGCCCCAAAGACCCGTATTTGAGCAAAGAGCAAATAGTGGATGGATTCTTGATCTTGCCCTTTGCCACACTGCGCTCCGCGGCGCACGTTCAAGCCGGTTGGCGGCACGCCAGAGGCGCGATAAAAACAATGCGCCAAAAGCGCTCATTTTTCTGGGTTGGCCGCGGCGACGAAGGCGGCGATTTTGGCGGAATCTTTGACACCCGAGGCAGATTCGACGCCCGAGGCGACATCTACCTGACGCACATTGGTCAAACGCACCGCTTCGGCCACGTTGTGCGCCGTAAGCCCGCCCGCCAGCATCCAAGGTCGCAGCCAGCGGCGTTGCGCCACAAGACGCCAGTCAAAGCTTAAGCCATTGCCCCCGGGCAGTATGGCGTCTTTGGGCGCCTTGGCGTCGACCAGCAACTGATCGGCGACCAACGAATACTCCATCAGTGCGGCCAGATCACCTTCGCTAGAAACGCCCACCACCTTCATCACCGGCAAGCCATAGCGCGTGCGCAAGGCTGCAACCCGATCGGGGCTTTCTTTGCCATGCAGTTGCAACATGTCCAACGGCATAGCATCCACAATGGCATCCAGCAGGGCATCATCCGCATCGACCACCAGCGCCACTTTGGCCAAGCCGTCGGAGGCAAAGAGGGCCAGTTCGCGGCCCTGGTCCAGCGTAAGGAACCGCGGAGAGGGTGGGAAGAAGTTTAACCCGATATAGGCAGCCCCTGCCGCCGCACAGGCCGTGACGTCTGCCTTTGTCCTTAGACCACAGATTTTGACACGCACCTGCCCCATCAGCGGCCCTTGGGCTTTTCCAACAGCGCCAGCACCGGGTCTTCTGGCAAAGAGGTTTGATCCTTCATCGCGGCCAACTCGCGTTCTAACTTCGACACAACGCGGCTTTGAACGCGCGCAACCTTGCGATGTTTATGCTCGCGCAGCCATTCCCACACAAATCCCAGCGCAAGGCCTAAAACCACGCCCAGCGCCAATACCATGAACAAAGGCACCTCAACACGCGCTTGCCAGTTCAACAGACCCGCCAGATCATCGGGTAAAAGGCTTAAAACCACAGCTGTGCGGTTGGCCATGGCTATGATCAAACACGCCAAAGCCAAGGCTATCAGCCATCCATATCTTAAAGATCGGTACATGTTTCCCCCCGCCCAAGCGGTTTGCCCTATATGAGCGGAGACGACATCCCTTGCAAGCGGGGCTTGGGTCAGGCCTTGCCGTTCAGACGGTCGCGCAGAAGTTTTCCAGTCTTGAAAAACGGCACTTTCTTGTCTTCCACCTGCACGGCTTCACCGGTGCGGGGGTTGCGGCCCAAGCGCGCATCGCGGGCTTTCACCGAAAAAGCCCCAAAACCGCGCAACTCAACCCGGTCACCCTTGGCCAATGCCTCGACAATCTCTTCAAAGACCGTGTTGACGATGCGCTCAACGTGTTTTTGCGTTAGATGCGGGTTCTCATCCGCAATTTTCTGGATCAACTCAGACCGGATCATGCATTATCCCCCGTTGTCGACCTGACCCTGTACCGGATCGTTATGTCGACACTATTGTTCACGTCTCGGTGACTGTAGCGGAAATTCCGTGCCACACAAACGAAATTAAACGGCAATAAAAGCCCAAAAAAAAGGCCCCGCTATAAAGCGGGGCCTTTTCCAAAAAGATGATCACACTTTATGTGCGGTCTGCCTTCAACGCTGCGCCCAAGATATCGCCCAAGGAGGCACCCGAATCAGAAGAGCCATATTGTTCGACGGCTTCTTTTTCTTCGGCGATCTCGCGCGCTTTGATCGACAGTCCCAAACGGCGGGTCTTGGGGTCGATGTTGGTGACGCGCACGTCGATCTTGTCGCCCAAAGCGAACCGCTCTGGACGCTGATCGCCGCGATCGCGCGACAGGTCCGAACGGCGGATGAACGACTTGGCGCCGTTGTAATCCACTTCGATCCCGCCCTCTTCGATGGCCGAAACCACAACCGAAATAATCGTGCCGCGCTTCACGCCGTCAACCGCATCGGTAAAGGTGTCATCGCCCAAGGCTTTGACTGACAACGAGATGCGCTCTTTTTCCACATCCACTTCGGTGACAGAGGCTTTCACCATGTCGCCCTTACGGTAGTTGGCAATCACGTCTTCGCCGCGTTGGTCCCAAGACAGGTCGGACAGGTGAACCATGCCGTCGATGTCGCCGTCCAGCCCCACGAACAGACCAAATTCGGTGATGTTCTTGACTTCGCCTTCGATGACAGAGCCAACCGGATGGGTTTCCACAAAGACTTCCCACGGATTGCGCTGGGTTTGCTTTAGGCCCAACGACACGCGGCGCTTGGCGCTGTCGATTTCCAGCACCATAACTTCGACTTCCTGGCTGGTCGAAACGATCTTGCCGGGGTGGACGTTCTTCTTGGTCCAAGACATTTCCGAAACGTGCACCAAGCCTTCGACACCGGCTTCCAGCTCCACAAAGGCGCCGTAGTCGGTGATATTGGTGACGCGGCCCTTATGAACCGATTCTAGCGGATAGGCCTTTTCGACAGCATCCCACGGATCGGACTGCAACTGCTTCATGCCCAAGGAGATACGATGGGTTTCCTTGTTGATCTTGATGACCTGGACCTTAACAGTCTCGCCGATCGCCAAGATTTCCGAAGGATGGTTCACACGGCGCCATGCCATGTCGGTGACGTGCAACAGGCCGTCAACGCCGCCCAGATCCACAAATGCACCGTATTCGGTGATGTTCTTGACCACGCCGTCAACGGTTTGGCCTTCGTGCAGGTTGCCGATAACTTCAGCACGCTGTTCTGCACGCGATTCTTCCAAGATCGCGCGGCGCGAGACAACGATGTTGCCACGGCGACGGTCCATCTTCAAAATCTGGAACGGCTGCTTCATGCCCATCAACGGGCCAGCATCGCGCACGGGCCGCACATCGACTTGAGAGCCGGGCAAGAAGGCCACAGCGCCGCCCAGATCGACCGTGAAGCCGCCCTTGACGCGCCCGAAGATCGCGCCGTCGACGCGGGTTTCGGTGGCATAGGCTTTTTCCAACCGGTCCCAAGCTTCTTCACGGCGGGCTTTTTCGCGCGAGATTTGCGCTTCGCCACGGGCGTTTTCAACACGGTCCAGATAAACCTCGACTTCGTCGCCCACGTTGATGTTCGGGGCTTCGCCGGGATTTGCGAATTCTTTCAGATCGATGCGGCCTTCCATCTTGTAGCCGACGTCGATGATGGCTTGGCCTGCTTCAATCGCAATGACCTTGCCTTTAACAACCGTGCCCTCTTCGGGCGTATCAATTTCAAAGCTTTCCTTCAGAAGGGCTTCGAAGTCTTCCATCGTGTTCTTAGCGCACATGCAGTCGTATCCTTTTCTCGTCTATGTCACGGGCC
>CANIKY010000169.1 GCA_947468085.1 Paracoccaceae bacterium | reverse complement strand
CTGATCTTGATGACCGTTTTGGGGCTAACACTTGGCGGCTGCGGCAAAACCAACTTGAACCCACTGAAGTGGCTTGGCAAATCCCGCAAGGGAGCGCAGGTCGAAGTTTACGCAGCACCAGTTGATCCGCGTGGGTTGATTGGCACGGTGGTGACGCTAGAGATTGAAGACGTGCGCTCGGGCGTGCTGGTGCGTGCCACGGGCTTGCCACCGACCCAAGGGTTTTGGGATGCAGCCCTTGTGCCCCTGCCAAACGATGGGTCGGGCCATTTGGTCTTTGAATTTCGCATTTTCCCGCCCACACTCCCTGCCGCCGAAGGCACCAGCGTTTCGCGCGAGATTACGGCCGCGGCCTCTGTGACGAATTTCGATCTGGCGGGGATCACCGTGATCGAGGTGCACGGAGTACAAAACGCTATGATCGCGCAACCTTAAAGTACGCCTGCAAGCCATTGACACGGCATATTTAAAACCCTTCCGGTGTCAGTTCATGCGCCATATGGTCAAGTACGGCATTGACAAATTTAGACTCTTTCCCGTCTGGAAAGAAGGCCTTGGCGACGTCGACATATTCACTGATCGCCACGCGCGGCGGTGTGGGCATGGCGCTAAGCTCTGCCCCTGCTGCGCGAAACAACGCGCGCAGAACGGGATCAATCCGCGCAATTGGCCATTTGGCCACCAAAGCGCGGTCGGTCATTTGGTCGATCTTTGCTTGAAGGTTGACCGCATGATCCACAACAGCGCGAAAATGATCCACGTCGCCGTCAGCCATTTCCTCTTCATCATAGATCGCGCCAAAGCGGTGAGTTTCAAACTCTTTGGTGACAGATTCAACCGTCTGGCCCGAGGATTCCATCTGAAACAGGGCCTGCACCGCATAAAGCCGAGCGGCAGATTTCATCTGTTTCTTATCAACCTTCATGCGCGGAACCCGATCCCCTTGGTTTGGCCTGCCCATTTGCGCGCGATTGCAATCAGGTGCAAGGCAGCAAGTGCTGCCCCACCGCCTTTATCTTGGCCTGTCGGATCGGCGCGCACCACGGCTTGATCGCGGTTTTCCACCGTCAAAATCCCGTTGCCGATGCAAGACCCGCCAAGCCCCAGCATCATAAGGCCTCGGCTGCTGTCGTTGCAAACCGTATCGTAATGTGTGGTCTCTCCACGGATGATGCACCCAAGGGCTATAAACCCATCAAAGGTCGCCAAACGCCCGGCCATAGCGATGGCTGCGGGTATTTCCAATGCGCCGGGCACCTCCACCACCTCAACCTCGGCCCCAACGGCGGCAGCTTTTGCCTTTGCACCGGCCACCAGATTGTCGGCAATATCGCGGTAGTAGGGCGCCACGACGATCAGCAGTTTGACCGGCTTGTCAAATTTGGGCTCTGGCAGGGTGTAATGGGTTTCGCTGGCGGCCATTATCTTAATCCTTAATGCGGCGCGTGCCGGTGATGGTTAGGCCGTAAGCCTCTAGCCCCACAACACGGGGAGCGACAGAATTCGACACCAAAGTGATAGTCCTAAGGCCAAGAGAGGCCAAAATTTGCGCCCCCAAACCATAAATTCGCAGCGTTTGGGGCGAGACTTCGCCTTCTAGCGGCAGTTTCATCGTGGTGTCACGCAGCAAAACCACAGCACCCCGCCCTTCGGCCGCGATCACTTGCATCGCCCCTTGCAGGTCGCCCACATGGGCGTCGCCGATGCCAAGAACATCTTCCAGCGGGTTCAATTGGTGCATGCGAACCAAAACTGGCGTATCGCCTGACAAATCTCCCTTCGACAGCACGATGTGATCATCACCGTGCGCCGTATCGGTGAAAACCCGCATCAGCCACTCTCCCCCATGCACCGATGTGACCTGTTTGGCAGAACGCTCTTTGATCAGATTGTCGTGGCGACGCCGATAGGCGATCAGATCACTGATCGTGCCAATCTTCAGCCCGTGCTTTTGACCAAAGGCAATCAAATCCGGCAGGCGCGCCATGGTGCCATCGTCTTTCATCACCTCGCAAATCACCCCCGACGGGTCAAGGCCGGCCAAGCGGCTGACATCCACCGCAGCCTCGGTGTGGCCAGCGC
The DNA here is from genome assembly GCA_947468085.1 of Paracoccaceae bacterium. Taxonomy (GTDB): domain Bacteria; phylum Pseudomonadota; class Alphaproteobacteria; order Rhodobacterales; family Rhodobacteraceae; genus Stagnihabitans. The sequence goes on along the minus strand of CANIKY010000169.1, from coordinate 2,346 downwards.
GTACCAAAACACCCCCATCGCGGGCGCGCAGCGGGAACACATGGCCCGGCGTCGCCAGATCGGCTTTGCCCTTGGTTTTGTCGATGGCAACAGCCACCGTCAAAGCGCGGTCTTTGGCCGAAATGCCGGTTTCAACCCCTTCAACCGCCTCGATCGACACAGTAAAGGCCGTCTCGTGGCGCGAAGAATTTTTCATGGCCATCATCGGCAAACCCAAAGCATCAATGCGCGCGCCCGTCAGCGTCAGACAAATCAGCCCACGCCCATGCGTCGCCATAAAATTGATAACATCCGCCGTGCATTTTTCCGCCGGAATGCAAATATCGCCCTCATTCTCACGATCTTCGTGATCGACGAGAATATACATACGCCCCTGGCGCGCGTCTTCTAGGATGTCTTCGATCGAAGAAATAGCTGCGGAAAATTCGGAATGCTCTTTGGTCATCATATCCTCGCCGGGGTTATTTGACCCTTAGCGAATATCCGGGTCCAGCGCCAGATAGGGCACTTAGCGACAGTTGCAAATACTGTAGGGAAATAAAGTTGCTTTCAGGTCAAACGTGGCGTTCAATCCCACTCCCGCAGCCTTGCGACATAGCGGGCCATTGTATCGACTTCTAGATTGACCAAATCCCCGACAGCAACCTGACCCCATGTGGTGACAGCGCGGGTATGAGGAATGAAGTTGATGCCAAAATCTGCGCCGTTCACCTCATTCACGGTAAGCGACGTGCCATTCAGCGCAATCGAGCCTTTCGGTGCGATAAACTTCGCCAAAGCGTCCGGAGCGCGGAATGTCACGCGCAAGCTGTCGCCTTCTGCCTGCAAGGCAACAACTTCTGCCACCCCGTCCACATGGCCCGAAACGATATGGCCGCCCAGTTCATCGCCAACTTTCAAGGCGCGTTCCAAGTTCAAAATGGTCCCTACCTTCCAGCTTGGCAGGTTGGTCTTTGATACAGTTTCCGCCGAAATCTGCACATCAAACCAATTGCGCGGGCTTTGGCCCAGATCTACCACCGTCAGGCAAACCCCCTCGCAACTGATCGAAGCGCCAATGTCGATGCGGCTGACATCGTAATGAGTGCCGATCCGCGCACGCAGATCGCCTTCTTGGCGCAGGGCCAAAACCTCGCCTTGGTCGGTGACGATGCCGGTGAACATGACAAACACTCCTATTTTGCTATCAGGTAGCGTTCCCATGAGACCATCGCAAGCGTCGGCTTTAAAAAGGGGCCAGCGGGCCTAGTAAATATAGCGGATCTGTTCCGTCCAAAACCGTTCCATCCGCTTGAGAGACCCGTTGATCGTGTCTAACAACGCGCCGTCAACCACCGAACGGCGGACCAAGATGTCGGAATGGCGGGCGAACAGGTCAGCCATTGTGGCGCGCACATGGTGGCCCTTTTCGGTCAAGCGCACCCGCACAGAGCGGCGGTCAATGTCTGACCTTTGGTGGTGCATATACCCCAATTCTACCAACTTCTTCAGATTGTAGCTGACGTTCGACCCCTGATAATACCCGCGCGACTTCAACTCACCGGCCGTCACCTCATTTTCAGCGATATTGAACAGCAACAGCGCCTGCACGGGGTTGATTTCCAAGATGCCAAGGCGTTCGAACTCGTCTTTGATCACATCCAACAGCAGTCGGTGCAACCTTTCCAGCATGGCTAGGGTTTCCAAATATCCCGCAGGCAGGGCTTTGGGCGGGGCGTCGATCAGGGGGGCGTGCAATGTCATAAAAGTCTCCGGTTTGTCACCATGCGTTAGGGACAAATTCGGCACAAAATGGAAACATAACGTAAACATTATGGTGATTCGTCGAAAAAACTTTTCGCTTACTTTGCCCGCAATCGCCCCGACGCAAAAACCCTAAGCTCGGCGAGCAGCGGCGCGTGGACTTTTGGCGCAGGCTTTTGGTCCAGCATCCACGCCATCAAATCTTGATCATTCTCTGCCAAAAGCGCGTCATAGGCGTCCAGCTCGGCCAAAGACATCGTGGCAAGGGCCGTGTCGGCATAGGGACCCAGCACCAGATCCATCTCTTTGGTGCCGCGCCGCCAACTGCGCATGGCCATGCGTTTCAGCCGCGCTTCGGGCGTTTCCATCGTGCCTCCTTGATCCCGATGCTGACCGGGCCTATGACGCCGCATTACCATCCCAACGTGGAGCCCGCCATGGCCTTTCTCTCCGCCACCCTTGCGCGCGTCAAACCCTCGCCGACCATTGCTGTGACGACAAAAGCAGCTGAATTAAAAGCGCAAGGCCGCGATATTATTGCCCTTGGTGCTGGAGAGCCTGATTTCGACACGCCAGAGAATATCCGCAGCGCCGCCAAAGCCG
>CANIKY010000168.1 GCA_947468085.1 Paracoccaceae bacterium | reverse complement strand
TGGGCAGCGTGACGCCCGTGATGGCCGAGGCGGCATCCGAGCAGAGAAAGAAGATGGCCTCGCCCACATCGGCGGGTTGCACAAAGCGGCGCAGGGCTGATTTTTCAAGGATCAGCTTGGGGTCGCGCAACCCGCTGTCTATGCGCGCCTGCATGGCAGGGGTCAGAACATATCCTGGGGCTACGGCGTTGACGCGCACGCCGCTTGGGCCGAACTCTGCGGCCATGATCTCGGTCATCATCTTGATGGACACTTTACCCATCGCGTAGGCGGGCTGGCCCGAGGGGCGATAGGTGGTCAGCGACGCCATGTTGATGATCACCCCGCAGCCAGCCGCAGACATGGCCTTGCCAATGGCCCGGTTGACCAGCAGTGAGCCGCGCACATTGATCGCATGGATTTGGTCGAATTCCTCCATAGTCATCTCGGTGATCCGAACCGCGTTTTGAAGAATACCGGCAGAGTTGACGAGGGCATCCACCGCACCGTGCCGTGCAAGAACCTGGGCTGCAAAGGCGTTGACGGAACCTTCGCTGGCCACATCCAGAAGGCTGTAGACCCCGCCAATCTCAGATGCGACGGCTTGGCCGCGCAGGGCGTCGCGGTCGCCGATCTCAACGGCCCAGCCTGCGGCGGCAAAGCGGCGCGCGGTGGCCTCGCCAATACCGCTGGCGCCACCTGTGATGACAGCGATCTTGCTCATAGGTCTACTCCATAATCGTGGCGGGCGCTTTGGGCGGATATCTTGCCGTTCCGCAGATCGGTAATGAGCGCTGCCCTGTCGCGCTGGGCGGGATCGCCCCATCCCCCCCCACCGGCCTGTTCGTGGCGGATGTGGGTGCCCTTGAAAATCTCAAGGGTCACTTTGGCGGGTAGGGGGGTCCAGCCCGCTCCGGTGTCGATTAGGTTGGCCGAACTGGCGGCGGGTTTCCCGCCAAAAAGCCCATAGGGCGGATGTTCGTGCCGGTCAGCGCGCAGTTGCAAAACAGCCGTCTGAGCCAACAGTTGGTATTGCCGCACAAGGCCAAGACCGCCGCGGTAGCGACCAGCACCGCCCGAATCCGGTCGCAGGGCATACTCTTCGATCAACAGGGGATAGCGCGCCTCGATGGTTTCAACGGGCAGGTTGGACATGTTTTGGCTGGGGTTGGTGATGCCCTCGATCCCGTCCTTGTCAGACCGGCCCCCCCATGCCCCGTTGATCATGTCGACAAGGACGAAGGGCTTGTGATCTTCTCCATGGTAGCCGCCGATGGCCACCACGGTATTGCCGCCCTCGCCTGCGGCCATCAGACGGGCAGGGGCTATTTGCGCCAAGGCCCCCATCACCGTGTCAACCACACGGTACCCCGTCAAGGCGCGGGCTGCGACGGGTGCTGGCATCCGCGGGTTCAGGATCGATCCTTTGGGGGCTGTCACGGTAATGCAGCGATAGACCCCTGCATTGTTGGGCACATCATGGCCCAAGGCGCAGCGGATGGTCAGATAGGTGGCGGATTTGGCGAAACTTAACGTTGCATTGATGGCCCCCTTCACCTGCGGCGAGGTGCCCGCAAAATCGACGAAAAGATGGTCGCCTGCGACGGTGATCTTGCAGGTTATGGGAATGGGTTCTGTCGAAAAACCGTCACCGTCGATGTAATCGGTGAAATGGTAGTCTCCATCTGGCCAATCGGCGATGGCCTTGCGCGTCAGGGTTTCACCATAGTCGATCAGGCTGTCGAAATAGGGCGCAAGGGCGTCACCATAGCGCGCAAAAAGCCCTAGCAACTCGCGCTCGCCGATGTTGCAAGTGGCATATTGCGCGTCAAGGTCGCCCAGAACAAGGTCGGGCAGGCGCACGTTCTTTTCAATGATCTTGAACAGGGTCAGATTTGGCTTGCCGCGCTCGTAAAGTTTCATGGGCGCAATGCGCAGCCCCTCTTGGTAGATTTCCGTCGAATCTGAGGCGTTGGAACCGGGAACCCGCCCGCCCATATCGCAGTGATGGGCGATCACAACCGCAAACCCCAGCAGGCGGTCACCCGAAAAGATCGGCTTGAACATGAAAATGTCCGGCAGATGCATGCCGCCGTCATAGGGATCGTTCAGCACAATCACATCGCCGGGAAAAAGGTCTGCGGAAAACCGGTCGATGATCACCTCCATCGCGTCGGGCACCGCCCCCAGATGAAGGGCGACCGTCTTGGCCTGCGACAGAATGCGCCCTTGTGCATCACACAGCGTCACGGAATAATCTAAAACATCGCGCACGATGGGCGAGCGGGCGGTGCGCATCACGGCATAGGCCATGTCGTCTACGATCGTATCAAGGCCCGACTTGATGACGGCAAAGGTGATCGGGTCGATGGCGCTCATGTGACGGGTTCCAAGATGGCGATCAGGCTGCCGGTGGCATTGGGAGCGATTCTTGCGCCGGGGGGAAGGATGATGGTTGTGTCGGCCCCTTCGATGATCAGGGGTCCGGCCCGTTCATCGGTGACCTCTTCGCGCCGCAGGATTGGGGTAAGGGTGGATATGCCCCGCCCAAAAAACACGGGGCGGGGTGGGCTGGCCGGTTGTGCGCCCAGCGGTGCCGGACGCAGCGCGCGAAAATCAAGCGGGGCAGACCGCCTGGCGTGGGCGTGCAGCCGCAAGGCAGAGGCTTCGACCGTGTCAGTGGGCGCGTAGCCATAGGTTTCGCGGTAGGCGGCGATGAAGGCGGGGCGCAGCTTTGCGGGGTCAAGGTGCGTCATTGGGATGGACAGGGCTGCGTCTTGCCCGACAAGGCGCAGGTCAATGTCGGTGGAAAAGACCATGGTTTGTGGATCGTAGCCTTGGGCGACAAGGGCCGCGGTAGCGCTTTGGCGCATCTGCTCAACCAGCCCATCGACAGGCGGCAAGCGGTCCAGCGGGCCTGACAGAGGGCGCAGTTCGTGATGCTCAACCACGCCCGCCAGCATGCCCATGGCCGTGAAAACACCGGGCGAGGGGGGGAAAAGCACGCGCGAGATGCCAAGGATCCGCGCAAGATCGCAGGCATGAACCGGGCCAGAGCCGCCAAAGGCCAGCAAGGTCAAGTCGCGCGGATCAAGGCCGCGCTCGATGGTAACAGCGCGGATGGCGCGGACCATGTTGGCATTGGCAACTTCGCGCACACCGTGGGCTGCAGCCTCGACCGACAGCCCGAGCGGTTCGGCCAAGGTGCGGGCAAGGGCATCGCGCGCGGCCGCAACATTCAGCGTCAGCGTGCCCCCTGCGAGCTGTGTGGGCAAAAACCCCAAAACAACATTCGCATCAGTGACCGTGGGATGCGTTCCGCCCAAGCCGTAGCACACCGGCCCTGGAACGGCGCCTGCAGACCTTGGCCCGACGGTAAGCAACCCAGCGGCATCTATCGCCGCGATGGACCCTGCCCCACTTCCAACTTCGGCCACATCCACGGTCGGCACACGCATCATATAGCCGCCCGCCTTGATAAACCGCGAGGGAACCGACATGCCGGCGCGGAATTCATATTCATGGGTTCGGCTGAGAGTGCCGCGATGGATCAACGCAGCAGAGGCCGTGGTGCCGCCCATATCAAAGGCCACAAGATTGGCCTCTCCGATTGCAGCACCCAGACGCTCGGCCCCCACAGCCCCCGAGGCGCGGCCGGAGGAGATGAAGAAGACCGGTTTGGCCTGCGCCACGTGCGCGGACGACAAGCCGCCATTGGAATTGCCGATCAAAAGCGGGGCCGTCACACCGCAAAGGCGCAGTTTATGCTCTAGCCGTTGCAGATATCCCCGGATGGCGGGCAAGACATAGGCATTCACGGCGGCAGTGGATGTCCGCTCATACTCCCCCGCTTCGGGCAGCACATCGACAGAGGCCGTCACCGCTATATGGGGAAAAGCCGCCGCAAAGGCATCGGCGGCGGCCCGTTCATGGGTGGGATTCTTGTAAGAGTTGAGAAAGCAGATCGCGACAGAGTCAATCCCTTCGCTGGCCAGAAACGTCCCCGCCCGCACAACATCCGCCACATCCAAAGGCCTGAGCACCGTGCCATCGGCCAGCACCCGCTCATCCACTTCGCAGCGATAGCGCCGGGCGATCAGCGGTTCGGGCTTGTCCCATGTCAGGTCGAACATGCCCGGCGTGCGCAGCCTTCCGATCTCAAGCACGTCTCGAAAGCCCTTTGTCGTGATAAGACCACATCGCGCGCCCTGTTTTTGCAACAACGTGTTCGAGCCAACCGTGGTGCCGTGCAGCACTTCGCTCAGCGCCCCTGCGGGGATCGCGGCAGCGGTCAGAACCTCGGTCATGCCGGTGATCACTGCCTCTTCTGGCGCGTTCGGGGTGGAGCTGACTTTGGCGGCAAAGGTCACCCCGTCGCTGCGCAACAGCACAAGGTCGGTGAACGTGCCGCCGATATCAACACTCAGCCGGGCCGAAAGCGCCATCAGGCGGGTCGGTCCGAATTGAGCACGCCGCCCTTTGCCCAGTCTTGCGTGTCGACCTCTTGAAACACGATGTCGATATCTTCGGGCGCGCACTTAAGAATACGCGCCGCCTCGCGGGTTATGACGGA
>CANIKY010000167.1 GCA_947468085.1 Paracoccaceae bacterium | reverse complement strand
TTCACCCCCAACAACGGCAACCCCGTGGCCGCAGCAATCCCCTTGGCCAGCATCACGCCCGACAAAACCCCGCCGATCAACCCCGGCCCTGCCGTCACAGCCACGGCGTCCAGATCACCCAAGCCCAGCCCCGCCTCGGCCAAGGCACGCTCCACACAATGATCCAGCCGCTCAGCATGCGCGCGCGCTGCAATTTCCGGCACCACGCCACCGAAATCGGCGTGCAGGGCTGCTTGCCCTTCGACCTGCGAGCTTAACACCTCACCGCGCCCGTCGGCATGGCGGCGCACCACGGCGGCGGCTGTATCATCGCAGCTGCTTTCGATGCCCAGAAAGGTTAAAGTCCCGCCCATTGCGCCCCTGATGAAGTTCAGGCCAGATGAACCCCGACCCCTGCCCGAGGTAGCACCTTGCCCATGCCCGCACAATCCACGCCCCCAACCGTCCTGCTTACCCGTCCAAAGGCGCAGTCTGACAGCTTTGCGCAAAGCCTGCGGGCACAGGTGCCGGGGCTGCGGGTGGTCATCTCACCCCTGATGGTGCCGGTGTTTGTGGCCGTGACCCTCCCCGAAGGTCCCCTGCAAGGCGTTATCCTCACCTCGCAAACCGGCGCGGAAGCGGCACGCCATCTGCGCGCCCAACTGCCCGATCTGGCCTATTGTGTGGGCGACCGTACCGCGCAGGTCGCGCGGGATGCGGGGTTCCGCGTCCTCTCTGCCCAAGGCGATGCCGAGGCGCTTTTAAAGCTGATTCTGCGTGAAAATGCCCAAGACCTGATCCATCTGCGCGGGCGCGAGGCGCGGGGTGATCTGGCTCAGCGGCTTTCAGCCGCTGGTGTTGTCACCCAAGAACGGATCGTTTACGCCCAAGAATCGCAGCCCCTGACCGAAGAAGCCGCTGCCCTTCTGACAGGAAACGAGTCCGTCCTTGTACCCCTTTTTTCCCCCAGAAGCGCTGAAATCCTTGGGGCGGAATGGCACCGACTGGCTGCAACCGCCCCTTTGACCGTGATTGCCATCAGCGCGGCCGTGGCCCAAGCTGCAACTTTTAGTGCAACGCCGCCGGTGATCGCGGCCCATCCCGACACCCCATCAATGCTCACCGCGCTGCTGGCGCAGGCTGTACGGCTGCGGGGTTCTTGAATAAGACACCCACGCAGCATTACCTTGAACTTAACTGACAGACCAAAGGATCCTCCATGGCCACCCCCGACGACACTGGGACGACACAGGCCCCAAACCCAAAGCGCAGGGGCTTTGCTTGGCTGATCTGGCCGCTTTTGGGCGGTGTTCTGGCGGCGGTGGCAGGCTACGGTGTCGCCCAATATGTGCCCAACGGCTGGCCGCTGGCTTCGGTCGTGACATTGCAAGACAAGGTGGCAACCCTGTCCGATCAGGTGCAAGCCTTGCAGCAAGACTTGCAAAAGGCGGGTGACCGTCTTGCCACGCTTGAAACCGCCCCCGCCCCGCAGGTGGACGGCCAGAAACTCGCCGTGCTAGAGGCGAGGCTTGCCGCACTGGAATCCAAACCTATTCCAGTTGGCACTGACAGCGCCGCTCTTGCCCAATTGCGGGCCGAGGTTGCGGCGATCAAAACCGATGGTGCGGCGGTTGTTTCGGCCCAAGTGCAGGCCGATCTTGACGCCAAGGTGCAAGCGGCCGAGGCCAAGCTGGCCGCCATTGAACAGGCGGCCCAATCCCAAGCCGCAGCCACCCTGACCCGCGCCGCCTTGGGCCAGATTGGCGCTGCCTTGGACAGTGGCGCACCCTATACTTCGGCCTTGACGGCCCTGTCGGGCGCAAACCTTGCGCCTGTGTTGGCCGACCATGCCACCGCTGGCCTACCCAGCCTGCAAGCCCTGCAATCAGCCTTCCCCGACAGCGCACGCACGGCATTAGAGGCCGCCTTGCGCGCAAATATGGGCGAAAGCTGGTCTGAACGAGTGGCGAATTTTCTGCGCACCCAAGTGGGCGTGCGCTCACTTACCCCGCGTGACGGCCCTGATCCTGACGCAATCTTGTCGCGGGCTGAAGCAGCCTTGGCGGCAGGGGATGTGGGGCAGGCCTTGGTCGAAATTGCCACCCTGCCCATCCCCGCACAGGATGCATTGACCGAATGGCGCGCGCGCGCACAGCTTCGGCTGGATGCGCAAGCTGCCCTTCAGGCCCTTTTGGCAAAGGCAGGTTAGGATGATCTGGTCGCTTTTGCGCATTGTTGTTTTTCTGGTGGCCCTTTTGGCGTTGGCCTTTGGCTTTACCCTTCTGGCGCAGGCCGATGCGGTGTTGCGACTGTCTTTTGCCGGATGGGAACTGACGATGCACCCGCTGCAAATCGCCATCGTGGGTCTTGTGGCTTTGGGCCTTGTGTGGGGCCTTTTGAAGCTTTTGGGCCTGCTTCTGGCGGTCTTGCGCTTTGTGAACGGGGACGAGACGGCCATTTCGCGCTATCTTGACCGCAACCGCGAACAGCGCGGCTTTCAAGCCCTCGCCGATGGCATGATGGCTTTGGCGGCGGGAGAGGGCCGCTTGGCCCTGATCAGGGCGCAGCGGGCGCAAAGCTATCTTGACCGTCCCGAACTGACCAACCTGCTGATCGCCCAAGCTGCCGATCTTTCGGGCGACAATGCTCGCGCGTCCGAAGCGTTCAAGGCATTGCTTGTTGACCCGCGCACCCGCTTTGTGGGAATTCGCGGACTGCTAAACCAAAAACTGGCCGAAGGTGATACCGAAACCGCCCTGAAACTGGCCGAAAAGGCGTTTGAACTCAAACCCCGCCACGCCGAATCACAAGACATCTTGCTGAAACTGCAATCAGGTGCCGCTGATTGGAAAGGGGCCCGCGCCACGCTGACAGCGCAGGCCAAATCGGGTGCGCTGCCCAAAGACCTGTTTCGCCGCCGCGATGCTGTCTTGGCCTTGCAAGAGGCGAAAGGCGTCTTTGATGAAGGTGCCAGCATTGACGCCCAAGAAGCCGCCATTGCCGCCAACAAGCAATCGCCCGATCTGATCCCCGCCGCCGCCATGGCCGCGCGCAGTTACCTCAACCGTGGCGACAAGAAAAATGCCACCCGCGTGCTGAAAAAGGCGTGGGAGGCGATGCCCCACCCCGACCTCGCCGCTACCTTTGCCGAGATCGAGCCGGAAGAAACCCCCGAGGCCCGCCTGAAACGCTTTCGCCTGCTGACAGCACTGCACCCTGACCATGTGGAAACCAAGCAGCTTTTGGCCGAACTTTCGATTGCCGCCGAAGATTTTCCCGCCGCCCGCCGCGCCTTGGGCGATCTGCCCACAACCCAACCCACCCGCCGCATCTTGGCCATCATGGCCGCCGTCGAACGCGGCGAAGGTGGCGATGAGGCGACTGTGCGGGCTTGGCTGTCTAAGGCGCTAACGGCCCCGCGCGGCCCGCAATGGTGCTGCGACAAGTGCCATGCCGTGCATTCGGAATGGGCGCCGATCTGCGATAATTGTCAGGGGTTTGATACCCTTAGTTGGCGCGCACCCGTGGAAACCACAGGTCCCAGCGCTACTGCGGCCGAGATGTTGCCGCTGGTGGTCGCATCGCCCAAACCTGCACCTGATGGCCCCAAACCGATTGATCTGGAAGCCATCGGTCGGCGGGCGAATTAACCGCGCACCGCCTCGATCATCCGCGATACGTTGTCGGGGTCGGCATCGGGCGTGATGCCGTGGCCAAGGTTGAAAATATGCGCCCCGCCCTTGAAGGCATCCACCACGCGGCGCGTTTCGCGCACCAGTTCGGCACCACCCGTCACCAGATGCCCGGGTGCAAGATTGCCCTGCACGCAGCCATCCATCTGCACATTTACGGCCGCCCACTCCGGGCTGACAGAATTGTCCAAAGCCACGCAATTGGCGCCAGTGGCGTTGGCAAAGCCCACATAGCCCTGCCCGGCCTCACGCGGAAAGGCGATCACGGGCAGGCCGGGGTGGCGGGATTTGAGGGCGTGGATGATCTCTTTGGCGGGGTTCAGCGCGAAGTCGATGAAATCTTGCCCCTTCAGGCTACCGGCCCAACTGTCAAACAGCTTCACCACCTCGGCCCCCGCAAGAACTTGCATCGACAGATATTCAATCGTTGCCGCCGTGATCACATCCATCAAAGCTTGGAACGTGGCACGATCTGCCGCCTTCAACGCATGGGCAGCACCCTGATCTTTGCTGCCACGGCCTGCGATCATATAGGTGGCTACCGTCCACGGTGCGCCCGCAAATCCGATCAGCGTGGTTTCGCGCGGCAGTTCGCGGGCGAGAATCCGAACGGTTTCGTAGATGGGGGCCAGCTTGTCGTGAATATCCTCTTTTGACTTAAGCGCTTTTACACCCGCCATGCCGGTGATGGTTGACAACCTTGGCCCCTCACCATTTTCAAACCACAAATCGGCGCCCAGCGCCTGTGGTAAAAGCAAAATGTCGGCAAACAAGATCGCCGCATCAAACCCATAGCGCCGGATCGGTTGCAACGTCACCTCTGCCGCAAGGTCCGAGTTATAGCACAGCGAAAGAAAATCTCCCGCCTGCGCCCGCGTGGCGCGGTATTCCGGCAGATACCGCCCCGCCTGCCGCATCATCCAGATGGGCGGCGTGGGAAGAACTTCGCAGGCCAAAGCGCGCAGGATGATCTTATTGGGCATGTAAGGCTCCGTCAGGGCTGGGAATAG
>CANIKY010000166.1 GCA_947468085.1 Paracoccaceae bacterium | reverse complement strand
AGACGGGCCAGCGCTTCCATCGTGGTGGGGCGGGGGTGTTCGTCTTGTGTCACTTCCAGCGCAGGCCCTTTGCGTTGGGGCAGGGTCACGGCGGTGATCTCGGCGCTAAGGCGGCCATTGGCTTGGGCGGCGGCGGCCTTGGTCTGGCTGCGCAGCGCGAAGGCATCTTGATCGGTGCGGGAAATGGCGTGGTCTTCCGCCACATTTTCGGCCGTCTCGGGCATTGAATCGGTACCGAATTCCGCTTGCATCAGGGGGTTGACGAAGCGCCAGCCGATGGTTGTGTCAAAAACCTCTGCGCTGCGGGAAAAGGCGGTTTCGGCTTTGGGCATAACAAAGGGGGCGCGTGACATGCTTTCCACGCCGCCTGCGATGATCAAATCTGCCTCGCCCGCGCAGATCTGGCGGTAGGCGATCAACACCGCGTCCATCCCCGATCCACAAAGGCGGTTGACTGTGGTGCCCGGAACCGACACAGGCAGGCCTGCCAGCAAAGCTGCCATGCGGGCCACGTTGCGGTTGTCTTCGCCGGCCTGATTGGCGCAGCCCAAGATCACCTCGTCCACCGCGTGCCAGTCAAGCGCTGCATGCCGCGCCATCAGCGCCTTGATCGGCAGAGACGCCAGATCATCGGTGCGCACGCCTGACAGCGCCCCGCCAAACCGCCCGATGGGTGTGCGGATATAGTCGCAGATAAAAACCTCGGTCATGGCGGAGCCTTTCTAGCGGACGCTTGCCAGTGTCGGTCAGCTAAGCGGCGGTGTAAATCCTTGAACGCGCCTAGGTGTTACTTGCGCGCTGCCGGCGGGTCTGCTTGAATAGGGCATGGATCAGACATACCGCATCGCCCTGTGGCAGGGCCCTTCACCGCAAGCCGACATCAAGTTGGCCTTTGCGACCCTTGGCCAAGCGATGCGCGCGGCAGGTTCTATGGGGGCCAAGATGCTGGTTGTGCCGGAATTGTATCTGCCCGGCTATAACCAAGACAGCTTAACCGATCTGGCGCAAGAACGTGGCGGGGAATGGCACGCGCGCCTGTCGGCCATGTCCATGGCTGCGGGGTGCGGCGTTGTTGTGGGCTATGCCGAACGCGATGGCGAGGCGCGCTATAACTCTGCCGTGGCCTTTAGCGCCGAGGGGGTCGAAGTTGCGCATTACCGCAAGGTTCAACTTTTTGGACCAAGGGAAAAACGGCTGTTTTCGCCGGGGGAATCCTATGCAATCTTTGATCTGGGCCGGGTCAAAACGGCGCTATTGATCTGTTACGATATTGAATTTGCCCCACATATCGCGGCACTTGCGGCGCAAGGCGTCAAGCTGATCTTGTGCCCAACGGCCTGCCCTGTGCCTTATACCTACGTCTCAAAGGTGACTGTGCCCGCCCATGCCGCCAACCATGGATTGACCATCGCTTATGCTAACTATTGCGGCATTGAAGGCGATTGTGACTATTTCGGCCTGTCGGTCATCGCAAACCCTTACGGCGAGGTGGTGGCCCAAGCGGGCGCTGGCCCTACGCTGTTGGTGGCGGATGTGCCCATGGGGTTTGATCCGGCGCGCCTGTCAACACAGGCGCGCGATTTCAGGATGATTTGATCCGTTTGGGCCAGTACCTTGAATTTTCGCAGAAAATTCGCATGGTCGGCGCGCGAATTTTCTGCGAAAATTCAAATGCGCTTATGTGACGAAAGGGCGCTGCCTGCTCCACCGCAGGGCGTCGCCGATCATCTGGGTCAGGGTCGATCGGTGCGGCGTCCACCCCAATTCTTGAACCGCGCGCGTTGATCCGCACACCAGCGAGGTCGCATCGCCCGCCCGGCGCGGGCCTGCGACAATGGGCACATCGCGGTTGGTGACCGCTCTGCTGGCTTCGGTCACCTCGCGCACGGAGAAGCCTTGACCAGAGCCCAAGCAGAAGACCCGGCTGCCTTTGTCGGCTTGCAGCCAGCGCAAGCCCAGCACATGGGCGTCGACCAGATCGCAGACATGAACGTAATCGCGAATGCACGTACCGTCCGGCGTGGGGTAATCTGACCCAAAGACTGTCAGCGCCGGGCGTTTGCCTTCAATCGCCTCAAGCATGAGGGGGATTAGGTGGGTTTCAGGGATATGCTGTTCGCCCACTTCGCCGTCAGGATCTGCGCCTGCGACGTTGAAATAGCGAAAGATCACCGATTGCAGGCCATCGCTGCGTTCAAAATCGCGCAGCATCATTTCTATAGCGCGTTTGGATCCGCCATAGGCGTTGATTGGCATTTGTTGGGTGTCTTCGTTGAGCGTCACGCCGTCTTGGTCACCGTAGGTGGCGCAGGTCGAAGAAAAGACGATGTGTTTAATTCCCGCCGCCAAACTCGCCTCGATCAAGTTGAGTGAGCCGTTGACGTTGGTGCGCCAATACTTGGCCGGATTGGTCATCGATTCTCCCACCAGCGACAGGGCAGCAAAGTGCATCACAGCGACGGGCTTATAGTGCGCAAAGGCCGCATCAAGGGCTGCACGATCCATAAGGTCGCCTTCCACTAAGGGGCCAAAGCGCACGGCTTCGGCCCAGCCCGTCGACAGGTTGTCATAGACCACTGGGACAAAGCCTGCCTTTGCCAAAGCTTTGCAGGCGTGTGATCCGATATACCCAGCTCCGCCGGTGACAAGAATGTGCACGTGATCCTCCGTTTTTGGTCACTGCGGCAAAAAGCGCGTTTCTGCCGTGGAAAGCAAGCGGCTGTGTCCGGTGTTGGCGCCCCTGCCTTGTCTAAGGAGCCGTCTGCGCGGGGTGGTGGAGTCGCAAGTTTCGGCGATGCTGCACCAGTGCCGCGTCCACATCATCAAAAAAGGTGATCTGCCCCGCTTCAAGCACGGCGGCAGAGGTGCAGCGTTCGCGCATCTGCGTCTCGGAATGCGAGATAAAGATCAGTCCTGCATTGGAGAGACGATCTTCAAACAAGCGATTGCTTTTCTTGCGAAAGGCGGCGTCGCCTGCGGCTGTCACCTCGTCGATCAGATAGGTGTCAAAGCGGATGCCCATAGCCATGCCAAAGGACAGACGCCCGCGCATGCCCGAGGAGTAGGTGCGCACGGGTTCTGCATAGTTGATGCCCAGATCAGCGAATGATCCGACAAAATCCACCAGTTCGTCGGTATCCACGCCGTAAACCCGCCCCAAAAAACGCACGTTTTGAATGCCTGTCAAATCGCCCTGTACAGTGCCCGTCAGCCCAATAGGCCAAGAGATGGCCCCTGTCACGGTGATGCGCCCGCTGTCAGGGTTTAGATTGCCCGCGATCATTGACATCAGCGTTGACTTGCCGGCCCCGTTGCGGCCGATCAGTGCGAGTTTTCCGCCTTGCGGGATTGTGGCGCTTACATCGCGGGCGATGTATTTTGGAATGCCCCGGTAGCGGTAGGCTTTGGTTACCCCTTCAAGGTGGATCATCTGTAGCCCCCCAAACCTATCGGCGGTCGCGCAGTGCGTAGTAGATCATCACGCCGATAGACCATGCCAGCAACCCGACCAAGGCGGCCAGCAGCACGCGCAGCCCCCTTTGCGGCGCGGTTGGGGTTTGGGCTAATGTCGGTTGCAGATAGGTTGCAAGGTAGCGCGTTTGGTGCTGGGCATCGTTGACTGCCTGATCATACGCACCTAGGGCTGTCAGATAAGCTTTTTGGGCGAAATCTTGCTCCATGATCAGGTTTTGATAATCGTTGATCAGCTTGGCGTACTTGGGCGCGCCGGGGTCGGACAGGCCGCCGACTTTGGCCTGCTCGGCCGCAATGCGGTTTTGAATGACGCCGATGCGCCGGTTCAATTGCGCAAGGCGAGGGTCGCTGTCGGGCACGGTGCCGGACAAAAGGTCAAGGTCAATTTGGGCCGTCGCCAATTGTTGGACCATCGTATTGACCACTTGCGCTGTACCTGACGCCTGCTGCGCCGGATCAAGAATGCCATTTGTCACGCGAAAATTGGTCAGGGCCTGTTGGGCTGCCGCCATGCGCTTTTCCGATGTTGCAAGGCTGTTTTGGCTATAGCGGGTCGTATCGGCCTGCGCGGTTCTTGACAGGTCGTTGATGATGGCGGTCGATTCGGCCAAAACCTCGGTGGCTATGTTTTGCGCGTCTTTGGGGTCAAAGGCCCAGACAGTTAGGGTCATCAGCCCGGTAGATCGATCAAAGGCGGGGACCACCATGCTTTGCCAATAGGCAAGCAGGTCTTCCATCGATCCGGATGGGTCAAAGCGCATCAACGGGTCTTGTGTCGGCCTTGAAAAAACCTTTCGCAGGTTCAGTTTGGCATCAACCCGTTTCACCAGTTCTTGGCTGCGGATGAATTGGAAGATGATATCCATATCCGAAGAGGAGGATGTGGAACTGCCTGCGAATGCCCCCAAAAAGTCAAGGGCCGCAGGGGTGTGTTCCTGACGACTGCTAAAGCCAGCATTGCTTTCGTATTGATCGGCGGCTGCGGTGAAAAGATACCAGCCATAGACTGCGGGCGGCAAGGCGACGATGCAAATGAACAGCAAAAGCAGCCACCAATGACGGGGGCGCATACCGGCTTTTGACGCGAAAGGGGCCGGCACATACAGTGCCGCTGTCGTGCCCTGGGGCCGCCCTGTCACGGCCAAACCAAGGTCTGCGGCGCGCAGCTGTGCCGCGGCTTTGGCCTTGCGCTGGGCCATCATCATGGGACGATTTCCCTGTGGCCCTGAGTGTCTTTGGCCTGCGGCAGGTTTTTTTGGGGTTGCGTCATCTGGTTCAGACGCATCGTATCCGGGCGGAAGGGGCGATGGGGGCAATGTGGT
>CANIKY010000165.1 GCA_947468085.1 Paracoccaceae bacterium | reverse complement strand
CTTCCGTCGCTGCGGGTGCTGGTTCTGGCACGGCAACTGTTTCGGCGGCAGCGGTTTCGGCAGGGGCCACTTCCGTCGCTGCGGGTGCTGGTTCTTGCACGGCGGATGTTTCGGCGGCGGGTGCCTCGGCAGGAGCCGCTTCGGTCGCAGCGGGTGCTGCTGGCGCGGCGTCAGCCGTCTCGACGGCGGGGGTGTTTTGAGGTTTGGTCTTTAAAACCTGATAGCCCACTATGCTGACCAGAATCGCCACAATAGCAAACACCGTCAGCTTGGTCCCCAAATCGTAGTCTTTCCAATCCGCCATTTAGTTCCCCGCAAAGCCTGTTTGGTGACGGGCCCCTTGGTGATCGGCCCGACTTTCCTTTTGCCACAATCCCCGATATCTGTGTGAACGCAACCGCTTTTGAAAGATTTTTCCCAGATGTCACCCCAAGATCGTCATTCTAGGGCCAACTCCCGGTCACTTTGCGTTTTTTGCGGGGCCAGAATGGGAACAAATCCAGCACATCAACGCGCAGCCCATGCGACAGGACAGGCCATCGCTGACGCCGGTTGGCGGCTGGTTTATGGCGCAGGCGATGTGGGCCTGATGGGCGAAGTGGCGCGAGCGGCCAAAGCCGCAGGGGCTGCAACCTTTGGCGTGATCCCCGAACATTTGTTGGCCAAGGAAGTGGCCAAGCGCGATTTGACCACCTTTATCGTCACCGAAACCATGCATGAACGCAAAAAGGTGATGTTCATGAACGCCGATGCGATAGCCTTGCTGCCCGGCGGTGCCGGATCGCTGGACGAGATCTTTGAGGTGATCACTTGGGCGCAGATCGGCCTGCACCGCAAACCGATTTGGGTGATTGATGTTGACGGCTATTGGCAACCGCTGCTGGCCTTGATGGACCATGTGATCCGCGAAGGCTTTGCCGATGCCAGCCTGCGCGATCTTTTCACAGTGCTAGACGGGGTCGACGCGCTGCAAGCGGCCATGGCAGCGCAAGACGCGCTTGGTGCCCCCTAACAGGGTGCGGAGCAAAGCTGGACGGTTTCACACCGTGCGAACCATCCGTGCAGGATTGGGGCAAAGGCCAAATCAGCGGCGGCCAAGGCTGTAGCATGCGATAGCGCCCCAGACGAGGGCAAGGGCCAGCGCGTGCCAAAGGGTCACCGCCTCGTGCAGGATCAGCCAAGCCGACAGGAATTGCAGGGTTGGGTTTAGGTATTGCGTAAGGCCCGATGTGGCAAGCCTGACGCGCTGCGCACCATACGAAAACAACATCAAAGGACCACCGCTTAGGGGGCCTGCCAAGGGCAAAAGGACCGTGTGGTAAAGATCACGGCCAAACCAGCCCTGCCCTGTCCATCCCATCCACACCAACAGCGCCACAAGGGGCGGGGCGATGATCAACACCTCGACCAGAACCGAGATCATCGCCGATGCCGCAATGCGTTTCTTGGCGGCAGAGTAAAAGGCAAAGCTGACCGCCAAGGCCAAAGCCACCACAGGCGCCACCCCAAGCCCCCATGTCAGGCTGGCCACAGCCAAAGCAGCCAAGCCCACGGCCACGGCTTGCAGCCCCCGCAACGCCTCACCAAACAGCACAACGCCCAAAAGGGCCGAGACGAGCGGGTAGATGTAATAGCCAAGCGACGCCTCAACCGCGCGGTCGGCGGTGATGGCCCAGATGAACAGATACCAGTTAAAGGCAATAAACCCCGCCGCCGCCAGAATGCGCCAGCGGTCGGGGCCAGTGACTAAGGCGCGCACCTCAACCCAGCGGTGGGTGATGGTCGCCACAAACCCAAACA
Organism: Paracoccaceae bacterium; assembly: GCA_947468085.1. GTDB lineage: Bacteria > Pseudomonadota > Alphaproteobacteria > Rhodobacterales > Rhodobacteraceae > Stagnihabitans. Next base: position 3,005 of record CANIKY010000165.1, on the reverse strand, counting down.
TCACCGCCGTCCACAGCGTGCGGTGGGCCATCATCTCGAATGAGCCCACTTCCGCCAGCGCGTGATAATACAGCGGCGCAAAGCCCCAGATGCTGCAGGCCAGAATAATCGCGGCCACGCCTTTTTGCGGCTGGGTCATGTGGGGGCTTACCTTATGAAAAAGGCTTGCCGAGCGCGTCGGCAAGCCTTGATGGTGTCATGCGTTTGGGTGGGCCTAAAGCTTGGCAGCCACAGCTTCCCAGTTCACCAACTTGTCCAGGAAGTTGGCGATATAGGCGGGGCGCTTGTTGCGAAAATCGATGTAATAGGAATGTTCCCACACATCGCAGCCCAAAAGCGCGGTTTGGCCAAAGCACAGCGGGTTCACGCCGTTTTCGGTCTTGGTCACCTTCAAAGCGCCCGAAGCGTCTTTGACCAGCCACGCCCAGCCCGAGCCGAACTGGCCAGCGCCAGCAGCGGCGAAATCTTCCTTGAACTTGGCAACAGAGCCGAACGAGCCTACAATCGCCTTTTCCAAAGCGCCCGGCATCACCTTGCCGCCCGGCCCCATGACGTCCCAAAACACGTTGTGGTTCCAGTGTTGCGAGGCGTTGTTAAACAGCCCGCTTTGCGCCACAGCACCCGCCGCATAGGTGCCTTTGACAACATCTTCCAGCGACTTGGCTTCCCATTCGGTGCCAGCAATCAGCTTGTTGCCATTGTCCACATAGGCCTTGTGGTGCAGGTCGTGGTGAAATTCCAGCGTTTCTTTGGACATGCCCAAAGCGGCCAGCGCGTCGTGGGCATAGGGCAGATCGGGAAGGGTGAAAGCCATGGGCTACTCCTGTTGGTTCGCGGGTTTGGGTCTTGAGGCGTAATAAGGGGTGGCAGGGGGGGAAGGTCAAGGGTGGTTCGGGCAAGGCGCACAGATAGGCGCAGTGCAATGCCGGGTTCGGGCCTAACCTTGGTCAGAACAGTTCAGACCCCGGCTGGGCCGAATGCGACAAAAGCCCCATCATATAGCCCGCAACCGACCTAAAGCAGACCAGCGTATACCCTTGCCCGTCTTTCCAGAACGCCGCCGCCACTTGGGCCGCGCGCGAGCGGCGCAGTTCCCCTACGGCCATGGCATCTACATCAACGGGCGAGATTTTCTTGATGACCTGATCGGCCTTCTCGCCTTGAATGCGAAACACCGCGCGGGCGTCTGACACATTGGCCGCCAGATGATGCTGGCCTGCAAGGCTGGTCGCAAGGTTGGCCAGCGCATCGCTCACCGCAGCGTAAGGCATGACCAGCAGATATTCATCCGGGCTCATCCAGCCTGCGGCCTTTTCGCCTGCAATCACAATCCGGCGCGGGTCGGGCAGGGTCAGGCCAAGGGCCATAAAGGCCTGCTCTAGCCCCGCCACATCGCGCTTGACGCGTAAGGTGATCATGCCCAAGGGGCCAATTTCGGCCACTGTGGCGAAGCCGTCGAATTTGGCATTGCCCCAAGGGGCCACGGGATCAGCCATTTTGCTTGGCTCCTTGCTTGTCATAAAACACCGGATCGACAATGCGGGCTTTGACGGGCGAACCAGCCAGCTTGGTAAACTCCACCACCTCGCCCGCCCGCGCCATGCCACCCTTGATCAGGCCCATGGCGATGCCCTTTTTCAGCGTGGGTGAGTGGTAGGTTGATGTCACACGCCCCTGCGTGTTGCCCTGCCCGTTGGCGTTCACCCCGGCGGCGATGATATAGGCCCCATCGGGGATGACCGACCCATCAAGCGTTTCAAACCCGGCCAAGGTCCACCGGTCGGGAGAGGCCAGATAGCTGCGCTCTTGCCCGCGTTTGCCCAAGTAATCGGCTTTCTTCTTCGAAATCGCCCAGCCAAGGTTCAAATCCTGCGGGATCACCGTGCCGTCGGTTTCATCGCCGATCATGATAAAGCCCTTTTCGGCCCGCATGATATGCATGGCTTCAGTACCGTAAGGCATAACATCCAGATCCGCGCCCGCCGCCATCAGCTTGTCCCATAGGGCTTGCCCATACCCCGCAGGCACCGCCAGTTCATAGGACAATTCGCCCGAGAAACTGATGCGGTAGGCCCGCACGGGCAGACCGCCCAAAGTGCCATCGGCAAAGGTCATAAAGGGCAAAGCGTCGGCCGACACGTCCATCCCGCCCAGTTTTTCCAGCAAGGCACGCGCCTTGGGGCCTGCCACAGCGATCTGGGCATATTCTTCGGTGACATTGGCGACATAGACCTGCCAATCCCACCATTCGCATTGCAGCCAGTCTTCCATATGGGCATGAATGCGGTCGGCCCCGCCGGTGGTTGTGTGGCACAGCCAAGTATCCTCGGCCAAGCGCACGACCACGCCGTCATCCGACAAAAAGCCGTTTTCGTTGCACATCAACCCGTAGCGGCATTTGCCCAGCCCAAGGTTTGACATGACGTTGGTGTACATCATATCCAAAAAGCGCCCCGCATCCGGCCCTTTGACGATCAACTTGCCAAGGGTCGAAGCATCCAGCAGCCCCACCCCCTGCCGCGTGTTCAAAATCTCACGCTCCACCGCTTGGGCGTGGTTTTCCCCGCCGCGCGGGAAGCAATAAGGCCTGCGCCACAATCCCACGGGTTCGAAATAGGCGTTGGCCTGTTCGTGCCATGCGTGCATGGGCGAGCGGCGCAGCGGCTGGAAAATCTCGCCGCGCGCTTCACCCGCCAGCGCCCCCAAGGTGACGGGCGTGTACGGCGGGCGGAAGGTGGTGGTGCCGACATTGGGGATATCGGTGTTCAGCGCCCCAGCCAGAATGGCCAACCCGTTGATGTTGGACAGTTTGCCCTGATCGGTCGCCATGCCCAAGGTGGTGTAGCGTTTGGTATGTTCGACCGATTCGTAGCCCTCGCGCGCGGCGAGTTGCACGTCAGAGACTTTCACATCATTTTGATAATCCAGCCACATTTTCGCCCGCAACTTATAGCTGGCCCCTTGCGGCATGATCCAGACAGGTTCCAGCGCCGCTTCTTCGCGCG
>CANIKY010000164.1 GCA_947468085.1 Paracoccaceae bacterium | reverse complement strand
TCAGAGAACCAATCGGTCTATATTCCTTTGGGGGCCGTGCATCGGCTGGAAAATCCCGGCAAGGTGAACATGGTTCTTATCGAGGTTCAGACGGGCAGTTATCTCGGCGAGGATGACATCATTCGCTATGATGATGTCTATGCCCGCGGTCAGGGCGTGAAGGGCTAGCGAGGGACCGATCCCCTCAGCGTTTGGGGCACTTTAGTCAAAGTGATCGGTGTTTTGGTCGCTTTGCCATCTTAAAAGCATTGTAATAAGATCGCGTTGCACCATGCCTTGTAAAACCTTTGCCAAATCTGCGCTGCGCGAGTTGCCTAATTTTTGCTGTCGACGTGGGCGTAGACCTGAAACATTCATCTCCAATCCGGCCGCAGCAAGGATAGGGGCAAGGTAGTGCGGAAAATTTGGCACTGCATCCTCATAATAGACTTGAATTGGCGTTATTCTATTTTTTTTAAAAAATACATCCCACTGATGGTCTTCCCAGATAAAGCCACGCATTTTATCAAGTGCAATGCTGAAATCGAATTTCATCTCTGCGTTGAAACCCTCAGAAACCGATACCGAATCCCAAACACCTAGAGTTTCGGCAGTATATTTTGACACGGTCTGCTCAAAGATGTTTGCTCGTCGCACATAGACCCAGACGGCACTGGCAAAGAAATTTGCAAACGGCTCAGTCGTGCTTGACTCTGAATCAGGCGCGATCATGCGCGACAAAATAGGAAGAAAAGGGAACATCACCTTGTCGAAAAAAATTGCTTCACCAGCACGGTGGCGTTCAACGATTTCTAAGGCCAACGACCAATTTTAAACACCCTTATCAATGGCAAGATGGTAAAAAGCCTCAGTTTCACTGACTGCGCGGCCTGTCACATTTTGGAAATCATCGACCACCATGGTCGATCCACTGCGTTGCGTTGCGCAAAAAATAATGGCGGGGCGGGTGAATGGCATCATATGTGGCGCTTACCGGCGACCATAAACGGAAAATGCGTAGATGTTCAATCCCAACATCAGCCCGCCGGTGGACAAGACAAGTCGCATGTTTTGCAGTGAAGCAATCCGGTCGCTTGGAATCATGTCTCTGTCTAGCCTACAATGGAAGAATGTCGCATATTCGGTAACTTGATGTGCCCCAATAACAACAAAACACGGCTCGCCGTCCCCAAAAAAAATGAATTGCGAAAACAAAGTACCCGGCGTCTGCGTCGAGATTTTGAGGATCCATTCTGTCCACTCCCACCCTTTGGGATCTAGATCAGGGCACAAAAATTCAAACGCAAACCAATCTTGCTGCTCACCCACCGGTATCAAGGTTAGTCCGTAGCCCGGAACAGAATCTTTGCGGTGCAAATCTGACAAAACAAAATCGGCAATGTCACATTTCAAGTCTTCCATCGGTGCAGCAAACTGAACGAATTCACTCAGCGGCGTCAAAGGTGCTAAACCATTATTTTCTTTCAAGCCCATCGCACGGAATTGCGTGTAACCCCTTGGAGTTAAATCTTCCACCCCTGGGTCTTCAAAGGCCTGAGGTGACGGAACAGCGTAATTCGGGCCGAGCTGAACAAGGTTTTCCAATTCATTCAGGCGGCCTTTAATCTCGGCGATAAGGGTCAAAATTTCGGATCTGTTTTCCATTTCTATACTCACCCGACATTCCCCAAGTGGCATGCTGGCTGACGTGAAGATCGCCTAATTTTGCCCGCTGGACAAGCATTTTTCGCCCCAACCGGTGTCTTCGGTTGCGCAAGCTGCTGGAACAGGGCGGATCAGACCGCAGCCGCCGTGTTCTGGCTCGGCGTTGGTGTTTTTCAGCGCAGCGGACAGACCTGTCCTGCCGCTTTCGTTCAGTTTGGGCGTGGATCGCGGTCATGCGCATAGCGGTGGCGCTCGCAATCGGTGGATCGCGGCGAGGATGGCGCGCACCATCGGGCCGGTGACGGCCACCTCGGCCAGTTGGAAGGTAATGGCGCGGGCGTGACGGATGACGCGGGCACCAATCTTGATCAGTTTGAGTTGCAGGCTGGTCAGCGACCATTGGGCCATTTCCTCGGGCAGTTCGATACAGCGCAGGAAGGTTGCCAGGTTGTAGGCCAGCACGTGCAATTGCAGCCGCACCTCGTTGTCGCAGAACTTCCGGCATGACAGCCGCGTCCAATGGAAGGCGTATTTGCCTTCCTTGATGTGCTGCTCGGCCGTGCCGCGCTGATTGTAGAACCGCACCACCCAGTCCGGCTCCATCGGCAGGTTGGTGACGATGAAGCCGATCTTAGGAAACAGCTCGCCCGGGTGCCATTCGATCTTGGCGATAACACGGCGTTCCTTGCACCAGGACGCCGCCTGATAGTGGAAATCCTCGAAGAACCGTTTGACCTTGGTCAGCGAAGGTCGCCCCACGGGCCGCGTCAACCGATGCGCGATCTTCTCGCGCAAGACGTTGTTGGCAGGTAGCCGGATGGCGTAGAAGTAGCCTACCTCTTCCAGACGTTCGTAGATCGCGGGGATCGCATAGGCTGCGTCCGCCCGGAAGAACCGGCCCCCAAGGTCGCGGTCGGCGTAGCGGGCGATGACAGGATCAAGGACGTCCCGCCAGCCGTCGGCGCTGTGGACGTTACCGTTGCGCAGGGCGCAGCGTTCCAGCATGCCGAACTGGTTGAACAGGAAGTTCGGGTGGTAGCAAGTACAGTCGAAGTGCCCGTTCCAAGCAGCACCTTCCTGATCGCCGTGCGTCGGGCTGACCGAGCTGTCCATGTCCAGCACGATATACTTCAGCCCGTTGCGGTCATGAAACCGGTCGATCCACTGCCCGTTCAGATCGGCCAGCGCCTCCCGGTTCTCGGGCAAGGCAAGTGTCTCGGTCTCGAACCGCCCCATTTGGGAAGCCGAAGCTGCTTGCGCGTCGACAGCTCTGCCGCCGACAACCTGACGCATGACCGGATCGAGGGCCAGCCGATCGGCATCGTTGACATCCTCGTATCCAGCCAGCCGCCCGAACACCGATTGCCGGAACAAGCCGTCAAGCCGGTGGATCATGTTCTTGCCCCGGCGATTGTCGCACAGCGCCGCTGAAGCCAGATCGGACAGCCCGAGCGCGTCATCCATCTCGCGCATCACGAGAAGGCCACCGTCGGAACTGATCTGCGCGCCCCGGAACTCCAGCCGCACGCGGCGGTCGAAATCGACCCGATCTGCCCGCTCCGAGCCCGCACCCTCTGGGTGATCCATGAAACAAACCTCGCGTAGCATTCAACACCATGATTTATATAGAAAATACCATGGTCAGGACAGCAAAATCAAAGATTTACTTGGGGAATATGGGGTTAAACGCCTATCATTTTATCTGTTAGCCCTTTCTTAAGCACCAACGTGCAGTTTGGAACTGTACAATCTAGCTGCAGAAAGGCGCTATAGATGACGATCTCCTCTTCGCTGAATGCGGGGGTGGCGGGGCTGAATGCAAACGCCAACCGCCTGTCCACCATTTCAGACAATATCGCAAACGCCTCTACCTACGGGTATAAGCGGGTGACCTCTGACTTTTACTCAGTTGTCATTCATGGTGATCTTAGCACATCTTACTCCGCGGGTGGGGTTCGATCGATCACGCACCGGCTGATTGATGAACACGGACCGCTGATTGTCACCTCAAATGCCACCGATTTTGCGTTGGATGGACGCGGTTTTATGCCGGTGACCACGATAGATGCCGTTGACCGCGGCGATACAACGCTTCCAATAAGCCTAGCAACGACTGGGTCGTTTAAGCCAGACGCTGATGGTGTCTTACGCACGTCTGCAGGTCAGGTGTTGATGGGGTGGCGCGCCAACGCAGATGGCACGGTGGGAACCTATTCACGCAATACGATGTCCGACCTGACCCCCGTTCAGATCGCGCCCAACCTGTTAGAGGCGAACCCGACAACGGCCATGACCTTGTCGGCTAACCTGCCCTCTCATGCCACCCAACTCGGGGCCAATGGGCAAACCTATACAATGTCGGTGCCCTACTTCGGCAACCTCGGCGGCCAAGAGACGCTGGATTATGTGTTTACGCCCACGGCTCCCCAAACCGGTAGTGCCGCGACAAACACTTGGACGATGCAAATCTCTGACAGCGCCTCTGGTGGGGCGGTTATCGGGACTTACTCTGTCACTTTTGACGGCACTCAAGGGGCTGGGGGGACAATCGCCTCGGTTACGCCAAGCACTGGTAGCCCCGCCTATAACGGCACCACTGGCCTCATTTCATTGACAACAGGGGGCGGGCCTTTGGCGTTGAACATCGGTATCGCTGGCGAAAAAAGCGGTTTATCACAGTTGGATGCCAATTTTTCCCCCATTGGCAAAGCTACCAACGGAAGCCCCGTTTCCCGCCTTATCAGTGTTGAAATTGACGACAGTGGCTTTTTGCACGCAAATTACGGTCAGGGTTTTTCAAAAGTTGTCTATCAAATTCCTGTGGTTGATGTGGCCAATCCCAACGGCTTGGCCACTCTTTCAGACCAAACCTACACCATCACGGCAGAATCGGGCGCTTTTTATCTCTGGGATGCAGGTGATGGGCCCACTGGGAATGTGGTTGGCCACAGCATGGAACAATCCACCACAGATGTGACATCGGAATTGACCAGCTTGATCAGCACGCAGAGGGCCTATTCGTCAAACGTCAAAGTGATCCAGACGGTGGGGTTGTCCTTGGCTTCACCCACCCGTTTGCCGGATGACACCTGCGACGTAACAGCGTCCAGATTGGAATGGATTGACTTAAGGGTTTGAAGCGCACTCATGGCACTATTGTTGGTCAAAATTGACGACATTCTATGTTCCTTTTGCG
>CANIKY010000163.1 GCA_947468085.1 Paracoccaceae bacterium | reverse complement strand
GCGTTGATCAGCTTGACCCAATCCTCGATCGCGCCACCTTCGGCCATCAGGCGGCTTTCCAGCCCGCCGACCATGCCTTCAATCATCTTCTGGCGGTCCTCGGCGCTCATCTGGGCGGCGTTGGCCATATCGCCTGCGGTGGGGCCTTTGGCCTCGGGCGCTGCATAGGGAATGCCTGCGGCGTCGGCGATGTCTTGCAAACGTTCGGTGATGACGGGGATCCACGGCGCAGTGTCTGGGCCTTCGTTTAGCAGGGCTTTCCACAGCGGGAAGGTCTTGTCAGGTCGGCCCACTTGGGCGGCCAACAGCCCCATGTAGAACCGCGCCGCCGGTTGGGTTGGGTCGCGTTTAAGCGTTTCGGTCCAGACGGCTTCGGCTTGGGGCGTGATGATGCCTTGGGCGGCGTAGATCATCATCATGCCCAAGTTGGCATAATCATCGGCGGTGGCCTGCGCGCCTTTCAGGCGGATCACCGCCTGTTGTGCTTTGCGCGCCGCGGCGAAATTGCCAAGAGCGGCCTCTTGCTGTGAGAGGTAGATTTGCCCTTGCAGATCGTCGGGGCTTTTTTCCATCGCTGCGCGCAGCTTTTCGACGATGTCCAAGGTGATCTTGTCGGCCTCGGCGGGTGGGGTAAAGGCGGGTTGGGCTGCCTCGATCTGGTCTTGGCTGGGGCGGTTGTTATATTCGGCATCGGCATTGGCCAAACGGGTGGCGATGGGCAGATCAGGGTAGCCCGGCGCGCCGAGGTTCAGGTAAAGTGCGCCCGATCCCAGCAAGGCCAATACGACGACACTCACTGCAATCGCCGGATGAGAGGGGGCAAGGTTGGGTTTGGCAGTCAGGCTGCGCCCTGCGTCCAGAATACGGCGCTGCACTTCGGTGCGCAGGCGGCTGGCCTCTTCGGGCGGCAGAACCCCACGCGCCAGATCGCGGTCGACCTCGGCCAGTTGATCGCGGTAGATGATCAGGTCTTCAGCGCCGGCTGGGGCGTCAGACTGCTGGCCCTGCCGAAGCGCTTGGATCAGCACCACAGCCACCATCACCGTCATAGCGCCGGCCGATATAAAAAATCCGATCATCACGGCCTCTTGTGCAACTTTGCGCAGACTAGCCCGTTCGCTGGCCCTGCAAAAGGCCAAAGGGCGGCGCATTGGGGCTGCGCGCGACATCGTGAAGGCGAAAAGCTTGCAAACCCATAGCCAAACGACACGGATTGTCGCAATTTTCCCCATTGTGCCGTTTGCAGCGGTGGATATACCGATCCTGCCTGCCATTGCCGGCGGCACACGATATGACGGAAAGGGCTCCTCATGAAACGCTATTCTGCCTTTGCTTTGGCGCGTGAGGCGCTGTCCAACCACATGGGATGGGAGCGGGCTTGGGCCGCCCCACAGCCCAAAGCGGCATATGATGCCATCATCATCGGGGCAGGGGGCCACGGGCTTGCCACGGCTTATTATCTGGGCAAGAATTTTGGCATCACCAATGTGGCGATCCTTGAAAAAGGCTGGCTGGGGGGTGGCAATACGGGGCGCAACACCACGATCATCCGGTCAAACTACTTGCAGGATTCGTCGGCCGCGATCTATGAAAAAGCCCGTAGCCTGTATGAAACGCTCAGCCAAGATCTGAACTACAACGCGATGTTTAGCCCGCGCGGTGTGATGATGCTGGCGCAAACCCACCACGAGGTGCGCGGATATCAACGCACCGCCCATGCCAACGCCCTGCAAGGTGTGGTGACAGAATTCATCTCGCCCCAACGCGTGAAAGAACTGTGCCCGATCTTGAACATCGACGGTCCGCGCTATCCGGTGCTGGGCGCTTTGTGGCAGGCGCGCGGCGGCACGGGCCGGCATGATGCGGTGGCGTGGGGCTATGCGCGGGCGTGTTCGGCCATGGGAATGGATATCATCCAAAACTGCGAGGTGAAGGGTATCACGTCGGCCAATGGCGTGGTCACTGGGGTGGAAACCACCAAAGGCTATATTGGTACCAAAAAGATCGGTATCGTGGTGGCGGGCCATTCGGGACAGGTCGCTGATATGGCAGGCTTCCGTCTGCCAGTGGAAGCTGTGGCCCTGCAAGCGCTGGTATCTGAACCGATCAAACCCTGCATGGATGTGGTCGTCATGGCCAACACGGTCCACGGCTATATGAGCCAGTCAGACAAGGGCGAGATGGTGATTGGCGGCGGTACGGACGGGTTTAACAACTTCACCCAGCGCGGGTCGTTCCACCATATCGAAGAAACCCTGCGCGCCTTGATTGAAACCTTCCCGATCATCAGCCGCTTGAAGATGCTGCGCCAATGGGGCGGGATTGTGGATATGACGGGCGACCGCTCTCCCATCATTTCGAAAACCCCTGTTGGGAATTGCTTTATCAACTGCGGCTGGGGCACGGGCGGGTTTAAGGCCATTCCGGGGTCAGGCTGGGCTATGGCCGAACTGATGGCCAAGGGTGAGCCGGGGCCGCTGGCGGTAGAGTTTGACATGTGGCGCTTTAAAGAGGGGCGGTTTATCGACGAATCGGTTGCCGCCGGGGTGGCGCATTGATCGCCCGAGGCCACGATTTTTCTGCGAAAAATCAAGGGCCTAGAATTTTCGCAGAAAATTCGTGGGCCCCGAGTGACGTGATGAAAGGAAAAGGCGCATGCTGACGCTCGAATGTCCTTATTGCGCCGTCATGGCCGACGAGACAGAGCTTTCTCCCGGCTACGAGGCGCATCTCAAGCGCTACGGCCCGGGGTCAAGCGACGAGGACTTTGAAGCTTATATGTTCGCCCGCAAGAACCCCAAAGGCGTGCATTTCGAACGCTGGCGTCATGCTTACGGCTGTGGCAAATGGTTTTTGGCCGCGCGCGACACCGCCACGTTAGAGGTGTTTGGCACCTACCCTGCGCAATCCGCAGGCCCGCCGCAGGCGTTGCAAGACAAGATCAAGGCCAAGCGGCCCGACTGGAAGGGTTACTTATGAGCACCCGTTTGTCCAAAGGCGGTCGTTTGATCGACCGCGCTCAGGCTGTGGAATTCACCTTCAACGGCAAGCGATTGCGCGGCTTTGCGGGCGATACGCTGGCAGCGTCGCTTCTGGCCAATGACCAGATGCTGATGGGGCGCAGTTTCAAGTACCACCGTGCGCGGGGCGCTGTGGCGTCGGGTGCCGAAGAGCCAAACGCCTTGGTCAATCTGGGGCGCGGGGCGTTTTTAGAGCCCAACCAACGGGCGACGACGACCGAAACCTTTGACGGGCTAGAGGCGCAAAGCCAGAACCATTGGCCGAGCCTTGAGATGGATATTGGCGTGATCAACAACGCCTTGGCGCGGTTCTTGCCGGGGGGGTTTTACTACAAGACCTTCATCCATCCCCGAGCGGCGTGGAAGCACATCTTTGAACCCATCATCCGCAAAGCTGCAGGCCTTGGACCCGCACCCAAGGAAATGGACGGCGACCGGTATGAGCAGGCCTATGCCTTTTGCGATGTTCTGATTGCTGGCGGCGGGATTGCGGGTTTGCAGGCGGCCCTCGCTGCCGCCTCTGGCGGGGCGCGGGTTATGGTGTTGGAACAAACACCGGTGTGGGGCGGTCGTGCGCCGGTGGATGGCGATGTGATCGACGGGATGGCGGCGGACCTTTGGGTGAAGAAAACCGTTCAAGCCCTAGAATCCATGCCAAATGTCACCTTACGCACCCGCTGCATGGTGGCGGGCGTGTATGACCACGGCTATGTGTTGGCCGAAGACCGTGTGGCCGATCACACCCCCGGAGATGGCCGCCCTAAAAAGCGGTTGTGGCGTATTCGCGCAGGGCGGATTGTGGCGGCGACGGGCGCTTTAGAGCGGCCTTTGTCTTTTGCGGGCAATGATGTGCCGGGTGTTATGCTCGCCTCGGCGGTGCGCGATTATGTGGTGAACTGGGCCGTCTCGCCGGGCGATCGCACCGTGGTGGTGACCAATAACGACGACGCCTACCGCACGGCGATTGCGCTGAAACAGGCGGGGCTTGCGGTGCCGTGCATCGTGGATGCGCGCGCTGTGGCCAACGGGCCACTGCCCACGCAGGCCCGCGCGATGGGAATCCGTGTAGAAACCGGCAAGGGCATTGCCAAGGTCAAAGGCACCAAGCGCGTGAGCGGTGTGTCGCTGTGCATGCAAGCGGGCGAGGGCGCAGCCCTTGAGGATATCGCCTGCGATGCGGTCGCCATGTCGGGCGGTTGGTCGCCTGTGGTGCATTTGTGGAGCCATTGTGGCGGCAAGCTGACATGGGATGACACCCACGCCATGTTCCGCCCCGATGCCACCCGCCCGCCGATCAGCCATGATGGCTTGGCCATGGTCTTTCCCGTGGGTGCTGCCAATGGCGCGCTTAAAGCGGCGCAGGCTTTGGCGGATGCAGCCCTTGGCGGTGCGGCGGCGGCGGGCGCTGGCCCCATAGTTGCCGCCCAAGCGGAGGCGCGCGAAGAAGCGGCGCTGGAACCTGTCTGGATCATGCCGCAAGGGGCCAGCTATAAGTTGCGGGCGAAAATGTGGCTGGATTATCAAAATGATGTGAAAGTCTCTGACGTGCAACTCGCCGCGCGCGAGGGGTATGAATCGGTCGAACATACCAAACGCTACACCACTTTGGGCATGGCGACCGATCAGGGCAAACTGTCCAACATCAACGGGCTGGCGGTGCTGGCTGGTGCGCTGAACACCGATATCCCCAATGTCGGCACCACCACCTTCCGCCCGCCCTATACGCCCGTCACCTTGGGCGCGCTGGCCGGTGAAGCGCGGGGCGAGATTTTCCAACCGCTGCGCCGGTCGCCGATGCACACATGGCACGAACAGGCCCAGGCCTATTTCGAACCCGTTGGCCTGTGGCGCAGGCCCTATTGCTTCCCGCGCGGCGGAGAAAACCACACCCAAGCGATTGAGCGCGAGATTTTGAACACCCGCAACGGGGTGGGGATGCTGGATGCGTCAACCCTTGGCAAGCTGATCGTCAAAGGGCCGGATGC
>CANIKY010000162.1 GCA_947468085.1 Paracoccaceae bacterium | reverse complement strand
TGAATTTCTGATGGATATGGACACATCAAAGTTCTATTTCATCGAAGTGAACCCCCGCGTTCAGGTCGAACATACCGTCACCGAACAGGTCACAGGCATTGACATCGTTCAGGCCCAAATCCTGATTGCGGAAGGCAAAACGCTGGCCGAAGCGACCGGCGTGCCGTCCCAAGCCGAAGTGCGCCTTACCGGCCACGCCCTGCAATGCCGTGTCACCACCGAAGATCCGCAAAACAACTTCATCCCAGATTATGGCCGCCTCACGGCCTATCGGTCAGCCACGGGCAACGGCATCCGGCTTGATGGCGGCACGGCTTATGCCGGATCAGTCATCACGCGCTATTACGATTCGCTTTTGGTCAAGGTCACCGCTTGGGCGCAAACGCCGCAGGCGGCGATCACGCGAATGGACCGCGCTCTGTCAGAATTTCGAATTCGCGGCGTGTCAACCAATATCGAGTTCGTCATCAACCTGCTGAAACACCCGACATTCCTAGATTATTCCTACACAACCAAGTTCATCGACACGACACCCGACCTGTTCACCTTCAAAAAGCGCCAAGACCGCGCGACCAAGATCCTGACCTATATCGCCGACATCACCGTCAACGGGCATCCTGAAACCGCCGGCCGCGCCAAACCCGCCGCCGAAGCCCGCAAGGCCCGCGCCCCTAAGCCCAAAGTGGGCGCGGAGGCCCTGATGGGCACCCGCAACTTGTTGGAACAAAAAGGCCCGCAGGCCGTGGCCGACTGGATGTTGAAGCAAAAAAAGGTGCTGCTGACCGATACAACCATGCGCGATGGCCACCAGTCGCTTTTGGCCACGCGGATGCGCTCGTTCGATATGATCAAAGTCGCCCCTGCCTATGCCGCCAACCTGAGCCAGCTGTTCAGCGTCGAATGCTGGGGCGGGGCCACCTTCGATGTGGCCTACCGCTTCTTGCAGGAATGCCCGTGGCAACGCCTGCGCGATCTGCGCGCGCAGATGCCCAATTTGATGACGCAGATGCTGCTGCGCGCGTCAAACGGGGTGGGCTATACGAACTATCCCGATAACGTGGTGCGATCCTTTGTGGCGCAGGCCGCGACATCGGGCGTCGATGTGTTTCGGGTGTTTGACAGCTTGAACTGGGTGGAAAACATGCGCGTGGCGATGGACGCCGTGCTAGAGGCGAACAAGGTCTGTGAAGGCACCTTGTGCTATACCGGCGATATGCTCGATCCCAACCGCGCCAAGTATAATTTGAAATACTATGTCGATCTGGCCAAAGAGCTGAAAGCCGCAGGGGCCCATGTGTTGGGGCTGAAAGATATGGCGGGCCTGCTAAAACCCGCCGCTGCGCGCCAGTTGGTCAAGACCCTCAAGCAAGAAGTCGGCCTGCCCGTCCACTTCCACACCCATGACACCTCTGGTGCTGCTGCCGCCACGATTCTGGCCGCCTGCGATGCGGGTGTGGATGCGGTGGATGCGGCGATGGATGCTTTTTCGGGTGGCACCTCGCAGCCCTGCTTGGGGTCGATCGTCGAAGCGCTGCGCCACACCGACCGCGACACAGGGCTGGATATCGCCGCCATCCGCGAGATTTCCAACTATTGGGAAGCAGTGCGTGGCCAATATGCCGCCTTTGAAAGCGGACTGCCTGCGCCTGCTTCGGAAGTGTACTTACACGAAATGCCCGGCGGTCAGTTCACCAACCTCAAGGCCCAAGCCCGCAGCCTTGGGCTGGAAGACCGCTGGCACGAAGTGGCCCAAGCCTACGCCGATGCCAACCAGATGTTCGGCGATATCGTCAAGGTCACGCCCTCGTCCAAAGTCGTGGGGGATATGGCCTTGATGATGGTGGCCCAAGGCCTGACCCGCGCGCAGGTCGAAGACCCCGCCGTCGATGTGGCATTCCCGGATTCGGTGGCCGATATGCTGAAGGGCAATATCGGCCAACCCCATGGTGGGTGGCCCGCAGGCATTCAGAAAAAGGTGCTTAAGGGCGAGGTGCCGCAGACCGAACGGCCCGGCAAAAATATGCCCGCCGTCGATCTAGCGGCTGTGCGTGCCAAGCTGGAAAAAGAACTGGGTGGGTACAAGATCGACGATGAAGATCTGAACGGCTACCTGATGTATCCCAAGGTCTTTCTGGATTATAACAGCCGCCACCAAGCCTATGGTCCGGTGCGAATTTTGCCGACCAAGACCTTCTTTTACGGCATGGAGGCCGGTGAGGAAATCTCGGCTGAAATCGACCCGGGCAAGACGCTGGAGATTCGCCTGCAAGCCGTGGGTGATACCACCGACGAAGGCGATGTGCGGGTGTTTTTTGAACTCAACGGCCAACCGCGCGTGATCCGCGTGCCCAACCGCGCCATCAAAAGCAAAACCGCCGCCAAGCCGAAGGCCAGCGAGGGAAACCCCGCCCATATCGGCGCGCCCATGCCGGGGTCAATCGCCTCGGTCGGGGTTACGGTGGGCCAAAAGGTCAATGCGGGTGATCTGATGCTGACGATCGAAGCGATGAAGATGGAAACCGGCATCCATGCCGACCGTGCCGGCACGATCAAAGCGCTGTATGTGCAACCCGGCAGCCAGATCGAGGCGAAGGATTTGCTGATCGAGTTTGAGCAAGCCTAGGCAAAGGCAAATGCGCCCAGCGGTCACTTTCCCCCTTGCGGCGATTTGCGACCTTGACTATCTCACCGCCAGCGACGGAGTGCGGGCGTAGCTCAGGGGTAGAGCATAACCTTGCCAAGGTTAGGGTCGAGGGTTCGAATCCCTTCGCCCGCTCCAATCGCAGGCTTAAACGGCACCTTCGGGTGCCGTTTTGCGTTTACGCTGCCAAAGTTCCAGCAAGGCTAGGTTCAAGATCCATGAGCCCCAAGCTGTGACGTCATAGGTCTGCGCAACACTCCAACCGCTGGCCATCAGCGGGGCCATGATCAGCCGCAAGGTGACGGCGGCAAAGGTCAGCGCGATCGATCGTTCCATCCACCAGCGGTGCCGCGCCAGATCGCCGCGCATCGCAAGCCAGATGCCCTTAAAGGTCGTCACAAGCCACAGCACCCCCAAAACCCCAAACCCCACCCGCGCAAAATTTGACGCCTCAGATGTGGGGGCAAGGGTCATGCCCGCCACACCCGCCACCAGAACCATCGCCCCGTAAAGCCGCCCCGACCAGCGGTGCAAGCGCGGCCAACGCGTGCGCACCCCCGCTGACAGTTGCAAGGGCGCCAAGACCAACGCCAAGGGGCCGCCCAGAATATGACCCCAAAGCCGCCACGGCGCTGAGTCCAGAAAATGCGCCATATTGGGCATCACCATGTCCAAGGGGGCGATCACTCCCCGCAGAGGGGTGAGCGCGATCAAAAGTGACAGTATGGCAAAAGTCCAATAAGCGGTGCGGGTCATAGGCAGCTCCTTGACAGTGTAAAGCTAGGGTTTGATCGCAGATCAACTTGACACTGTCAAGGACCTGCGCAAAGCTGTAACGATGGATGAAACACCCCCCCTGCGCGAATCCTTGATCCAAGCCGGTATCGCCCTTTTGGCCGAAGGCGGCACCGCGGCCTTGACGCTGCGGCAAGCGGCCCTGCGCGCGGGCGTGTCGCACGCCGCCCCCGCGCATCATTTCAACGGACTGCCCGGGCTTTTAACCGCAATTGCCGCCCGCGCCTTTGACACCTTCGCCCAAACCCTGCAAACCGCCCGCGACGGAGCAGGCGACGACCCACGCGCGCGCTTGCAAGGCATCTGTCAGGGCTATCTGACCTTTGCCGCAACCCACGCGGGCCTGTTTCATCTGATGTTTACCGCCCCCGAGGTAGACCGCCACGATCCAGCCTTGGCCCCTGCCGCAGCGCACTCTTACCAGATCTTGCAAGAGGCCTGCCGCCCCTTTTCCAGCCACCCTGATGGCAGGCTAGAGGTGGCCGTTTGGTCGATGGTGCATGGTTTTGCCGCCTTGGGCTTTAGCACCCCCACCCCACCCCGCCCCATGACAGAGCCGCCTAAATTTGCCGACCTTTTAGACAAATTGCTGGCGCGCTGATAAAATCCCTTCACAAACCCGCTTGCCCTCGCCCACGACACGCGCTAGTACACCGAAACGGAGTGCGGGCGTAGCTCAGGGGTAGAGCATAACCTTGCCAAGGTTAGGGTCGAGGGTTCGAATCCCTTCGCCCGCTCCAACAAACAGGGTCAGCCGCAGGGCTGGCCCTTTTCAATTTGACCTTTTGGTTTTTGATCCAGCAGGCACGTGGTTTTCCTTTGGATTCTGATTTGAAAGCCGTAGATTGGCTGGGAAAACGGGGGCGGCATGGTGCAGTTTGTGGCGGTTATCGATATTGGCAAGACCAATGCCAAGCTGCTCTTGATGGATCTTTCCAATGGGGCAGAAGTGGTTGTGTTCAAAACGCCCAATGCTGTCATCCAAACCGGCCCCTACCCACATTTTGACACGGCTGCACTTTGGGCCTTTGTGTGTGCCAGCTTAAAAACCCTTGCTGCCAGCCACCGGATCGACGCCATTTCCATCACCACGCACGGGGCCTGTGCGGCTTTGGTCGATGAGGCGGGTGCACTTGCGCTGCCGATTTTGGATTATGAACACAACGGCCCCGACAGCCTAACCGCCTATAACGCCCTGCGCCCGCCCTTTGCTGAAACGGGCTCGCCGCGCTTGCCGGGGGGCCTGAACCTTGGGGCGCAGATCTATTGGCTAGCCCAAAGCTTTCCCGCCAAATTCGCCCGAACGGCGCATATTCTGACCTATCCGCAATATTGGGCGCATCGATTGACGGGAGTCGCGGCCTCTGAGGTCACCTCACTGGGATGCCACACCGATTTGTGGAACCCTTGGGCGGGCCGTTTTTCCAGCTTGGTCGCATCGCAGGGGTGGGTAGGGTTGTTTCCACCCGTCCTGCCCGCCTCTGCCCGCTTTGCCCTTCGGGCTGACCTTGCCGCAGACCTTGGCCTGCCTGCAGGGTTGCCGGTGCATTCAGGCATCCACGATTCCAACGCCTCACTTTTGCCCTATCTGGGCGGGGAGCCAGTGTTTTCGGTCGTCTCGACCGGCACTTGGATGATCAACCTGTGTATCGGCGGGGCGGCTCTGCCCTTGGATGCGGCCCGCGATGTGCTGGTGAATGTCAACGCCTTGGGCGGCCCCACCCCCACCGCGCGCTATATGGGCGGGCGCGAGTTTGACAGCCTGACCCAAGGGCGGGTTCTCGCCGCAACACAAAACGATCGCCGCGCGGT
>CANIKY010000161.1 GCA_947468085.1 Paracoccaceae bacterium | reverse complement strand
CATCCGCACCATTTGCAATTGCAGATCGGCCATTTGTATTTTGTAGTCTGAGTGTGCCATCTCGCTGCGGTAGGGGAAAGTTTTTGACAGGATTTTGTCCTTGTCGGCCTCTTCAATGGCGCGGCGCACCTCTTTGGGGGCTTGGGTTTTCAGATAGTGGGAAATGGCGCCGTCGAAGGGTAAGGGCATTTGGGTCATGTGCCGATCTTGGCCAGATCAAACGATGTGGTCTGATAAAGTTCGTTCACCCAATTGCCATAAAGCAGATGGGCATGGCTGCGCCAGCGGTTGCGTGGCTTTTGGGTCGGGTCATCCTCGGGGTAATAATTGGCCGGCACGTTGATGGACGTGCCATTGGCCACATCGCGGTCGTATTCTTGCTTGAGTGTTTCGTTGTCATATTCAAAGTGGTTAAAGATATACAGCGCACGGTGGGCGGCATCTTCGACCAAACAAGGGCCGGTGGGCGCACTGCCCAGCAAGGTGCGCAGGCCTGCGGCGTCAATCTCGTCTTGGCGCTCTTCTGTCCAGCGCGACACGGGGATCACCAGATCATCACTGAACCCGCGCAGGTAGGGCGAGGTTGGGGCCAAGTTTTGCTGGGTAAAGCAGCCAAAGGCTTTGGCTGGCAGCAGATGCTTTTGGATGCCGTGGAAATGGTACAGCATCGCCATGGCCCCCCAGCAGACGCCAAAGGTGGAATGCACATGGCTTTGCGTCCAATTCATCACGCGGATGAGTTCGGTCCAGTACGTCACGTCCTCGAAGGGCAGGTGTTCGATGGGCGCGCCTGTAATGATCAACCCGTCAAACTTCTCGCCACTGGCCTCAACCTCGGCGAAGGGGCGGTAGAAGGTTTCCATATGTTCGGCGGCGGTGTTTTTGGTTTGATGTTCGCTCATCCGGATCAGGTGGAAGTCAATTTGCAACGGCGTGGCACCGATCAGCCGGGCAAATTGCGTTTCGGTTTGAATCTTTTTGGGCATCAGGTTCAAAAGACCAATCCTGAGCGGCCGGATGTCTTGGGCGGCGGCCCTGTCGGGCGACATAACCATAACCCCTTCAGCACGCAAAACGTCAAAGGCGGGCAGAGTTTCGGGCAAGGTGATGGGCATGACGAACCTTTGGGGGTGTTAGGCGGCGAAGTTGGGATCAGAGGCGCGTTGGTCAAGTGCAGTTTCGATCAACGCATCAAAGTCGGCAGGAGATGTCACATGGGCCACATCTTCGGCCGTGACGGTAATGCCCCAACGCGCCATGGACGCATAGCGCGGTTGGCGACTGTCCAGCAGGCGGGCGTAGCCAAAGCGCAAGAAGGCGTCGGGGTCAACCTCATCAGGGCCGCAGCCTTCTTGCGCCAGAAATTCATGCCAGACCTGCATCAGAAACGCGGGGCGGTAAAACATGGGTTTGGGCGCACGGTCAAAGCGGCGGCACAGTTCATCGCGGTGCTGATCAGACCCTTGGATCCAAACCAACAGCAAATGATCTGCAATTTCACACAACACAGGATCATCCGGGTCGTCGCCATTCACCACTTCGCAGATCGACCCAGAGGTGTCACAGATGAAATGGGGATAGCCATAGATGTCTTGCGCGCGGTCAATAAAGCGCGTGGTGTCCAGCATGGCGGCCACTTCTGCCTTGGCGTGTTGGGCCTGACGGCGTTGATATTCGCCCAAAGCCAAGCCACCCTTGGCCGGATCGCCAGGTTTGCCTAGGTATGTCGACAATGGGGCCAGATTTTCAAAGGTGATGTTAGAGGCGATATACACCGAATCCGTCATCAACAATTCGCGCAGCAAAGGCACTTTCATCGCCTCGCGCTTGAAATTGTCGGCGATATATTCGCCCATATAGCGCGTGCCGATCCGGTAATCGACCGAGTAGTGAAACCACCCCGATCCTCGCATCATATTTGCCAAATAGGTTTTGCCCAAGCCTGACATGCCAAACAGCAGGACCTGCTTATGGGCGGCCTTGCGGTAGTCTTGGGCGGATTTGTAAAGCATCAGCGTTCGGTCCTATGGCAAAAGCCGGGGGTTTTGCGCCCCCAAGCCCCCCGTGAGGTATTTGCGCCTTGGGAAGAGCGGCGGGTTCTCTTTTGGTTTAACGTGAAGTTCTGCGCGTTTCACGCGGAAAATCGCGCTGCCAGCCAATCAACGGGCCGGCCGTCCAGCACGACCATGCCAAGCATCAACAGGGCCAGCCCGCCAAAAGCTTGCGGTGGTAAGGATTCGTGAAACAAAACAGCCCCAAACAGGATGGCAAAGGGCGTGATCAGCAGGGTAACAAGGCCCAGATTGCCAGCGCCTGCCTCTTGCAAGATGGTATAGAACAGCCGGTACGCCAAGGCCGATGCGATCAGGGCAAGATAAAGAAGGGCGATCAGCGTTTGTCCTTGGGGCAGGGGGGGCACCCCGCCCGTCACAAGTGCTGTGGGAACCATGATCAACGCCGAAGCCGTAAGCATGGCGGCAGCCCCCACCTCTGGCCGGATACCGCGCAGGGCTTGGCGGCCAAAGGCTGCGGCCCCCGCATAGGACATCCCCGCCCCCAAGATGGCCAGTTGACCCAACGAAGTCAGATCAAAATGCCGCAAAGCATCGGGGCCGATGACGACGGCCACACCAGCCAGCCCCAAGATCATCCCGATCAGACGACGCGGGCCTAAGCGTTCATCTGGAAAGAATGCCGCAGCCACAAGCACCGAGAAGAGGGCGGTCGAGGCATTCAAGATGCCCGCAAGACCAGAAGCAATATGGGTTTGACCCCAGACGATCAGGCT
The DNA here is from genome assembly GCA_947468085.1 of Paracoccaceae bacterium. Taxonomy (GTDB): domain Bacteria; phylum Pseudomonadota; class Alphaproteobacteria; order Rhodobacterales; family Rhodobacteraceae; genus Stagnihabitans. The sequence continues at coordinate 2,541 of CANIKY010000161.1, read as the reverse complement.
AAAGGGGACAACATTGTTAAACACGCCCAAAATCAGCGCACTGCGGGCAAAGGCCCAAGTTTTAGGTACAGGCAGGCGCGTCAAGCCAATATAGGCCCACAAAACCAGCGCCGCCGCCGCGACCCGAAACGCCACCACCGTTGCCACGGGCATTTGAGCCAAGGCCGCATGATTGGCCGTAAACGACCCGCCCCAGATGAGGGCCAGCAGCAGGAGGAGGCCCCACCCTTTCAAGGTCAGATGGCGTTGGGGGACGGGGGTGGACATGACGGCCTTATGGGTCAGGTTTTGGAGGGGGACCACCCGAAACTTGCGCATCAGGTGGCGGGTTCAGGGGGCAAGCGCATCTGCGCGCGGATGTTCAACAAGATGCCCGCAAAGATCACAAGGCCGCCCAAAAGAACAAAGGGATCATAGGGTTCTGCGTAAAACAGCGCCCCAATCACCGCCATCAGCGGCAGGCGCAGAAAGTCGATCGGGGCGACAAAGCCTGCCGGAGCCAAAGACAGGGCCGAAGTCAGGCAGAGGTGGGCTGCAACACCGCAGACCCCAACCAGCGCCAGCCAAGGCAAGGTTTGCCCCGTGGGCCAAGTTATATGCCCGTCCATTCCCGCGCCGATCAAGCCGAAGAAAAACTGCATCAGGGTCAGCCAGAACAAAATGCAAATGACGCTGACGCCGCGCGTCAACCGCTTGGTCATGATCGACACGGCGGCAAAGGCCACCGCCGCCCCGGCCGCCGCCAGCACACCCAAGTTTAGGCTTTGCGCGCCAGGTTGGGCCACAATCAAAATGCCTGCAAAGCCCAAGGCGGCAGCGCCAAGCCGCAAGGGTGTCAACCTTTCGCCCAAAAATACCGGCGACAGAAGGATGACCCACAGGGGCGAGGTGAATTCTATCGCTAAGACCTGCGCCAAGGGGATAAGGGTGATGGCAATGAACCACAGGTTTTGCCCCACAAAATGCACGATGTTGCGCAGGGCATGGCCAGAAAGGCGCTGGGTTGACACCTCGTGCAAGCGGCCCGTCATCAGGCCCACGATCACCACCAGGCAAAAGCCCACGGCAGACCGCACAGTCAGCACCTCAAAACTGTCATGCACGGCTTCGACATTGCGCGCCGCAATGGCAATCAGCGAGAACGAGACGACCGATCCCATCATCCAAGCCGCGGCCTTGGTCAGGCGGGCGTCAGCCACGGGGCGTGCCGTCAAGCGTGTCGGCGCGGCGCAGGGCTGGAAACATCCATGCCCAGCCGCCTGTCACAAACATCGTGCCAATGCCGCCGAAGGCCGCAGCCATCACCGGGCCAACAAAGCGCGACAAGACGCCGCTTTCAAACTCTCCCAATTCGTTGGAACCGGAAACGAACAGGCCAGACACCGCCGACACCCGCCCACGCATATGGTCGGGGGTGATGATCTGGATCAGCGTTTGGCGGACGTTGACCGAAATCATATCCCCCGCCCCAAGGATCGCCAACGCCAGCAAAGACAGCGGCAGCGACCGCGAATAAGCAAAGACCACGGTCGACAGGCCAAAGGCTGCAACGCCCAGAAACATCTTGACCCCGGCTTTGCGTTTGATCGGGCGGAAAGTCAGATAAGTTGACATCGCCAAGCCACCCACCGCTGGCCCCATGCGCAAAAGGGCGTTGCCCATGGGCCCGACGTGCAAAATATCGGTGGCAAAAGCGGGCAGCAGGGCCGTGGCCCCACCCAAAAGCACAGCGAAAAGGTCCAAGGATATGGCACCAAAAACCACCTTGTTTTGCCACACATAGGCCAAACCTTCGACCACAAGGGTGATGGGGTGCCCCGGTTGACGCGCGGGCGTGGTGTTGGCACGGATGGACACGATCAGGGCGATCCCTATCCCATAGGTCAGTGCGGTAACCCCGTAAGCCAAGGGGATCGAACCCGCTATCAGCAGGCCCCCGATAAAGGGGCCCACGATCACACCCGTCATCCATATCGTCGTGGAAAAGGAAATCGCAACGGGCATATCGGCGCGCGTCACCAGCATGGGCACAAGGGCTGAGGCTGCGGGCGACAAAAACGCCCGGGCCGCACCAAAAAGGCCCGCGATCACAAAGATCGGCATCAGGCCCGGATCAGGTTGCAATGACAGCGCGGTGAGAGCCACCACACCCACAGCCTCGGCCACCAAGGACCAGATGACAATCGCTTTACGGCTGTAACGGTCGGCGGCATTGCCCGCAAAAAGCGTCAGGGCGAACATGGGCAGGAATTGACACAAGCCCACCATGCCCACCATAAAAGCGCTTTCCTCGATCGAGCGGGTGAGGCGGGCGATGTGATAGACCTGCCAGGCCAGGGTAATCGCCTCGATCTGGGTGCCAAATTGGATCGGGATCATGCCCAGAAAATAGCGCCGATAATCCTTGTGGCGGGAAAGGAAAAGGAGAGGCGTGTCAGACATAAATCACCAAGCCATTGCGCGCGGACCATGGCGCTGGCCTGCCCTGCGCGCAAGGGGGAACTGAAGAGCTGCGTGCCAGTTAGACCTGTGCGCGATGTT
>CANIKY010000160.1 GCA_947468085.1 Paracoccaceae bacterium | reverse complement strand
TTCACCGTGGAAGGCGACCTGCGTCGCGAAACCTCGATGAACATCAAGCGTCTGATGGACCTTGGCTGCTACCGCGGCCTGCGTCACCGCAAAGGTCTGCCGGTTCGTGGCCAGCGCACGCATACCAATGCGCGCACCCGCAAGGGCCCAGCCAAGCCGATCGCCGGCAAGAAGAAATAAGAGGGGCACAGATAAATGGCACGTGATACCAGCAAGTCGGCTGCCCGCACGAAGAAGAAAGAGCGTAAGAACATCGCCGCTGGCGTGGCGCATGTGAACTCTTCTTTCAACAACACCAAAATTCTGATCTCTGACGTGCAAGGCAATGCGATTGCTTGGTCGTCGTCGGGTACGATGGGGTTCAAGGGCTCGCGCAAGTCGACCCCTTATGCCGCCCAGATGGCCGCAGAAGATGCCGGCAAGAAGGCGCAAGAGCATGGCGTGAAAACGCTGGAAGTTGAAGTGCAGGGCCCGGGTTCGGGCCGCGAATCGGCTTTGCGCGCTCTGGCGGCGGTTGGCTTCAACATCACTTCGATCCGTGATGTGACGCCACTGGCCCACAACGGCTGCCGGCCGCCCAAGCGCCGTCGCGTCTAATATTTTTTCTATCTCGTCGGGCCGTGCTATATGCGCGGCCCAATATCGTTGTTTGAACTTGAATGAAGATCCTCGGGCGTCTGCTGTCATTCGGACCATAGGCAGCGGGCAAGTATGGAGGCTATAGCATGATCCACAAGAACTGGCTGGAACTGATTAAACCGCAACAACTGGCTGTCAAAGCCGGACCGGATGCGCAGCGCACCGCGACCTTGGTTGCCGAACCGCTGGAGCGTGGCTTTGGCCTGACGCTTGGCAACGCGCTGCGCCGCGTTCTGCTTGGCTCGCTGCAAGGGGCTGCCATCACCTCGGTGCAGATTGACAATGTGCTGCATGAATTTTCCAGCGTGGCTGGCGTGCGCGAAGATGTCACCGACATCGTCTTGAACCTTAAAGGCGTGCGCCTGAAGATGGATGTCGAAGGGCCAAAGCGCCTGTCGATCTCTGCCAAGGGCCCGGGCGTTGTGACGGCGGGTGATATCTCGGAATCCTCAGGGATCGAGATTTTGAACCGCGATCATATCGTTTGCCACCTAGATGACGGCGCAGATGTCTACATGGAACTGACCGTAAACAACGGCAAGGGCTATGTGTCGGCCGACAAGAACCGCCCCGAGGATGCGCCGATTGGTCTTATTCCAATTGACGCGATCTTCTCGCCGGTCAAAAAAGTGTCCTACGAAGTCACGCCCACCCGCGAAGGTCAGGTGCTCGATTATGACAAGCTGACCCTGAAGGTGGAAACTGATGGTTCTTTGACCCCCGATGATGCTGTGGCCTATGCCGCGCGCATCTTGCAAGACCAACTGGCAGTATTTGTGAACTTCGAAGAGCCGGAATCGTCGAACAAGGGCATCGAAGATGCAGGCTTGGAATTCAACCCGCTGCTTTTGAAGAAAGTCGACGAGCTGGAACTGTCGGTGCGTTCGGCAAACTGCCTGAAGAACGACAACATCGTCTATATCGGCGATCTGATCCAGAAAACCGAAGCTGAAATGCTGCGCACGCCGAACTTTGGCCGCAAGTCCTTGAACGAAATCAAGGAAGTTCTGTCGGGCATGGGGTTGCATCTGGGCATGGAAGTTGAAGATTGGCCGCCAGAGAATATCGAAGATCTGGCCAAGCGCTTCGAAGACCAGTTCTAAAAGAATAGGGGTGCGCACTGGCTGCGCACCTTATTGCAATGCCCGAGCAGTCGGGGAATATCTGGGTCGCAAGACCCCAAGGAGAGCAGGGCCGCACGTAGGCCCCGCCAGACAAAGCAAAACACGTTCTAGGAGAACATCATGAACCACGGCTCTGGCTATCGCCGCCTAAACCGCACCCACGAGCACCGCAAAGCGATGTTTGCCAACATGTGCGGCTCGCTCATCGAACATGAGCAGATCAAAACCACCCTGCCCAAGGCCAAAGAACTGCGCCCGATCATCGAAAAGCTGGTCACCTTGGCCAAGCGCGGCGATCTGCATGCGCGCCGTCAGGCCTCGTCGCAGCTTAAGCAAGAGCAATATGTGGCACGCCTGTTTGAAATTCTGGGCCCGCGCTACAAAGAGCGTCAGGGCGGCTATGTGCGCGTGCTAAAGGCGGGCTTCCGCTATGGCGACATGGCGCCGATGGCCATCATCGAATTCGTCGACCGCGATCCAGCCGCCAAAGGTGCTGCCGACAAGGCACGCGTTGCGGCTGAGGACAACTACGAAAGCTGATCCGCGGCGCACCCCGTGATCGCAAGGGCCCGCACCTATGGTGCGGGCCCTTTGCTTATGGCGGCTTCCGGCGTAACCTATGCCCATGCCAGACCTTTTTGATACGCCCCAAGCCCATCCCGCAGCACCCCGCCCGCTGGCCGACCGTTTGCGCCCGCAGACTTTGGCCGAGGTGATCGGCCAAACCCATGTGCTGTCATCCCAAGGCCCGCTCGGCTCGATGATCGCGGCGCAGTCCTTGTCGTCGCTGATCCTGTGGGGGCCGCCCGGTGTGGGCAAAACCACCATTGCGCGGCTTTTGGCCCAGCAAACCGATCTGGCCTTTGTTCAAATCTCGGCGATTTTCACCGGCGTGCCCGACCTGCGCAAAGTTTTTGAAACCGCCAAGATCCGCCGCCAGAACGGCCAAGGCACGCTGCTGTTCGTCGATGAAATCCACCGCTTTAACAAAGCACAGCAAGACGGCTTTCTGCCCTATATGGAGGATGGCACGATCCTTTTGGTCGGGGCCACCACCGAAAACCCCAGCTTCGAGCTGAACGCCGCGCTTTTGTCGCGCGCGCAAGTGATCGTTCTGGAACGCCTGTCACCCACCGATCTGGAACGTCTGGCCCAACGCGCCGAGCAAGACCTTGGCCGCGCCTTGCCACTGGACGGGTTCGCGCGTGAGGCCCTGATCGAGATGGCCGATGGTGACGGCCGCACGCTTTTGAACCTGATCGAACAAGTCGCCGCTTGGGCGCTGACCCAAACGCTGACGGCCGAGCAACTCTCTACCCGCCTGATGCGGCGGGCCAGCAAATATGACAAATCGGGGGACGAGCATTACAACCTGATCTCAGCCCTGCACAAATCGGTGCGCGGCTCTGATCCGGATGCAGCGCTCTATTGGTTTGCCCGTATGCTGGAAGGTGGCGAAGACCCGCGCTTTTTGGCCCGCCGGATCACCCGCATGGCGGTGGAAGACATCGGCTTGGCTGACCCGCAGGCGCAGGACATCTGCCTTGCCGCATGGCAAACTTATGAACGTTTGGGGTCGCCCGAAGGTGAGTTGGCTTTGGCCCAAGCCGTGGTTTATCTGGCTCTCGCCCCCAAATCCAACGCGGTCTACACAGCCTACAAAGCGGCCCGAGAGGCGGCGCGTCAAACAGGCTCGCTGCCGCCGCCGCTGCACATTCGCCCTGCGCCGACCAAGTTGATGAAAGAACTCGGCTATGGGGCAACCTATGCCTATGACCACGACGCCGAAGACGGTTTTTCCGGCCAGAACTATTTCCCCGAAGCCATGAAGCGCCCCGTCTATTACGCCCCACCCGAACGCGGGTTCGAGCGTGATCTGAAAAAGCGCATCGAGTATTTCGCCAAACTGCGTGCCAAACGCCAAAGCGATTAAGCCCCCCCTTGGCCAAAGGTTGACAATTTCCTCAGACACGCCCAAGGAACCCAGATGATCTGGACCCTCATTCAAGTCGCCCTTGGCGGCGCGCTCGGCTCTGTGCTGCGCTATCTCACGATTTCGTGGATCAGCGCGCCTGTGGCCACGCTGGCGGTGAATGTGCTGGGCAGCTTTGCCATGGGTGTTTTCTTTGTGGCGCTTTCCAGCCGCAGCCATCTTTCGCTGCTTTTGATGGCCGGAATCTTGGGCGGTTTTACAACCTTTTCCGCTTTTTCGCTGGATGCGTGGAAATTGTGGCAAGCGGGCCAAACTGGCGAGGCCTTGGCCTATGTTGCGGCCTCGGTCGGTCTTTCTATCGTTGCTTTAGCCTTGGGCGCTGCCCTTACCGAAAGGGTTCTTGTATGAGTGCCGTTCAACTGATCACCGTGACCGAGGATGAAGGCGCGCAGCGTCTGGATCGTTGGGTCAAGCGCAAGTTCCCCCTCATCACCCAAGGGGCGATCGAAAAGATGTGCCGCACGGGGCAATTGCGGGTGGAATCGGGACGGGTCAAGGCGTCTGACCACGTTCTGCCCGGCCAAGTCGTGCGCGTGCCGCCCTTGCCCGATACGCCAGCCCCCGTGCCTGTTTCTGACGGCAAAATCAGTGCGGCTGATGTCAAGATGATCCAGAACGCCGTGCTGTGGAAGGATGAGCATATGATCATCCTGAACAAACCGGCAGGTTTGGCCAGCCAAGGCGGATCGGGCATGGGTGAGCGCCATGTTGACGGTTTGGCCGAGGCGTTGAAGTTTGGCTATAAGGACAAGCCCAAACTGGTGCATAGGCTTGATAAGGACACCTCGGGCCTGTTGATGCTGGCCCGCACCGACCGTGTGGCGCGCAGGCTTTCCGAGGCGCTTCGCCACCGCAACACGCGCAAGATTTATTGGGCCTTGGTCGCGGGTGTACCTAACCCCAAGCAAGGCTCGATCAAATATGGCCTGATGAAAGCCCCGGGCGGGCGGGGCGAGGGGGAAAAGATGCTGTGCATCCATCCCGCCAAGATGGCTGACTATCCCGATGCCAAGCGCGCCCAAACCGATTTCTTCACGCTGTGGTTCTTGGGCGCACGGATGTCTTGGATGGCGTTAGAACCTGTCACAGGGCGCACCCACCAGTTGCGCGCCCACATGGCCGAAATGGGCCATCCGATTGCGGGCGATGGTAAATATGGCGGCAATACGGCTGATAACATGGGCGATGGTTGGGGGGCCTCGATCGGGGGGGATGTCTCGCGCAAACTGCACCTGCATGCGCGGTCGCTGACGGTTGAACACCCTGTCACGGGCGAGATGATGACCTTCACCGCGCCCTTGCCTGACCATATGGCCAAGACGTGGAAGATGCTGGACTGGAACGAAAAGGATGTTCCCGCCGATCCGTTCGCGGGGGCCTGATGTCCAACTGGCGGCCCAAGCGGTTCTGGAAAACGGCAAGCGTTGTGGCCGAAGACGGCGGCTTTGCCGTGCGCTTGGACGAGCGCCCCGTCAAAACCCCGGCCAAACAGCCGCTACTGCTGCCAACCCACGCGCTGGCCCTACTGGTTGCCGCCGAGTGGGATGCCCAAAGCGGCCTTGTGAACCCCCAAACTATGCCCATCACCCGCATGGCCAATTCTGCCATCGACAAAGTCGTCCCCCAATATCACGAGGTGGCGACC
>CANIKY010000159.1 GCA_947468085.1 Paracoccaceae bacterium | reverse complement strand
GGCCGGAGCCCTGACATCAGACGCGTTCTATGCTGCGGCTGGAGCCGTCACTGCCCATGATGGCACAGACAGAGTGATCTACAACAAAACCACCGGGGCGCTTTACTACGATGCAGATGGCCAAGGCGGCACCGCCGCCGCCGTCCAAATCGCAGTGCTCGATAGGCAACCGACGCTGGCTTACACCGATGTGCTGATCTTCGATGTCCTGATCTTCTAAAAGCAAAGCCCAACCTTCCACGCTCCCGCCCTCGCGTAAGGGCGGGGGCGTGTGGTTCGTCGGTATGGGTGAACTGAGGGCGCATGGATCCAGCTATTGCGGCCCAGTTTTTGCCGCGAAGCTTGCTTGTTGTTATTCACACATTTTGCCAACGCGGCAATTGTTCTGCGGGGCAAATGCAGAAAGCCCCGCGTGTTCTGGGCTATGGTGTTGGTATTGTTATGTATTTGAGTGGTTGCGGGGGTGCATAGCCCACAATGTCGCACGTTCGTTTTGTTGGCTAGTGGCAAGTCCAAGAAATCGGGGATCGGTGGGATCCCTCCAGCGCGACATTCAGCTGCATAACTTTCTATACCGCGTCAAAGATGACGGCGTAGGAAGTCTTTTCTAGGCCAGCTATGGTGCTTCCCAGCCATCTTCGCGTCCTCCAAAAAGTGGGATGATACTATCCCAGTTGATGGACCACTTCACGGGGGGCATTCCAATGGGGCCACTCCATCCGACACTTCAGGTGTGCCAACAGTTGATAAGGCGAAGCGTTCTTTGGCATCACAGTTTTGTTAGACCATCTCCCAACCGTTGAAACGGTTAGGCGCTCCACTAGTTACTTAGTTGAAAAAAATGGTCGGAAACATCATGAAACACAGCAATGAATTCAGCGCTGATCCGCTAAATGTCCATCACAAGCCCCTGAGCATGAGCGACAGTGCAGCACTACGCGTGGTAAAAACGATGCGGTTCTTCGCAGACAAGTTTTTTGCAAAACGTTATGGCCACCGCGCCGTGGTGCTGGAAACCGTTGCAGCGGTTCCGGGTATGGTTGGCGGTCTGCTGCAGCACCTTCGTGCTATTCGCCACATCCGCGATGATCAGGGCTGGATCAAGGAATTGATCGAAGAAGCAGACAACGAGCGCATGCATTTGATGACCTTCATTCATATTGCGCAGCCCAGTCGGTTTGAGCGTACCTTGATCATGGTGGCGCAGGCAGTGTTTTATAACCTGTATTTCTTCTTTTATTTGCTGGCTCCCAAAACCGCACACCGGGTGGTCGGTTATCTCGAGGAAGAGGCTGTGATCAGCTATACCCACTATCTTGAAGAGATTGACGCAGGTCGGGTCGAAAACGTGGCTGCACCTCAGATTGCGATCAAATACTGGAACCTGGCGTCAACCGCGCGCCTGCGCGATGTGGTTATCGTCGTGCGTACAGATGAGGCGCATCACCGTGACACCAACCATCACTTCGCCAACCAGATCGCGCAAGGTGCGCATTCGTGAAGATTAGCACGGTACCAATCAACTGGGGTTGTGCGACTGCGACGGGGCAACGCAAAAAGGTCAAAGCTGCGTGCATCGTTCACAGGTGTTTGGAGTAGGTCGAGCCATGGTTGATGTGAAAATGATCCGCGGTGACGTCCCGATCTTGTCTCGGCAGGTCAATGGGAAGCAGTTGGTGTATTTGGACAATGGCGCTGCTTGGTGAGACAGCCGCATGGTGAAATCCTCAATGCGGATCCAACCGGTCACTGTAATGTCGGCCAGTGCGTGCCAAACGGCTTTGGGGATCATCAAAGCTGCAAGGACAGGTGCCGCCCGCCAAGGCGTCACGCTTTTCGTCCCCAAATCTTGCCGTTGCACCCCTTTCAACGCTGGCTTGCACCCGTTGACGTCTACCAATGCTGCGTCCCCGGCGCCCCCTTGATTTGACCTTCCAGATTGGGCGTAACCCAGCCGCCGTAAAAATTGCCCGGCTGCGGGATGACGCGCGCGTTGCCAACCCAAGCCTCGTCCATCTGTGCGGCATAAAAGGCGACATAGCCGCCAAGCCCTGCAAAACCTGTTGTGGGTCCATCGTAGGCCCAAGCCGCGCGGGGGGCGATTTTGTTGCCGGACAGCACGTCGTAATAGCGCGCGACCCCCTTCCATTCGCAAAAGCTGTTACCCGAGGCGGGGCGCAAGGTGGCCCCAATATCCTCTGGCGGCAGATAGTAGGTGGGCGCGTGATGCGTCTCTAGCACCCGCAGGGCGCGGGTGGTTTGCGCCACCAGCGCGCCGCCCAGCCAGATCGTGATTTGCTGGGGCACCTGCGCCAGCGCAGGTGGACGCGGGTAGGATTGTACGTTTTCGCGGGCAAGGTCGGTCATTTGAGAGCCTAAGTTTTATGGGCTGTGCCCATATAAAGGATTGCAGTCAGCGGCAGAGGGCCAAAGGTCAGGTCCAGACGGTCACACCCCCGCCAGAATGGCCTCGGCGATGGCGGTGCCGCTGTCCCAAGCGGCCTCGATCCTCGGGCCGATGCACCAGTCTCCGCCCAGATAAAGCGTGCCGTCCGCGCTGCGCACAAAGGGTTGGCCCAGCGCCTGAGTGACGCGTGCATAGCGCCAGCGATGGGCAGCGGCATGGGTCACGCGGTCGGGCGTCACCTCCAGCCGATCACACAGAAGTGGCAGCATGAGGGCGGTAATCTCATCGGTGCTCTTCTCCAGATGGGCTGTGCTGAACGCCTCACCCGCCTGCGCTACCCACAAAGCCCCCACGTCCTGCGGGCGACCCGGCTTGGAACTGTCTTGCGCGATCCATGACAGGGGATCGTTCTTGTCCTGTCGGGTGGTGAAGGGGGCCGGTGCGGTCACGGCGGCCATCAGTGTCAGGCAGGGTGCCAGCCGTACCGAGGCGAGGTTGGCCACCAAAGGATGACCAACTTCCAGCAGCACTGCCACCTGCGGGGCGGGTACCGTCACCACCACATGGGCGCAACGCAGGGTGCCACCCTCAAAATGCAAAACCCAGCCCTCGCCATACTGCTGCAGCCTTGTGACCTGCACGCCTTGCCGGATATCCAACCCGGCCCCCAGCGCCTTGGGAATAGCCGACATCCCCGGCACGCCGACTGAATGCGTGCGGCCCGTGCCATCCTGCCATTCCGCCGCCGAAAGCCCCGCCAAGACCGCGGCAAAGCCCGCACCATGGGCGTTCACAAACTGCGCGCCGTGGTCAAATTGCAGATTGCCAACGCGTCTGGTTGCCACCCGCCCGCCGATGCCACGCCCCTTGTCTAGCACAACCGGCGAAAGCCCCGCATCCGCCAGCCGCCGCGCGCAGGCAAGTCCCGCTATCCCCGAGCCGATGATGACGATCATGGCAGCGCCACCTGTTCCAAGATCCGGGGGATGTTTTGTTTGACCTTGAAGAACCCTGCCGTGGCATGGGGCCAGATCGCCGTATCCCAGTCACGCCGCCATTCGCACAGGGTGATGCCAGCGGCATCCAAAGCCGGGGCCGCCTGGTCGAGCCAATCGCGCAACGGCCCGCGTGTGACATAAGGTGTGGCAATCTGCGTGGCCCCCGCCGCTGCGGCCCATTTGGCCAAGGCGGCGGGATCTGCCGCCTGCATGGCCAAAGAGGCGATGCCGACCCGACGCGCGGCGTCAGCCAAAGCCTCTGCCTCGAACCGGGCGACCAAATCGGACACCGGCAAGGGCGAGCGTATATGGCTAGACGCCAGCGTGGCTGTGGCGCGAATATCCAAGGCTGCAAGGTCGAAATCCTCGACACGGCAATCCTCGTCAGTGATCAACAGGGCGGTGGGGCGGCCCAGTTGCGGTGCAACAAAGGCGCGCAGCGGCAGCACTGAGGGCAGGCCATCAGGCTCGCTCGCCTCTAGCCCTTGGGTCACCTCCGCCAGATCTAAGGGGCGCGGGCTAAAGCGCCCGGCCGTGAAGGTTGCGATGTTTTGGGCATCGGCGGGATAGGGTTTGCCCCGCGTGTGCAGGCCTGCCACCCAGCGCCAGCCCAAAGTGTTGGCGGCTGCATCGCCATCCAGCAGATGGCGGTAAAAGAAATCTGCCCCCAGACGCCACGGCAACCCCAGCGTGAAAATCCAGATCGAGGCAAACCACATCCGCGCGTGATTGTGCAAATAGCCCGTTTCGACCAGTTCGGTGGCCCAAGCATCAAAACACGCAAGCCCTGTTTGGCCGTTCATGGCCCGTTCCACATCGCGCCGCAAGCGACGGTCGCGGTCTAGGGCGACCAGATCAGCCTCTAGCCCCACGCGGTAGCTGTCCCAAACCTGCGGACGGCGCTCTAGCCAGCCCTTGAAGTAGCCACGCCAAATTACCTCTTGGATGAACTTTTCTGACTCTTCGGGGCCATGGGCAGCTAGCGCTGCTGCAACAAGGTCTTGTTCTAAAACCAACCTACGGCGGACATAGGGCGACAGCACCGACACTGCCTTATGCGCGCCCGGTCCATGATCGGTGTTTCGGCCATTGGCATAGCGGCGGCCCATGCGGGGGATAAAAGCCGTCAAGCGGGCTTCGCCCTCGGCGCGGGTGGCTGTAAAGGGCGTCATCGGTTCCAACTTTTCCTTGCAGAGGGTCAGATGACGCGGCGGCTTGAAATTTCAACCCATTGTGCGGGCGTCATGACGCTGGCTAGGCCAAACGTGACTGAAGTGGGGCATGCAGCCCAGATGGTTCAGCGCCAGAACCTGAGGCAGCCTGATCAGCGGGGTCTGTGGAACCTTCGCCTTCAGCCATCGGGCCAATAGCCAAGGCAAAGGCGGCGCGCAGATCTTGGATCAGTTCATTCAAGGCACGCTTTTGCATAACTGGATCGCTCAGGCGCAGAACATAGGCCGGATGCCAAGTGATCAGAACCGGCCCTTGGTGCAAACCCTCCTCAACCTTTCCGCGCCTGCCGGATAAAGGGGCGTCATTGCCTGTCAAGGCAAAGGCCGCGGTTGCCCCCAAGGCGAGCGTAAGCTGCGGCCGAATAAATGCCAGCTCCAGCCCCAGCCACCAGCGACACTGGTCTACCTCGGTGCGATCCGGGGTGACGTGCAGGCGATGCTTGCCCTGCGGAGTGAATTTGAAGTGCTTGACAGCGTTGGTTAGCCAGACCTTGCCTGTGTCAACAGCGGCCGCAGTCATCGCCTGATGCAAGACCTGACCTGCGGGGCCTACAAAGGGGCGGCCGACGAGATCCTCTTGATCACCTGGTTGTTCACCCACGATCATCAGCGCAGCGTCTATTGAACCCATGCCCCAGACTGACTGGGTTGCAGCCTCGCACAGCGTACACCTGCGGCAGGTCATGGCCGCCGTGCGGGCTTGGTCAAGCGTTTCGGGCAGAGCATCGTTTAATGGTAAAACCTGCGGCATCGCTGCGCGGTATCG
>CANIKY010000158.1 GCA_947468085.1 Paracoccaceae bacterium | reverse complement strand
GTGAACTCCCATTGGCCCGTTTCCGCTAAAGGGCTGCTGGCGGCGGCAGCGCGAGGCCTGGCAGCGGCCAGCTGTTCAATGCGAAGGGCCACATCCCCGGTGGCACGGGCGGCACGAGCCTCTTCCATCAAGGCTGGGGCCAACTGTCGAAGGCCGTTTTGAATTTCCACGATCAGGCTGGTCTCTGGAACATCTTCGGCCTCGACCGCCGCAATCAGTTTGATCTTCTGCTCCAGCAGTTGAGAAATATAGCTGTCGAGCGTGCCCGCCGCGACGAAGTATTCCACCGTGACCCGCTTGGTTTGACCCATGCGGTAGCAGCGATCTTCTGCTTGGGCGTGGTTGGCAGGCACCCAATCAAGATCCTGAAAAATTACATGCGTTCCTGCCGTCAGGGTGATGCCCACACCGCCTGCCACAATGTTGCAAAGGGCAACCTTAACCGTTGCATCGCCTTGGAACCGATCAACCGCAGCCATGCGCTTTTCGGCGCTGTCAGAGCCGGTGATCGTTACAGCCGCATCGCCAAACTTGGCCTTGTGACGTTCTATTCCGTCACTGAAACAGGTGAACAACACCACCTTCTCGCCGCTTTCGATCACATCGCGAATGCGCTCTTCCACGGCCGATTGCTTGGCCTTGTGCAGCGCCACTCTCACCTTGGTCAGGCGAGCTAGGAACTCCGTGTCATTGGGCTGTGATGGGTCGGTCGCGGAATACCACGTCAAGAACCCCTCGACCGCGTTAAAGGCCGCTTTGCTGGTCGAGATATCCACCGGCACCCAGCTGCGGATCTTGGGTGGCAGGTTCAGCACGTCTTCTTTCCTGCGACGAATGGACACTTCTTTCATCAACAGGTTCAATTCATCAAGGTTCGAGGCCCCATTGGTGACCCAGCCATAGTCATTGCGGTAAGCATCGCAGTAGCGTTTGGCAAAAGACAGAAACGACCGCGCCGCAGGGTGACGCACGCAGCGCAAAAGGTTGAAAAGATCCTTGGGCCGGTTTGGCATGGGCGTGCCAGTCAGCAAAAACACGAAGTCTGGCCCCATGTCGCCCGCTGGCGCATCTGCCTGCACACCAAACAGTTTCAAGCACTGGTTGGTGCGTTGGCTGGCATTGCGGATGAAATGGGCCTCGTCGAGGATGACGCCCGCCCAATCCACTGCGTGCAGGCGCTCGGCGTGTTTGCTCAGGATATCGTAGTTGACGATGATCCAGCGAGGCTGATCTATGGGCTCTTTGTCAACTCCGATCACTTCGATTGCCGCTGGAGGATCCACAAGGCGGATCTCCCGCGTCCAGTTCAGCTTCAAGGATGCAGGGCATACCACAAGGATCGTCCCCTCTGGGGCACCCAGTTCCATGGCCACGATGGCCTGACGGGTTTTACCAAGCCCCATGTCATCGGCCAACAACACCCGGCGTTTTGACAATAAGAAGGCTACACCATCCGCCTGATGCGGATAAAGGCTGCCGGGAGCGATCTTGTCGATGCCCGCCAAGTTCATGAGAGAAAGCGCAGTCGTAGTCATTTCAAATACTCCACCTCTTTAGTGCTTTAGCCGGATGGCAGGGCGCACAAGCTGCTGATCAAATGCCCGTTTGGATGAGATTGGCCCCAGTGACGGGGTTTCGCAGTTTGATGTCATCAAAGACGAAAAAACCTCCTTCGTTTCCGAGGAGGCTGACTGCGCTTACGACCTTTGGTTGCCACCTTGGCCGCATCCTCTTGCGAGAAACCACCTTGCCGGTCCGGCAGGTTGGCGCGGGCGTCAGCCCAACTCTTGATGCAGGGTTCTAACTACTACTTCCGACCAAAATGTCAAGATCGCGCTGTGTCGTGTCGACACGACAATGCAAGCAAACGGAAAATCGCGGCAAACATCTTCAGATCCTGAAGATGTTTTCCTCCACACCGAGCAGTCCCGGCAGAAATATCGAGCCCAAGCCCGTTCAGCATCTTGCCATGCACGCCAGCCGACGCCACCCTGTGTCCATGATACGCCTCAAGCCCCTGCCCGATGATGTCGCCGTCCTTGACCAGTCCCATGTCTTTCGCGGGGCGCGGTTGATTTTGGCCTATGTGGCCGAGCATGGGGCAATCCCGCTGACGCCATCCAAAGCCTTCAAGCGTGTTTTCGTGAACTGGGCGGCAGAGGCGTTTGTTTGGCCCTATTGGACCGTGGCTGACCTCTACAGCGTCAACAAGGTGCTGAACGAATATGACTTCGGACCGCTGGAAGTGCTGCACCACCTGCTGATCGATCTCAAACTTGGCCGTCACTACAAAGGCACATTTAGGTTGACCAAGGTTGGACAAGGGTTGGTGGAAAGGCCCAAAGACCTGTTTGAAATCTTGGTGCCGTTCTTCTTGTTCAACGTGAACCACGGCTACTATTCACGGTTTGAGCATGAACCGTTTCGCGACTGGGACGCCGGTTTAAATGTGCTGAACATCGAGGCAGAGAATGGCGTATCTTTGGGCGAATTCTGTGCCGCACTGTATGGCCCTGTGACCCGCGACCGAGAACAACAAGGGCGGGTTGAAAGTGAGCTTTACACCGGCATCCTGCGGCCCCTGAGTTGGGCTGGGCTCTTGGATGAACATCGTAGCCGTGTTGGTGGATTAGGGGATAATACCTATCAGAAAACGGCACTTTGGCCGGTTCTGTTTGCCTTGCAGACGGATGGCCGCGTGCGCCCTGCCCTGCGGCACTGACAATGATTGAGGCACAGTTGCCTCAATAGTTCGGGAAGGTCAGAAACACCAAGCAGAACACACGCTTTTGCCAAAACGCTGAAATCTGGCAGAAGCGGGGCATGCCAAGCTGCTTTAGCTCACTTACAGATGGACAGCACAGCTTTCTGCGACGCCTCGATGGCACCGGCAAGATAGCCCGGATCAGACGGGCTTGCCTCGCTGCCAGCCATGAGCAGACGCCCTTGCCATGCGCCCGTCACCCATTCGCCTGTCTGGGGTGCGGGATGTGCAGAGGACACGGCATCTGCATTTGTGGCTGTCCACTGATCCTGTGCCCAGTCCTTGATCAATGTAGCACGGGGAGATCCGGCTTCTAGTCCAAAAAGGCGTGTAAGCTGTTGGATCGAGGCGTGGATTAAGGCTTGATCGCCAAGGGCAGCGCGATTGGGGGCGGGCACTCCAACAAAGCCAAAAAGTGCCGCCTTGCCGCTGGCGGTGGTGGCATCTTGGATTTCCACCAGGGGGCCGACCATGCTTTGTGTCATGCCGGACAGGCCTGCATCACGCCAGAACGGTCGGTCATAAAGCGCAAAAACCTTGGCATGCGGTGCCATCCATGTGGCCGTCGCCTGCCAGCGGCTAAGGTCGCGCGATACGGGAGCGGGGTGAAGCGATACCTTTTGGGCAAAGAGCCGCGGTGGCAGGGCTGCGATGACGTGCCGTGCGGTGACGGTACGATCTGCCGCAATGATCTCGACACTTTTGCCCATCAGGCGCAGGGCAGTGACCGGGGTGCTAAAATGCAAACGGTCCAAGGGCAAATCACGCATCAGCGCCCGTACCAAGGCCGCAGTCCCGCCCGCAAGGCGCATCGAACTTGGCTCTTGCGCAAACGCCGGCACCCGTTGCGGGCTTTCGCGCGAGGTTTTCTCAAAAACCATATCCCCCGTGCTGTGCTGCTGGAAAAAAGGCACGTCAAGTTCATCGACCAGTGCACCCATCACAGGATGCATCTGTGGCCAGAACCACGACGGACCAAGGTCGAAACCGTCCTCAGCCAGCGCACCAATTTCATCGACCGTCAGAATGCGCCCGCCCGCGCGATCACGTGCCTCGAACAGGTGGAAATCCACCCCCGCCCTGTACAGCAGGCGGGCCGCGTTCAGACCGGCAAGGCCCGCTCCAATGATGGCAACTGTCGTGTCGGTCATATCTTGGCCCCCTGCCTCAGGCAGGCATCTTACGGAAATCGGTGTAGTGCAAGGTGGCTTGATTGTTCCAGATCGAACATGCTTTGTCGTGTAAACACGACCTGCGGCCAGCTAACTGAAAAGTCGCGGCAAACATCTTCAGGATCTGAAGATGTTGAAGAGCAGCTGGAGGAGTTGGCAGCAAAATTCTCCAACTGGTGAGCAGACTGACATCGAGCACCTTGATTACCCGCATTAGAATTGTGCCTTCCTAGACGGGTCAGCGGTCGATTTTTCATAGAGCAAGCAGGCATGGACACTCTGCCAGCGGGGTTGACTAAGGGCGGCTGATGCTTACCTCACGAGGGGAGGCATGTGCTGCGTGCGCCCGGGAACAAGTCCCCGGATACGGAGGTTAACAAAACCCGTGTCTGAATGAGGCGAAAATGACAGGATTTATACGCAGCACGATCCGTGAGTTTCTAAGCAGTGAGGCCCTTGGCGGGGTCGTTCTTGTCGTGACGGCAGCACTGGCATTGATCATCGCAAACTCGCCCTTGGCTGATAGGTATTTTGCAGCCCTTCAAGGATACATCGGTCCCCTCTCAGCCCTTCATTGGATCAACGACGGGTTGATGGCCATCTTCTTTCTGATGGTCGGACTAGAGATCAAGCGTGAAATGATGGACGGCCACTTGTCGAATTGGTCGCGCCGCATCCTGCCGGGCGGTGCAGCCGTGGCAGGAATGATTGTACTGGCACTGTTCTATCTCGCCTTCGCAGGGGGCCAGGCTGCCCAAGGTTGGGCGATACCTGCCGCCACCGACATTGCATTTGCGCTAGGGGTGATTGCGCTTCTTGGACCTCGCGTGCCGGCTTCCTTGAAGGTATTTCTCGCCGCCTTGGCGATCATCGACGATCTCGGTGCCGTGGTGATCATCGGGCTTTTCTATTCCTCGGGGTTTTCGGTCGGTGACTTGGCAGGGGTAGCGATAGTCCTTGTCGCACTTCTTGCCCTAAATCGCATGGGTGTTATGCGACTTTGGCCCTATCTGATCCTTGGTGGTGTGCTGTGGGTCTTCATGGTGCGGTCTGGCATTCATGCAACAGTGGCGGGTGTGCTTGTGGCCTTCTGCGTGCCTTTGGCTGGGAAAACGGAGATGTTGGAGGCGACGGAAAGCCCGTTGCATCGGCTGGAACATGCCTTGCTGCGTCCCGTGGCGTTCTTCATCGTTCCAATCTTTGCATTTGCCAATGCAGGGGTCTGCTTTGCAGGCTTCAGTGTCCAAACTCTGCTCGCTCCGGTAACGCTAGGCGTTGCGAGCGGACTAGCCCTTGGGAAGGTGATCGGCATTTTCGGCGCAGTCTGGGTGCTGGTTCGAACTGGTCTCGCAGAACTTCCGGCTGGTGCCAACTGGGCCCAGGTGTTAGGAACCGCGACCCTGTGTGGGATTGGGTTCACGATGAGCCTGTTCATTTCCCTTTTAGCATTCGATACGGCGGCGCTCCAGTCAGAGGCCAAGTTCGGCATACTTGCGGGATCCCTATTTGCCGGTATCGCGGGCTATCTGGTGCTGAGGCTTGCCAAAGCAGGACGGGGCGAGGACGTCTTGGAAAGCTAACAAACCGCGTCTTCGAAGTAGACGCATTGAAGCGGTCTCGGCTCAAGAATTCATACGCCACGACAATCGGTCTGCCCACCTACCACTTGTGCGAATGACAGCATATAAGCTATCATAAACCCATGAAAATCGTGATTGACACAAACGTCCTAGTGGGGGCGCTGCTACGCGAGGGTGGGGCGGCAAGAGCAGTTTTGCGCCTGTGCTTAGATCGAAAGG
>CANIKY010000157.1 GCA_947468085.1 Paracoccaceae bacterium | reverse complement strand
ACGCTGAAAGATGCCATGAACGACGCGTTGCGCGATTGGGTGACCAATGTGCGCGATACCTTTTATTGCATCGGCACAGTGGCAGGCCCGCATCCCTACCCGGCGATGGTGCGCGATTTTCAGTCGATCATCGGCAAGGAAGTGCGCTGGCAAATGGCCGAGCAAGAGGGCGAAGGCCGTCTGCCCGACACACTGGTCGCCGCCATCGGCGGTGGGTCAAATGCCATGGGTCTGTTCTATCCCTTCCTTGACGACCCGTCGGTCAACATCATCGGGGTCGAGGCCGGTGGCAAAGGAGTTGATGACCGCATGCAGCATTGTGCCAGCCTGACCGGTGGCCGACCCGGTGTCTTGCACGGCAACCGGACCTATTTGTTGCAAGATCCGGACGGGCAGATCCTTGAAGGCTTTTCGATCAGCGCGGGGCTGGATTACCCCGGCATCGGTCCAGAGCATTCTTGGTTGCACGACATTGGCCGGGCCAAATATGTCTCGATCACCGATGCCGAGGCATTGGAGGCGTTTCAGCTTTGCTGCCAGTTGGAAGGGATCATTCCTGCCTTAGAACCCTCGCACGCTTTGGCCCATGTGATGAAGATTGCTCCTACCCTGCCTGCTGACCATATCATCGTGATGAACATGTGTGGGCGCGGTGACAAAGACATCTTCACTGTGGCCAAGCACTTGGGCTTTGACATGAAGATCTAAGCGCAAGGCTTTGCGCGGTTATGTCATCCGCCGTTGGCGGAGCCTTTCGGGGATACCAAAAGCCCTTTTTGCCAAAGTCCTTCACTGATTTTGTCGGTGGAATAGGTAAGTCTGCCTTGACCTTCGCGCTCTCCACCGACGAAGGCCCCCTCATAGACTTCGCCGGTCGCATAGGTGGCGATGCCTTGGCCCTCGATCACACCCGCTTTCCACTCGCCCACATAGCCAAAGCCGCTGGTCGAACTTAGCCTGCCTTTGCCATCGCGAAGGCCAGCTAGAAATTGGCCAGTGTAAACCGACCCATCGGCATAGATGGCGCGGCCTTGGCCGGATCGCAGGCCAGCTTTCCATTGCCCTTCATAGACAAAACCGCCCGTCTGCGTCATGCGGCCCATGCCATCAGGTTTTCCGTCGACAAACTGACCTTGATAGGTTTGCCCATCGCCATAGACCGATTTGCCAAGGCCCGCGATTTGGCCTGCCACCCAAGTGCCTTCATAGGTGGACCCATCGGCATAGGTGATCTTGCCCTGACCGTTCGGCTCATCCGCCTCAAATGTTCCGACAAAAATTGACCCGTCGGCATAGGTCATCGTCCCCGCGCCCTGCATTTTGCCAAATGCCCATAGGCCGCTGTATTTTGCACCGTCTTTCGCAACAAAGGTACCTTGACCGTTGCGTTCGTCTGCCAAAAACTGGCCCTTGTACATGTCGCCATTGACATAGGTCTGAGTGCCGCTGCCCATGCGCTGGCCGTTCTTAAAGGTACCGACATAGATGTCGCCCTTGGCATTTGTCAGCGTGCCTTGGCCGTTCATCTGTCCGCCTGACCACTCCCCTTCATAGAGCACGCCGTCTGGCATCGACAACTTGCCCTGGCCATCGGGCGTGCCAGCCTTGAAGCCGCCTTTGTAGATCGTGCCATCGGCATAGGTCATTGTTGCCTGCCCCTCTTTATCGCCGGCCACCCAAGTGCCGTCATAAAACGTGCCGTCGGGGTCGGTCATCACGCCTTGGCCGTCAGGTTTTCCGGCGACAAAAGTGCCTTTATACGATGCCCCAGTGGCATAGTTTGATTGCCCTTGCCCCGTCATCGCCCCGTTGACCCAATCACCCTCATAGGTGCTGCCATCAAAAAAGGTGATCTTGCCGGTGCCGTCTGGCGTGCCCTTGGCAAAACGGCCGATATAGGAAGATCCGTTTGCATAAGTAGCCTTGCCGGTGCCGGCGATCTCTCCGGCCACCCAGTCGCCCGAGTACTCAAAGCCGCTGGGCAGTTTGAAGGTGCCTTTCCCATCCGGAAGCCCGTCCTTTAACGTGCCTTCGTAGATCGAGCCGTCCTCATATTGTTTGCGCACAACCTCTTGCGCGCTGACGTCCGCAGCGCCAAGCGCCAGCGCCAAGCCTATACCTAAGACCCAAGCGGCAATCGTCATCGTTAATCTCCAAAGCTATACAATCTTTAGCCTATCCGCCGCCTCAGGGTCTGACAAGCGGTGTGGGGGCCGCCTTGGGCTTTTCCTTGGCCCACAACCTGCTAGAACCAGCCCGAGTGATGGAGAGTGAAATGCCTGCAACCTTTCGTCTGACCTTGGTGCAAGCCAATCCCGCGGTGGGTGATTTGGTGGGCAATGCGGCCTTGGCCAAGCAGGCTTGGGCCGCTGGCAAGGCCGCAGGGGCCGATCTTGTGGCGCTGACCGAGATGTTCATCACCGGCTATCAGACCCAAGACCTGATCTTGAAACGCGTCTTTGCAGAGGCTGCTTTGGCGGCCTTAAGCGACCTTGCGCGCGACTGTGCCGATGGCCCCGCCTTGGGGATAGGGGGGCCTGCGCTGCGCGAGGGCAAGCTGTTTAACGCCTATCACATCCTGCAAGGCGGCCATATTGCAGCCACGATTCTGAAGCACGATTTGCCCAATGACAGCGTTTTTGACGAAAAGCGTCTGTTTTCGGCGGCAGATATTCATGGGCCAATCCCGATTGGCCCTGTGCGTCTTGGCATTCCCATTTGTGAAGACGCTTGGCACGCCGATGTTTGCGAAACGCTGGCCGAGACGGGGGCCGAGATTTTGCTGGTCCCTAATGGCTCGCCCTATCATCGTGGCAAGCCAGAAGTGCGGTTGAATCTGATGTTGAACCGCGTTGTCGAAACGGGCTTACCCTTGGTCTATCTAAATATGATCGGCGGCCAAGACGATCAGGTGTTTGACGGGGCCTCTTTTGTGCTGAACCCTGGTGGGGCCTTGGCCTGCCAATTGCCGCAGTTCGAGGCGGCGGTAGAGCATTTGGATTTCGTGTTGACGGGTGAGGGGTGGCGCGCCACGCCCGCCCGCCTGTCCATACTGCCAGACGCGCAAGAGGCCGATTACCACGCCATGGTACTATCGCTGCGCGACTATTGCCGTAAAACGGGCTTTGGCAAGGTGCTGTTGGGCCTATCGGGGGGGGTGGACAGCGCATTGGTGGCGGCGGTGGCGGTGGATGCGCTGGGGGCTGGCAATGTGCGATGCGTGATGCTGCCATCGCGCTACACCTCGGCCCATTCGCTTGAGGATGCCGAGGCTGTCGCGCGCGCTTTGGGCACAAGATTGGACAGCGTGCCCATCTCTGGCCCGCAAGAGGCCGTATCAGAAGCCCTGTCGCCGCTTTTTGCAGGCACCCAGGCCGGCATCACCGAGGAAAACATCCAGTCGCGCCTGCGCGGGGTTTTGTTGATGGCGCTTTCCAACAAGTTTGGCGAGATGCTGTTGACCACGGGCAACAAGTCGGAAATGGCCGTGGGCTATTGCACGATCTACGGTGATATGAACGGCGGATATAATCCGCTGAAAGATATGTACAAAACCCGTGTCTTTGCGAGCTGCCGTTGGCGCAATGCAAACCACCGGCCTTGGATGCTTGGCCCCGCAGGCCCCGTGATTGCGCCGCGTGTGATTGAAAAGGCGCCCTCGGCGGAGCTGCGCGACAATCAAACCGACCAAGATAGCCTGCCGCCCTATGAGGTGCTGGACGCAATCCTGCACGGGCTGGTCGAGGACGACTTGTCCGTGGCCGAGATCGTGGCGCGCGGCTTCGACTTAGGCACCGTGCAACGCATCGAGCATCTTTTGTACATCAGCGAATACAAACGTTTCCAATCCGCCCCCGGCACGCGCCTGACCAAAAAGGCATTTTGGCTGGATCGGCGCTATCCCATCGCCAACCGCTGGCGCGATCGGCTGTGAGCTTGGCGCTTTATGCCATAGCCGCTTTGGCCGAGATTGCGGGCTGCTGGGCAGTGTGGAGCTGGTGGCGCGGGGCCTCGGCCCTATGGCTTATTCCAGCAGCGGCCAGCCTTGCAGTCTTTGCTTATCTTTTGGCGCTGACACCCCCCAGCCATGCCGGGCGCAGCTATGCGGCCTATGGTGGCGTTTACATCGCAGCCTCGCTGCTGTGGCTTTGGACGGTTGAAGGTGTTCGCCCTGACCGCGCCGATTTAGGTGGGGCTGCTTTGGCTTAGGTGGGGGCGGCGGTTATTGTGCTGGTACCGCGCGGCTGACATTCAACCCGCCACCCCCCCGATCCATCAACGGCGGCCTGCAGCGCAGCTTTGTGTCGGGGATGAGGGATCCCACATCGCTGGACAGATCTAGCGCCGCGTTAAGGGTGGTGTCACGATGGGCGTATGCATCCGCCTGCGCTTACGGGCTGATTTCGATCGTCGTCTGGAAACTGCCCGCTTTAAAAGAGTTCTTGTCGCGCAAGGTGGTGACCAAAGTGTAATGGCCCGGCGGCAAACCATCTAGCGTGTAGGTGATATTTACCGGCACTTCGTGGCTTTTGTGGCGCGAGGGCATGTTATATTCGGTCGCTTGGGGCGCATTGGCCAATTGGTTGCCAGAGGCATCCAGCACCTGAAGATCGACGAAAAGATTGACCGAATAAAGCCCCTCACCCGGAGTGCCATAGTCAAAGCCAAAGGGCTCGCAATAGATCAAAATCGGCTCGCCCTTCTTGAAAACATTGGTCGGGCGCGGATTATAGACGCCGTAACCAGTAGAGGGCTTTGCGACCAAAAGCCCTTGCGTGAAGCCGATGGTCAAATTTTGCGCCCAAACTTGGCTGTAAATCTCTCCCAAGGCCAACAGCGCGCCGGCCGCATCGCCTGCGTTCAGTTTGGCTTCAACCTTTGCCGCTGCATCGACAATTGGCCCAGCCAAGGCCGGGCCAGCCGAGATGAGCATCAAGACAGACAGCCATGCGGATATCTTCACCTTATTTTTACCTTTATTTCGCCACACAGTGTTTCCGTCAATTAGCCAAAAAATTGCCCCAACGCCAAGAGGAAAGCGATCCTTGCCCGTTGCGGCGTGCCTTAGATGCTATCCCACCTGATCGTGTTACCATCCAACTGGACATTTCACCCCCGCCATGACAGGGAATGCCGGTTGCTGGAGGCTTTTATGACCCAACGTCCGACTGTCACACGTTTTGCGCCCTCTCCCACCGGATTTATCCATGTGGGCAACTTGCGCACGGCCTTGATGAACTACCTGATCGCCCGCAAAACCGGTGGCACATTTATTCTGCGATTGGATGACACGGATCAGGAACGATCAAAGCAGGAATACTGCGACGGGATCATGGAAGATCTGGAATGGCTGGGCCTGCACTGGGACAGGGTCGAACGCCAAAGCTTGCGCTTTGACCGCTACCGCGCAGCGGCGGAAGAGTTGAAGGCCAAGGAAAGGTTCTACGAATGCTTCGAGACGCCGGTAGAACTGGACCTCAAGCGCAAAAAGCAACTCAACATGGGCAAGCCGCCGGTCTATGACCGCACCTCGCTGCACCAATCGGCGGCCGAAAAAGCTGCCCTTCGGGCCGAGGGGCGCGACGGCTATTGGCGCTTTAGGCTGGATCTTGAGCGGATCGAATGGAATGACGGCATCTTGGGCCCAATCTCGATTGATGCCGCGTCGGTGTCAGACCCGGTGCTGATCCGGGCGGATGGGCAGATCCTGTATACATTCGCCTCGTCGGTTGATGACATCGACATGGGGGTGACCAACATTGT
>CANIKY010000156.1 GCA_947468085.1 Paracoccaceae bacterium | reverse complement strand
TCGGCGTTCCAGAACGCTTTCAAAACCCAAGCCGCTTTTGGCGAAAAGCTGACCAAGGTTGCCTTGGAAGCCGCCGAAAAGTCGACCGAGATTTCGTCCAAATGGGCCAAAGACGCGCTGGCCAAGCTGTCGGCTGCAGCCACCGCAAAGGCAGAGCCCGCCGATTACACCAAAGCCGCGACAGACTTCGCCTCGGCCACCGCTGAAATCGCATCTGAACATATGGCCGCTTTTGCCGAAGTTGCCAAGAAAGTGCAGATGGACACGGTTGAGCTGATGCTGGCCGCTGGTAAGACCGCGTCCAACGAAGCGTCGGCCGCTGTCAAGAAAGCCACCGATGATGTGACCGCTGTGGCCAAGAAAGCCGCTGCAGCCGCAAACTAATCTGATCGGATGCACCGATAGTGGGGCGGGCCGTAAAGCCCGCCCTTTCTTTTTTTCTGCACCTCGCCTAAGCTTCTCTGCACTGCAACATGTTCAGGGGACGTGGATCATGGCCGAAACTGCAAAACCGCTGCTGATCAAGCGCTATGCCAGCCGCCGTCTCTATAATACCGAGACGTCGGATTATGTGACTTTGGAAGACATCGCAGGGTTTATCCGCGCCGGCCGCGAGGTGCAGATCATTGATCTGAAATCCGGCGATGACCTGACACGCCAGTATCTGCTGCAAATCGTGGCAGAACATGAATCAAAGGGCGACACGGTGTTGCCCACCAATGTGCTGACCGATCTGGTGCGCGCCTATACGTCCAACATCCAATCGGTCGTGCCGCAGTTCTTGTCCGCCAGCTTTGAAATGTTGCGCGATGGCCAGCATAAGATCGTGGAAAACCTCACCGCCATCCCGAACCCGCTGACCGCGATGCCGGGGTTTGAGGCGATGCGCAAACAGCAAGAAGCCTTTATGAAAACCATGATGGGTGGCTTGCCTTGGGCCGGTGCAGGTACAAAGCCTGATGAAAGCGCTGCCGATGCCCCCGAGGATCTGGCCGAGATCAAACGCCAAGTGGCAGAATTGCAAAAGAAACTGTCCAAGCTTTAACCCACAGGCGCAACCAAGGCTGCGGCCTGAACAGGCGGAGAGTGCATCTTGTCCGATCCACAGGGCCGCGTTACCCTTTGGGGCATTGAAACCTTTCTGGCCGTAGCGGACGAAGGGGCGATTTCTGCCGCAGCGCGGCGCTTGGGGGTTAGCCCTTCGGCCATCAGCCAGCAAATCACCGGGCTAGAGGCGGCCTTGGGGTCGGTGCTGCTGGACCGTTCCGCCCGCCCGATCATCCTGACGCCAGCAGGGGCGATGTTTCGCCGCCACGCCCAAACGATCTTAAACGCCGAAGCCGAGGCCCGCGCCGATCTGGCCGTGGCCGACCTGTCGGGCCTGACGACCCTGCGCTTTGGCATGATCGAAGATTTTGACGCCGAAGTGACACCCGCCTTGCTGACAGCCCTTGCCCACGACCTGCGCGGATGTCGCTTTTTGCTGGAAACAGGGGCCAGCCACCGCTTGTTAGACCAGTTGGAGGCGCGTGCTTTGGATGTGATCGTCGCTGCCGACCAAGGCACCGAAGGTGGGGGCGAAGGCTGGCGCGAGGTGCATCCGATTTTGTCGGAACCCTTCGTGGCCGTCACCCCCTTGGGCCGTGGGATCGAAGGCTTGCCGCTGATCCAATACACCGTGCGCCACCTGATGGGCCGCCAGATCGCAGCGCACCTTGCGCGGCAAAACTTGCGGCTCGCGCACCGCTTTGAATTGGATAGCTATTCCGCCATTTTGGCCATGGTGGCGCAGGGCGAGGGGTGGACGATCTTGACCCCCTTGGCGCTGCACCATGCAGCACGTTTTCGCCCCTTTGTGACAGTCTCGCCTTTGCCCTTTGCGCCCCTTGACCGTAGCCTGACGCTTTCGGCCCGCGCGGGGGTTTTGCGCGATATTCCGGGGCAAGTAGCAAGCCGCCTACGGGGCTTGGTCGATGCGCAGGTGATCAAACCCGCGCTAGACCAGTGGCATTGGATGCAAGACAGCCTGCGCCTGTTGTAGATTACCCCTTAACCGCCGCCGCCGCATCGAAAATGGCCGTGGCGATGAAGGTCAACTCATCGTGCGTCAAACGCGTTGGCAAACGCACATCGCCCGCCCGCATCAGCATGGCGCGGGTCTTGGGCAACTCTGGGGTTTCACCCAAGAACTGCCAATTCCAAAAGGCGCGGGCGTTGTCTTCGGACAGGCCGAAAATCTGCACCGTGATGCCGCGCCGTTTGGCTTCGGCCTGAAAGGCGCGGGCTTGGGCGTCGGTCCAATCGCCGGTCAGGTTGAACTGGATCGAATCAGGCGCGCGTTCTTCCGGGCCAAGCGGCGGCGGCACGGACAGATGCGCGCTTTGGTTCAGCCGTTCGGCCACAAGATCATGCCCGGCACGTCCCTTGGCCACACGGCCCGCCACTTCAGGCAGTTGCGGACGAATCACGGCAGCGGATAGGTTTTGCATGCGCATATTGTAAAGCGGCAGCTTGTTTTGCCACAGCATATAGCTGTTTTGCAGGCCGGGGTGCTTTTTCCAATTGTGCTCGTAAGCGCCCGACATGATTACACAGCGGGCGGCCAATTCAGGATCATCGGTGATCAGCATCCCGCCTTCGCCCGCATTCACCAGCTTGTAGGATTGAAAGGAAAAGCAGCCGATCTTGCCAATCGTGCCGATCTTGCGGCCATGCCATGTGGTGCCCAGCGAGTGGGCGGCATCTTCCACCACCGGCACGCCTGCCGCATCGCACAGGTCTAAAATCGCATCCATATCCGATGTATGGCCACGCATATGGCTGATCAGCACCGCCGCCGCACCGGGCAGTTTGGCGGCAAAATCCGCCATATCCACACGGTAATTCTCGCCCACTTCCACCAAAACTGGTTCACATTCGGCATGGATGACAGCGGATGGCACAGCGGCAAAGGTAAAGGCCGGGATCAGCACCTTCGCCCCGCGCGGTAGATCCAGCGCTTTGAGCGATAAGAACAAAGCGGCAGAGCACGACGCCACCGCCAGCGCATAGCGCGACCCCATCAGTTCGGCAAATTCACGTTCCAGCAGGGCTACGGGCGATCCTTCGGGGGCGGTGTAGCGAAACAAATCGCCCGAGGACAAAAGCCGCTCGATTTCGGCCATGGCCGAGGCGGGGATGGGTTCGGCATCATAGACATTGGGGGCTTGGGCCTGACCGTCGTGCGCCATGATTGAAGCTTTCCTGAAAATACTCTTTAGAATACCTGTAGACCTCAGAAAAGTAACAAGCCAGTGACAATAATCTTGCGTGGAAGAAATTAGCTGAATTTAGCCTATTTTGGGGGAAAGGGCTTTACAGACCCAACCTATCGCGCAAGCCGTACCATGTCATCGCCAGCACCAAAAGCGGCCAGCGCAGCGCCGCCCCGCCCGGAAAGCCGCGCTGCGGTAGGGTTGCCAGCAGATCAAACTGCGCGCTTTGTCCGGCGACGGAGGCGGCCAGAACCTTGCCCGCCATCGTCGCCATCGCCACCCCGTGCCCCGAATAGCCCGAAGCCGACAGGATATTGGGCGCGGGCCTTGTAAAACACGGCATGCGGTTGGTGGTGATGGCCAAGGTGCCGCCCCAAGCGTAATCAATCTTGGCCTGCGCCAGTTGCGGATAAATCGCCAGCATCGGCTTGCGCACCACCTTCAAGATATCAGGAAAGCGGTAGCCATAGGTTTCGCCGCCGCCAAACAACAGGCGGTTGTCTTCCGACAGGCGCCAGTAGTTCACCACAAACTTGGTATCGGCCACGGCGATGTGGTCTGCAAGGATCGTCGCCGCCGCCGCCCCCAAAGGTTCGGTCGCTACGATAAAATTGTTAATCGGCATCACCCGTGCAGCCACTTTGGCGTCAAGCTCGCCCAGATAGCCGTTGCAGGCCAAAATCACCTGATCCGCCCGCACCTGGCCTTGCGCTGTGCGCACCAAGGGCTTGGGGCCTTGCATGATTTCCAGCACTTCCGAGCGTTCAAACAATTGCGCCCCCGCCGATTGCGCGGCCTTGGCCAGCCCTAGGGCGAAGTTCAACGGGTGGATATGGCCTGCGCCTTGATCAAGCACGCCGCCAGTAAAGACCTTGGACCCAATCAAGCCGCTGATGGCCTGTTGGTCCAAAACCTTGATCTGGTCATATCCGTAGTCACGTTCCAGCTTTTCAGCACTTTGAAAAGTGCTGCGCAGGTCGGCTTGATGCCAGCAGGCGGTGGCAATGCCAGGGTGGAAAGTCACCGGCATATCATGACTGCGGATCAAGGATTTGACCAATGCCTTCGCCTCTTCGGCCATATCCCACATCAGATGCGCGGCACTTTTTCCTGCGGCCGCCTCGAGCCAGTCTTGATCTTGCCGCTGGCCCGATCCCACTTGCCCGCCATTGCGCCCCGAAGCGCCAAAGCCTAAGCGATGCGCCTCTAGCAGCACGACGCTATAGCCCCGTTCCGCCAAATGCAGCGCCGCTGACAGGCCAGTATATCCACCGCCCACAATGCAAACATCGGCCGAAACCTCGCCCTGAAGGGCAGGCAGGGGGGCAAAGGGGGTGGCAGTCGCGGCATAGTAAGACGGGGGATATGCCCCCGCCTGATCGTTGACATGCAGCAGGTTCATACGTTCAACAAAAGATGCTGACGCTCCCAAGGCGAGATGACTTGCAAGAACTCTTTGTATTCGTTGCGCTTGACCGAGTCATAAACCTTGCAAAAGTCCGCCCCCAAGACCTCTTTCAGGGCCGTGTCCGCATCCAACAGGTCAAGCGCATCGCCAAGATTTGACGGGATGTCGTTGCTATCGATATAAGCGTTGGCCTTGAATTCGGGGCGCGGTTCTTTCTTTTCCATCAGGCCCAGATAGCCGCAGGCCAAGGTGGCCGCGATGCCCAGATAGGGGTTGCAATCCATCCCGGGCAGGCGGTTTTCAATCCGCCGCGCTGCGGCCGAGGATATCGGCACCCGCAAGCCCGTGGTGCGGTTGTCATGGCCCCATTCCAGATTGATGGGGGCTGCAAAATCAGGGACATAGCGGCGATAGCTGTTCACATAGGGCGCCAAGACCGCAATCGCGCCGGTCAGGTGGTTTTGCAGACCGGCGATGAAGTGGTAAAAGCTTTCGGTCGCCTCGCCCTTTTTTTCGGAAAAGATGTTCTTGCCGCTGCGTGTATCGACGACCGAGGTGTGAATATGCATAGCACTGCCCGGTTCACCCGCAATCGGCTTGGCCATGAACGTGGCAAAGCAATCGTGGCGCAGGGCAGCTTCGCGGATCAGGCGCTTGAAGAAAAACACATCGTCGGCCAAGCGCACCGGATCGCCGTGTTCTAGGTTCAGCTCAATCTGGCCCGCGCCGCCTTCTTGCAAGATGCCATCAATTTCCAGCCCTTGGGCTTCGGCATAGTCATAAATGTCGTCAATCACCTTGCCGTATTCATCCACCGCCGACAGCGAATAGGCCTGTTTGCCCGCAGCCCTGCGGCCCGATCGGCCCATGGGGGGTTCGACCGGCATATTGGGGTCAACATTGCGGGCGGTCAGGAAAAATTCCATTTCGGGGGCAACGACCGGTGTCCAGCCTTGGTCGTTGTAAAGCTGCACGATTTTCTTAAGCACGTTGCGCGGGCTATAGGGGATGGGGTTGCCCTCTTGGTCCATCGCGTCATGGATCACTTGCAGCGTCACATCTGCCGTCCAAGGTGCGGCTGTGGCGGTGGAGAAATCGGGCACCATGAACATGTCAGGTTCGGTGAAAGCGTCAAACGGGTTGTC
>CANIKY010000155.1 GCA_947468085.1 Paracoccaceae bacterium | reverse complement strand
GGTGTTTCAGGTGGAAAGCAGCGGCATGATGGATGCGCTGCGGCGCATGAAGCCCACCTGCATCGAAGATATCGTGGCGCTGGTGGCCCTGTATCGCCCCGGCCCGATGGAAAACATCCCGACCTATTGCGAGGTCAAGAACGGCCTGCGCGATCTGGAATCGATCCATCCGACGATCGACCATATCTTGAAAGAAACCCAAGGCATCATCGTCTATCAAGAACAGGTGATGCAGATTGCCCAAGTCATGGCGGGCTATTCGCTGGGCGGGGCTGATCTTTTGCGCCGTGCCATGGGTAAGAAGATTGCCGAGGAAATGGCCAAAGAGCGGCCAAAGTTCATCGACGGCGCTTTGGCCACCCATAATGTGCCAAAGGAAAAAGCAGGCGAGGTTTTTGACCTGCTTGAGAAATTCGCCAACTACGGGTTCAATAAATCGCACGCTGCGGCCTATGCGGTGGTGTCGTATCAAACGGCGTATCTCAAAGCCAATTACCCCGTTGAATTTATGGCCGCCGTGATGAACTGCGACCTGCATCTGACCGACAAGCTGGCGGTTTATAAGCGCGAGGTGGACAAGCTGGGGATTGTGACGCTGGCCCCGTCTGTCAACGACTCGCTGGCCAAATTCACCGTGCGCGCGGGTCGGCTGATCTACGGTTTGGGCGCGCTGAAAGGTGTGGGCGTCGAGGCGATGGCGTTGATCGTGGGGGGGCGGGGCGATAAACAATTTGCCACGCTGTTCGACTTTGCCCGCCGTGTCGATATGAAACGCGTGGGCAAGCGCCCCTTGGAAATGTTGGCCCGTGCGGGTGCCTTTGACGTGCTAGACCCCAACCGCGCCCGCGTGTTCGAGGCGCTGGATGCGCTGGTCGCCTATTCGGCGGCTGTGGCAGAGGCCAAGGCGTCAACCCAAGTCTCGCTTTTCGGCGATACGGGCAGCGATCTGCCCGAACCCCGCCTGCCCTTCCGCGACGATTGGCTGCCAGTAGAACGGTTGACCCAAGAACACCAAGCCATCGGCTTTTACCTGTCTGGCCACCCGCTGGATGATTACATGTCTGCGTTAAAACGCAAAGACGTCAAGACCTTGGCCGAGGTGACTGTGATGGCTGAACGCGGGCCATTGGTGGCCAAGATGGCGGGGTCTGTTTCGGCCAAGCAGGAACGCAAATCAGCCAAGGGCAACCGGTTTGCCTTTGTCAGCCTGTCAGACCCGACAGGGCTTTATGAGGTCACGGTGTTTTCCGACACGCTGGAAGCCGCCCGCGATCTGCTGGAACCGGGATTGAACGTGGTTTTGACGGTCGAGGCGACCTTGGAAGGCGATACGCTCAAACTGCTGGCCCGCGCGGCGCAACCGATTGACCAAGTGGCCACCGATGCGGGCGCCCAAGCCATCCGCGTGCATCTGAACAGGGCCGAAGCAATCCCCTCTCTCGCCGCCTTTCTGGCAAAGGTCGAAGGCCGCAACAAAGCCCAAATCACCCTGTGCGTGCCCGACGATCAGGGCCGCGAGATCGACCTGACCCTGCCGCAGCCCTATCCGCTGACGCCGCAAATCCGTGGGGCGATCAAGGCGATGAGTGGTGTGGTGTTGGTGGAAGAGGTTTAACGCCATCTGCTTGGGCCATTACCCGCGCTGAACTCCCAAATGACACCGCCCTATGCCGCCAGTGGCCGTATGCCCCCGGACCCCCGAGGATATTTGGGCAAGTATGAAAGGGGTGCCTACCAATGCGGCGGCTTTTGATCGGCCAAGGGGATGGAATTGCCCCCCTCACTCTCGCGCGCCGCCTCGCGTTCGGCCAAAAGGCCCACTATGCGCGTTAGGCGGTCGATCTCGCGGCCTTGTTTTGCGACCATATCCGACAGATCCTCGCCCATCCGCATCAGGTGGGCGATTTTTTCTTCCAAGCCTTCAATCGTCATCTTCTTCCCTTTCATATGTGCCCAAATATCCCACGGGAGGTCCGGAGGGTGTGAAACCCTCCGGGCGCTGGCCCCAAGCGCGCCTGCAGTCCTTGAAGCGCCCCCCCGCCTCGGCTATGGATCGCCCAACCAACCAAGGGGCTATCATGGCACAGGACAAACCCGCCCGCCGCCCGCGCGCCGAAACGCCCAAGGGCTTTCGCGACTATTTCGGCGCGGAAGTCACCGAACGCAAGCAGATGCTTGATAAGGTGGCGGCGGTGTATCATCTGTACGGCTTTGACCCGTTAGAAACCAGCGCCGTGGAAACGGTCGAGGCGCTGGGCAAGTTCTTGCCCGATGTCGACCGCCCAAACGAAGGCGTGTTTGGCTGGCAGGACGAAGATGCCGATTGGCTGGCCCTGCGCTATGACCTGACCGCCCCCTTGGCGCGGGTGGCAGCACAGTTTCGCAACGATCTGCCCTCACCTTATCGGCGCTACGCGATGGGGCCGGTCTGGCGCAATGAAAAGCCCGGTCCGGGGCGGTTCCGGCAGTTCTACCAATGCGACGCTGATACAGTGGGCGCGCCTTCGGTAGCGGCGGATGCCGAGATTTGCGCGATGCTGTCGGATGCTTTGGAAACTGTGGGCATTCCGCGCGGTGATTATGTCGTCAAGGTCAACAACCGCAAGGTTCTCAATGGCGTGATGGAGGTGGCGGGGGTGCTGGACCCGTCCGATCCCACCCGCTTTGAAGCCGAGCGCGGCATCGTGCTGCGCGCCATCGACAAGATGGACCGCCTGGGCGACGAAGGCGTGCGCGCCTTGCTGGGCGCGGGGCGGCGCGATGACAGCGGCGATTTCACCAAGGGCGCGGGGCTTTCATCCGAGCAGGCCGAGGTTGTGATGGGCTTCACCTCGGCCAAGCGGGCGACGGGGCGCGACACCGTGGCGCGGTTGGCAGAGCTGGTTGGTCCTTCGGTCATTGGTCGCGAAG
Organism: Paracoccaceae bacterium; assembly: GCA_947468085.1. Taxonomy (GTDB): domain Bacteria; phylum Pseudomonadota; class Alphaproteobacteria; order Rhodobacterales; family Rhodobacteraceae; genus Stagnihabitans. The sequence continues at coordinate 2,931 of CANIKY010000155.1, read as the reverse complement.
GGGTGGCCGAGCTTGAGACGATGGCCGATCTGTTGGACCGTCAGGGCTATGGGGCCGACCGGATCGTGCTGGATCCCGGCGTGGTGCGCGGCTTGGGGTATTACACGGGGCCGGTGTATGAGGCCGAGTTGACCTTTGAAATCCTTGACGAAAAGGGCCGCAAGCGTCAGTTTGGCTCGGTGGCGGGCGGTGGGCGCTATGACGATCTGGTCAAGCGCTTTACCGGCCAAGCCGTGCCTGCGACGGGAGTTTCGATCGGCGTGGATCGACTTTTGGCCGCCCTACGCGCCAAAGGGCGCGGCGCAGTGGATACCGCAGGGCCGGTGGTTGTGACCGTGATGGACCGCGAGCGGATGGCCGATTACATGGCCATGGTGGGCGAGTTGCGCGCGGCGGGGATTCGCGCCGAGGTCTATCTGGGCAACCCCAAGAACTTTGGCAACCAGTTGAAATATGCCGACAAACGCGCCTCACCGGTGGCCGTTATTCAGGGTGGGAACGAGGCTGAAGCGGGGGTGGTGATCCTCAAGGACCTGATCCTTGGCGCCAAGATTGCCCAGAACGCCACGCTGGAAGAATGGAAAGACCGCCCCGCGCAAATCGAAGTGCCCCGCGCCGATCTAGTGGCTGCGGTGCGACGGATCTTGGCGCAATGACGCCAAAGGCGGCCATTCGGGCGGAAGCTGACCGGCTGTTTGCGGCCTTTCAGGCGGCAGGGGCTGTGCCCGTCGATGCCGATATCTTGCTGCCCGCCGAAACGCTGCTGGATCTGTACGGCGAAGACATCCGCGCCAAGGCCTATGTCACCACCGACCCCGTGCTGGGCGAAATGATGCTGCGCCCCGATTTTACCGTGCCCGTGGTGCAGGCCCATATGGCCCACGGCGCAGACCCCGCGCGCTATTGCTACAGCGGCGAGGTGTTTCGCGCCCAAGATCATCTGGGCGCACCGGCACGCGAAAGCTTGCAGGTGGGGTTTGAAATCTTTGATCGCCAATCCCCCGAACGCGCCGATGCCGAGGTGTTTGCTTTGTTTGGCGCGTTGCTCGCGGGCCTGAACCTGCGGGCCGTGACTGGCGATATCGGCATCTTGATGGCCGCAGTGCGGGGTATCAGTGCCAGCGATCAGCGCAAGGCGGCCCTTTTGCGCCATATCTGGCGGCCTAAGCGCTTTCGCGCCCTGCTGGACCGTTTTTCGGGCCGCGCGCCCATGCCTGCCGCCCGCGCCGCTTTGCTGGCAAGGCTGGCAGCGGGCGCGCCTGCCGAGCTGATCGCAGCCGCAGGTCCGCTAATTGGCCTGCGTGAGGCCGACGAGATCGCGGCGCGTGCGCAGACCTTGCTGGAAGATGCCAAGGCCGCGCCGATTTCGGCGCTGGAAGCGGCGATGCTCTATGACCTGTTGCAATTGCAGGCCCCCGCCCCGGCCGCGCTGACCCATTTGCGCGGCATCGCAGTGCATCTGCCCGCCATTCTGTTGGCCGTGGAACGATTTTCCGCTCGACTAGAGGCGTTGCAAAGCCACGGCGTCGATGTCGCCACGTTGGCCTTCGAGGCCAGCCATGGCCGCACCGCGATGGAATATTATGACGGCTTTGTCTTTAGCTTTTTGAACGGCGAAGAGGTTGTGGCCTCTGGCGGGCGCTATGATGCTTTGACGGCGGTGCTGGGGCAAGGGCGTTCGATCCCTGCCGTGGGCGGGATCATCCGGCCGCATCTGGTGGCGGCGCTGCGGGGGGCTTTGTAATGGTCAAGATCGGAGTGCCATCCAAGGGCCGCTTGATGGAAAAGACCTTTGAGTGGTTCAGTGCGCGCGGGGTGCGCATGGCCAAAAGCGGGTCTGACCGAGAATATGCGGGCGTGGTTGAGGGCGTGGCGGGGGTTGAGTTGGTCATGCTCTCGGCCTCGGAAGTACCGCGGGAATTGGCGGCGGGGCGGATTGATCTGGGGGTGACAGGTACCGATCTGGTGCGTGACAAGCTGGCCGATTGGGACCGTCAAGTGCGCGAGGTGGCGGCCTTGGGCTTTGGTCAGGCCGATCTGATCATCGCCGTACCTGCGGCGTGGATTGATGTGGACACGCTGGACGATCTTGACGCTGCAGCCGCAGCCTTTCGCGCCCGCCACGGCTTTCGGCTGCGCATTGCCACCAAATATCACCGCTTGGTGCGCGACTATCTGACAGCGCAGGGCGTTGCCGATTACCAGTTGATCGACAGCCAAGGCGCGACTGAGGGCACGGTCAAAAACCTGACGGCGGAGGCGATTGCCGACATCACCTCTAGCGGCGAGACCCTGCGGGCGAACCATTTGAAGGTGTTGAGCGACGCAGTGATCCTGCGCAGTCAGGCGATGTTGTACCAATCAGCGCTATCCACTGGCCCCGAGGTTGCGGCCTTGCTGGCACAGATCGGGCTGCGGCCCTAAAGCCGGGGACCTTCTGCCCCCAGAATAATTCACTTATATAACTGTTATTAAACATTTAAATACATTTTATACTTAAAACGTATTCCATTTAGGATACCCACCGCGCATCGAACGGCGTCATCTGAAAGGATGCAACGGCGCCTAAATTGTGAAGGTACAATGATCACGAATGCTGCAAACACAGGCTAAGCAGTTTCCGCATGAAAAGAATTTGCATTCGGCGGTGCGCTACATCTGAAAGCATCTTCAACATTTCCGCCGGCCATAGCCCGTCAGGCACCATTGCGGAGCGAAGGTCTGGGCTAACTGGGCGGGCGCTTGCCAGGCCAACTAAAAGTCAAACTATGGGGTCCGCACATCAGACGCTTTCGCTGTTGTTGCTTTCGGTGCTGGCTTTCGTCAGAACTGTCGAAATCACAATAGCGTCTAACAAAAGGCAATAGGAGCGATCAGAGCCATGACAATTCGCATAGGGCTAGTTGGGGCGGGAGAGTTTTTGCCTCACTT
>CANIKY010000154.1 GCA_947468085.1 Paracoccaceae bacterium | reverse complement strand
GTTAAACGAAGTGCAGGCCGAGGCGATCTTGAACATGCGCCTGCGCTCTCTGCGCCGCTTGGAAGAGATGGAGCTGATCGCCGAGCGTGACGCCTTGGTTGCCGAACGGGCAGGGCTTGCAGGGCTTTTGGCCTCTGACGCCGCGCAGTGGCAGCGCATCGGGGTGGAACTGGAAGAGATTCGCAAGGCCTTTGGCAAAACCACCAAGCTTGGCGCACGGCGCACAACCTTTGCCGATGCGGGCGAGACGATTGAAATCACCGCCGAGGCGATGATCGAACGTGAACCGATCACCGTCATCTGCTCACAAATGGGCTGGATTCGGGCGCTGAAGGGCCATGTCGATCTGGCGCTTGAGCAAAAGTTCAAAGACGGCGATGCAGCGCGGTTTGCCTTTCACGCCGAGACGACCGACAAAATCCTGATCATTGGGGCCAACGGGCGCTTTTACACCGTCATGGGCGCCAACCTGCCCGGTGGGCGCGGCATGGGCGAACCGGTGCGCCTGATGGTCGATCTGCCCAATGACACGGCGATTGTCGATCTGATGGTATTCCGCCCTGCGGAAAAACTGCTTGTCTGCTCCAGCGCAGGGGATGGGTTTGTGGTGGTATCGGACGAGGTCTTGGCCCAAACCAAGGCGGGCAAGCAGGTCTTGACGCTGGGCGAGGGGGCAAAGACAGCCGTCTGCCGCCGCGTGCAGGGCGATCATGTCGCAGCCGTGGGCGAGAACCGTAAGGTTCTGGTCTTCCCGCTGTCCGATCTGCCCGAAATGGCGCGGGGCAAGGGCGTGCGGTTGCAAAAGTACAAAGACGGCGGGCTAAGCGATGCCACCACCTTTGTGCTGGCCAAAGGTCTGTCATGGAAAGACCCGGCAGGGCGCACGCGCACCGAAACCGACTTGGCCGAATGGCAGGGCGCACGCGGCACGATGGGCCGCATGGCCCCGCGCGGGTTCCCCCGTGACAACCGCTTTGACGAGGACGCGCGCTAAGCGGTGTTACGCGTCCACCCACATCCGCAGCAGGTTCGAACGGGTTTTGGACAGTCGGTCAAATTGGGGCGATTTGCCTTCGGCTGCAAAGCAGGCCTCGACCGCTTGGTCTAGATCGAACAAGATCTCGCGCTGGCCCTGATCGCGGATCAGGCTTTGCACCCAGCCCACCACGGCCAACCGCGTGCCGCTTGTGACGGGCTCCACGCGGTGCAGCGTGGTGGACGGGTACAAAATCACCTCGCCCGCTGCCAGTTTAATGGCACGCGCTTCGAAATGGTCTTCGATCACCAACGCGCCGCCTTCGTAGGTGTCAGGGTCCGACAGGAAAAGAGTAAAGGACAAGTCCGTCCGCAGCCCCTGCATCAGCGCATTGTCAACATGCAGCCCATAGGTCTGGCCCGTGCGGTAGCGCGACGCGATCAGCTTGGTCAGCGCCTTGGGCCGTGCTGCCGATTGGAACAGCGGGTTTGCGATCAAAGCCGCCTCGACCTTGGCCAACACCGCGTTAAGCTGAGCGCTTGGCAAGGCTTGGTCGTTGGTTTTGACCCCCACCGCATGGCGCCCCGCCGTGGCGCGGCCATCGCCAAAGGGCAGGGACGCTGCCATCTCTTGCACCGCGGCAAGATCGGCGGGCACAAGCAGGGGGCCAATGACCAGCATCGCTTAGCGCACCGAAGAGGCAATCAGTTCCAGCTTGGCCGCCACCCCCAGCAAGATCTGCGGATCGCCCGCCAGCGGCACGGCGGCCATTGGGTCGCCAAAGGCGGCGTCCACGTCTTCAAGTGCCTTGAGCGCCTTGGGGGCGGCTTTGGCCGACAGCGGTTGGCTGGACAAATCCGCCAACTCGGCACGGGCGATGTCGATAAACGACCACGCCTCGTGCCAACCCATAAGGTCTTCGACTTTGCCATCGGTGATGCTGGCTTGATATTCCCCCGCCGCCGCCTTGACCAACAGCACCACCGCATCAAACCGCGCGCGGATTTCGGTGTCTTTGACCGAGGCCGCCGCAGCAAACGCCTGCGCGACTTGTTCCGCCGCCTGATCCACGGCCTCTTGTGCGCCGCCTTTGGCCATGGTGTCGGTGAAAGCTGCTATCTCATCGGCCACATCTTGGGCCTGATGTTTTGCAATTTCGGCCTGCAAAGCGGCTAATGCGCCTTCTTCTTGGGGGTGTTTGGACAATTCCACTGCAATGTCCTTTTGCCCCATCGCATACAAATCGCGCGCGGCCTGCATATGCCCATGGATGATCATCAGTTCGGTTAGATAGGCCGTATCTTCGGGGGCGGCTTTGGTGATGCCCGCTTCACCCGCTTCACCCGCTTCGGCCTGCGCCAGCCAAATCCGCGCTTGCGGCATGGCCAGTGTGACAGGTGCAGGTTGCAAGCCTGCCATGACAGGCGATGCCGCCAGCGTCACGGATGCCAAGGCAAGGCTGGTCCAGACGCGCGGTTGGGTGGGGCGGGGGGATTTGGTCATGATGCGTCCTATAGCTGAGTATTATAGTCATCTTTAGGTGCGCTTTTTGCCCCCGTCAAGATTGCCCAAGTGTTTTAGTCGGAATTAGGCGGGGTCGACCTTTAGCCAAAGTCCACCCTCGGGCCGCAGGGTTAGGATCATCACAGGTTTGGGTGCCTTGCCGGGGATTTGGCTAAAGCGAAAGCGGGCCAGCAGGGTGGCCAGAATGATCACCGCCTCTTGCAGGGCAAAGGATGCGCCGATGCAAATGCGCGGGCCGTCGCCAAAGGGCAGATAGGCAAAGCGCGGGGTGGCTTTGGGGTCGGCAAAGCGGTTCGGGTCAAAGGCATCAGGGTTTTGCCACAGGTCATGGTGGCGGTGCAGGGCGTAGATTGGCAAGATCACCGTGTCGCCGGGCCGCACCTCGCGCCCGCACAGCGTGTCGGCCTTGCGGGCGGTGCGGGCCAGAAAAGCGGCGGGGGGGTAGAGGCGCAGCGCTTCGTCGACGATGCGGCGGATCAGGGGCAGGGCGGGCAGATCGGCGGCGGTGGCGGCGCGTGGGCCAAGGGCGGCTTGCGCCTCCTCGCGGGCGGCGTCTTGGACCTTTGGGTCAAACGCGCACAGATACAGCGCCCAAGCCAAGGTCAGCGCCGTCGTCTCATGCCCCGCGACGATGAAGGTCAAAAGATTGTCGCGCAGCTCGTCGGGGTTCATCTGGCGGCCAGAGTTGGGGTCTGATCCGGCCAAAAGCAGGTCTAACAGATCGGGGATGCCGGTTTTCGGGCGGTGGCGGGCCTGATCGATAGCAGCATTGGCCATCTGCTTCATTTGCCGCATCGCAGCGCCGGAAAACAGCCGCCCCGGGCGCGGCACCCATCCGGGCGCGCCTAGAATATCCAGCACCGACAGCTTGGCGGTTTGGCTGATGTAGGTGTTTATCGCGTGGTGCACGCCGGCGCGGTCAAAGCCTTCTCCGCCGGAAAAGGTCACGTCCGAGATGACTTCAAAGGTGGCTGCGACCATCTCGTCAAAGGCATCGATAGCGCGGCCCGAGGCTGCGGCAAAGCGGGTCGCGGCGCGTTCGGCGGCGGCGGTCATCACGGGGGCAAGGGCTGCGATGTTGCGATGCGAAAAGACGGGGGCGGCGGTGCGGCGTTGCCAGTGCCAATCGGCTCCTTCGGCCACAAACATCGAATTGCCGATGGCGGGTTCCAAAATCAGCTTGGTCACTAACGACTTGGGGTAATCGTCGACCCCGTCGCGCAGAATGTGGCGCAGAGCTTCGGGGTCCATCACCATATGCCAGCGTTTGCCGGTGGTGCCCGACAAGATAGGCTGACGCGTGGCGATTTCGGGGATCAGCTCCAACACATTGCGCCGACCGGCTTGCAGCGATCCCCAAATCCCCAAGGGCACGGTGGCCAGCGGCACGCGTACGGGAAATTCTGACCTGACCTTGTCCATGTCGTCCTGCCCCTTTACGCCAGTTATGATAGATATAGGGCCAATGACCGCCAAGGCCACCCTTGCCCCGTTGCCAAGGCCCCCTTGCCTCGTTATCCCAAAGGTGTCCCGTTTCGGTGGCCAAGGATTTGTTCCATGTTCCTATCCCGTTTGATCCGTGCCTTTTGTGCTTTGGCTGTGCTGGGTGTCTTGGTTGCCTGTGACGCCAAGGATATGGGCGAGCCGCCGCACCCGATGGGCAACTTTGCGATGCGGGCGAACTTTGTGGATGCGGCAAAGGCCCAGACCATCCCCCTGTCCCGCACGGCAACGCCTGAGGCGTGGGGAGCCGTGTTGAAAGAGGCACTGCAAGAACGCTTTGGCGTCTATCAGGGCGACAATCCGTTTGAGTTTGGCATTTCTATCGACGGCTATATCCTCGCCCCGCCGGGTGTGCCCTTGGTGGCCAGCCCGCGCTCGGCTCTAATTATCAGAGTGCATGTCTATGACACCGTGAAAAAGCAGTTTCTGGTGAAGGGCGGCAAGCGCATGACCATTTTGGAAGGTATGTCGAAAGACAGTCTCCTTGGGTCGGGATGGACGCAAAACAAGCAAGCCCAGATGAAGAAACTGGCCAGAAACGCAGCCAAAGCGGTGCAAGATTACATGCTTGACCACCCCGAATGGCTGGGCCTTCCCGTTGCGCAAGCGTCCAATTCCGGCGCGGCTGACGCCAAGCCGGGTCAAAGCCCAAAGACCAACTAAACGTGCGGCCCGACCGGGTTAAGCCAAAGTTGTTGTTTTCCACCAATCCCGCTTGATTTTCCCGCCCGTCCGGCCTAATTCGCCGCGCGAGGAAATCGGGGTCCCTCGTGACCCCCCTGAACCGAGGGTGACCCAAATGGGTAAGGCAAAGTTTGAACGCAACAAACCGCACGTTAACATTGGCACGATCGGCCACGTTGACCACGGCAAGACCACGCTGACCGCAGCGATCACGAAGTATTTCGGCGAATTCCGTGCCTATGACCAGATCGACGGTGCGCCCGAAGAGCGTGCCCGTGGCATCACGATCTCGACCGCGCATGTGGAATACGAGACCGAGGCCCGCCACTACGCCCACGTCGACTGCCCCGGCCACGCCGACTATGTGAAGAACATGATCACCGGTGCCGCCCAGATGGACGGCGCGATCTTGGTTTGCGCCGCCTCGGATGGCCCGATGCCGCAAACGCGCGAGCATATCTTGCTTGGCCGCCAAGTGGGTATTCCCTACATGGTGTGCTACATGAACAAAATCGATCTGGTGGATGACGAAGAACTCATCGAACTGGTCGAGATGGAAATCCGCGAGCTGTTCTCTTCCTACGAATATCCCGGCGATGACATTCCGATCGTCAAAGGCTCGGCCCACCAGGCCATGATCGGCCTGCGCCCTGATATCGGCGAAAACTCGATCCGCGCCCTGATGGCGGCTGTTGACAGCTATATCCCGACGCCTGCGCGTGCCGTGGATCAGCCCTTCCTGCTGCCGATTGAAGACGTGTTCTCGATTTCGGGCCGTGGCACGGTTGTGACCGGTCGTATCGAGCGCGGCGTTGTCAACGTGGGCGACGAAGTGGAAATTGTGGGCATCCGCGACACCAAGAAGTCGATCTGTACCGGTGTTGAAATGTTCCGCAAACTGCTGGACCGTGGCGAGGCTGGCGATAACGTCGGCGTTCTGCTGCGCGGTATCGACCGTGAGGGTGTAGAACGTGGTCAGGTGCTGTGCAAGCCGAAGTCGGTTGCCCCCCACACCAAGTTCGAAGCCGAAGCCTATATTCTGACCAAGGAAGAGGGTGGCCGTCACACGCCGTTCTTCGCCAACTACCGCCCGCAGTTTTACTTCCGCACGACGGACGTGACCGGCACGGTTGAACTGCCCGAAGGCACCGAGATGGTGATGCCGGGCGACAACCTGAAGTTCAACGTCACGCTGATCGCCCCGATCGC
>CANIKY010000153.1 GCA_947468085.1 Paracoccaceae bacterium | reverse complement strand
TGCGCTTGGCCTTGTCAGAGGACACGCGCAAATCAAATTCAAACGGGGGGCGACTGGTCATCGATAGGCCTTTCCGACTCAAGCACGCAAGAATAGGGCATTTGGTGGCAGATTGAAGGGGGAGAAATGAAAATGGCGATAAAGGATGAAATTGAGGCCCGTTTGCAGGTGGCTTTTGCGGTCAGCGAACTGGCAGTGGTCAACGAAAGCCATCGTCATGCGGGGCATGGCGGCGATGACGGATCAGGTGAAAGTCACTTTGCCATCAAGATCCGTGCGCCAGAACTGGCAGCGATGGGGCGACTGGCCCGCCACCGCGCAGTTCAGGGGGCTTTGGGCGATCTTAACACGCGGGTGCATGCCTTGGCGCTGGACATCGGCTGAGGATGGCATTTTCGCCCAAAACTTAGGCAGATTTGGGCGTTCAACGGCTGTTTTGCGCCCATAGGTGAAAACAGCCCTTTTTTTGGCGCGACCAAATGCTAGCTTGCAGGCGTAAAATGTTTGAGGATCCCCATGCTGAAGTTGATGTTTGTCTTGTTAGCCAATCTTGCCAAAAACATATCTATGACGTTTCAAGCTTGGGGTTCGCCCAAAGGCCAGCTTATGCCCATTCGGGTAGAGGTGCGCGCCAAGCACCCGCGCCACCAAACCCGCCGCTGAGGACATTGACGATTTAAAACGATACGGCCCGAAGCAGTGCTTCGGGCCGTATCGTTTCTAAGTGGCGGGCCCGCAGCGGCCGTGGAGACGGAGTTTTCCCGAGAGCCAGAGGTCTCAGGTGGGTGCCAGGTAGCAAGACCAGGATCTTGCCAGAGCCAGCCCCCATTTGCTTGCTTATCGGCCACTGGAAAAGGTGCCTCGCACGAGAAGAGCAGAACCCGCCTCCCTCTAGATAGGCGCGGGGCAGGGGCAAAGCAAGGCTTGCTGGATGTTCACCTTTGGTTCATATTTGTCATTATGATATCGCGCGACACAGACTTTGACGCCGCACTGCCGTCTTTGCCCGGTCAAAGGCTGGCGCGCGGTGTTGCCCGCGCCTTGCGCGGGTTGGATTTTGTCACACTTGAAGAGATGATCCCGACCCCCGGCCTGCGCGTCGATCTGATGGCGCTGGGGCCCAAGGGCGAGGTTTGGGTGATTGAATGCAAATCTGGCCCGGCCGATTTTCGTGCCGACCAGAAATGGCAGGGCTATCTGCCCTTTTGCGATCGTTTTTTCTGGGCGGTGGATGCCAATTTCCCAACCGGTCTTTTGCCCGCAGATACGGGGCTGATGGTCGCAGATGCTTATGACGCTGAAATCATCAAGATGGGTCCACAAACGCCCTTGGTGGGGGCCAAACGCAAGGCGGTGGTGCATAAATTCGCCCGCCAAGCGGCCATGCGCCTGCACAATTTGCGCGATCCGGGCATTTCGGCCCTGATCGGTTAAAGGTGTTTACTTCTTCTTGCGGGGGCCCGCGCCCTGACCCATAGCGCGCACTGCTTCTGCCGCCGCGCGCAGTTCTTCAGCGATGTCCAGCGCCTCTTCCGGATCAAAATCCATTGGCAATTCGGTGCCGTCATCAGCCTCGATATAGATGCGCACCATGCCCTGATCGGTCGGGCCGATCTGAATATTGGCGGACACATCGCTTTGCTTGTCGATCCCCATGGTCACCTCCATTTTTTCTGGTCTTATGGTGTGCGTGAGGTGCAAGGTGCTGTCAACACTTGCCGCAAAGGCACCTAGATATTGCGGTTATTTCTAATCAAAACACCATCAAAAGCAATCGTAAGTTTTATACATTCAAAACTTTGGGATAGTTTCGCGGAATATACTTGACTGAGCGGATTCTTGCTCATCTTATGCATGTGCGGTCAAAATGTGCAGCCGTACCAAAAAGCTGCTCAAGAATTGGGCAGAGTAACAATCTGGAGGTATCTTATGAATATCGACGCCGTACGTAAAATCATCCATAGCATCACCGAACTTGGCATGGGCCTGCTGGCCTTGGCTATTGTCGCTTCGCTGCTGGTTGGCCCGGCCAATATGTCCTTTTTGGGCGATGTTGTTGGCAATGTGACCAGCCTTGTGCAAACCCTTGGCAGCGCTGGCTTGGCTGGCCTGATCTCGCTGGGTGTCGTCGTCTGGCTGATCCAGACCAAGTAAAAGATAATGGCACCGCCCCCCGCAGAAGAGAAGCCATTAAACTGGTTGGCCAAGCTTACAACCCTGTCGATGCAAGTCGTTCAGGCAGGCTTTGTGCTGGTTTTGTTATGTGTTCTTCTCTACATTCTGTTGGGGGCGGCGGCTGGCCCTTATGTCAGTTTGGTCATCGGCAACCTAGCCCACTTGGTGGCGGTTTTCACACCCCAAACGCTGATCGCTGTGGCTGTTGTGCTTACTTTGGGATGGATCGCCAAACGCCCGCGTTGATGCTCTGGCGATTTTGCGGGTTGACCCCCTCTCGTGAAGTCCATAAATCACGCTCACCGTAGATGGTTTTGCGGTGTTGATGTGCCGCTTTAGCTCAGTTGGTTAGAGCGCTAGATTGTGGATCTAGAGGTCTCCCGTTCAAGCCGGGAAAGCGGTACCATCACTTTTTGCTTCTTTGCCCTTTTTGCGGGTTACGGTCACGCCAGATATTGGTTTCGCACCGAATTGGGGGCCACACCGTAGGCCGCTTTGAACTGGTGGTAGAACTGGCTGATCGACGTAAATCCAGACGCCTCAGCCACCGATGCAATCGCAAGCGAGCTTTCCACCAACAAAGCGCGCGCCCGCATCAAACGCATGCGCAAAACAAATTGCCGCAGTGGGGTTTGCATGATCTTGGTGAACAGCCCCAAAGCGTAGTTTTCATGCAGGCCCGTCACGGCCGTGATTTCCGCGTTTTTCAAAGGCTTGTCGAGGTTTTCCAGAACGAGCCTGACCATGGCTATCACATGGCGAATATGCACCGAACTTAGCGCGCGTTCACCCGCAGAGCCGTTGCGTGGCAGTCGTAGAAATTCAGGTGTCTCTAAAAAAGCGCGGCGGAACAGGGCATTCAAATCCATCTTCAAAACCTCTGTGCGTTCAAAGTCGCCAGATCTATAATCGGCATACCAGCGCCGCACCGTACCCTCATTGCACAGCGATTCTGGCAGCAAGATGATACCACCGCCCAAAAGCGCCACTTGCAGCGGCATAATGTGGTTCATCATCAAGAATGCGTCGAGCGGCAGATAGATATTGGCCAGCTTTGGCTGTCCTGCGCCTGTTTTGGTGACGGTGTGCAGCCGGTGGGGCACCCCGGCCCAAAAGATGGCCAAGCGGCCTTCAGGCACCACGATCTGTTCGTCGTCGACATCATAACCCATCGTGTGGTGAAGGCAGAAGTTTGCCTCGACATGGCCGTGCCAATGGGGGCTCTCCATCGTCTGAGGCTCAAATATCCGCATACCGAATCGTCCAAAGGCGCGATTTGTGGCATAAAAGTGTCGTTCGTGCTTTGGGGCACCCTTTAGGCGGTCACGCTCGGCTATGTCATCCATCTTGGCCCCTTAATCTTAGAAAGCCAGAATAGATTGTTGCAAAACGCCATTGTTGTAAAGCCAGATTGTCCCCACAGTGTAACGCACCAGAGGAGGCACCAAAACCGCCTCGGGATCGCATCTAAAGCGAACAACACGGGCCCTTTTGGGCTTTGGGGAGGAGAGAACCATGAAAATCCAGCGCGTCGCCTTGGCGGCGCTTTTGTTGGGTGTATCTGCTGTGGCGGTGCGTGCCGATGTGATGGCACCCACGACCCCGCCCGATGCACCGAAGTTTGACGCACAGGGCACACCGGTTTTTGTCAACCGGTCTGACATTTATGAATACAAGGCCTTGGCCGCCTATAATCAGCCGGAATGGGTCGCAGCCTTTGAAGCGGCTGGCAAGTTGCCGCCCTTGGCGGAGCGTCTGCCCAAAGAACCGCTGGTTTATAAGACAGCCAACCAGCCCGATGGCACCGGCGTTTACGGCGACGTGATGCGCCATGTGATCGGCGGGCGTCCCGAAGGCTGGAACTTCTGGGCGGGCCAGTCTTACGGCTGGGGTGGCATCGACATCGGTTTGGTCGAATGCCTAACCCGCACAGGCCCGTTGTTTGAGGTGAACTCCTCTGACTTGCAACCGATGCCGAACTTGGCGAAGGCTTGGGAATGGTCGGAAGATGGCAAAATGCTGACCGTGCATCTGATTGAAGGTGCCAAATGGTCGGACGGCGCACCCTTCACGACTGCGGACACCGAGTTCTATTACAACGACGTTGTGATGGACCCCGATGTCACCCCGCTTATGGGCGCGTCTGCAGCAACCTATGCTGACGGTGTTTATGCCAATGTGGATGATTTCACCTTCACGCTGACCTTCCCCACCGCTTTCCCGGAATCGGTGCTGTATAACATGGCTTACGGCAACTTCTGCCCCGGCCCGGCCCATATGCTCAAACCCCAGCATCCCAAGTATGGCGGCAAAGATTACGAGTCGTTCCAAAAGGCCTTTCCGGCCGATTACATGAACTTCCCCGTGATGGGCGCTTGGACTGTGGTTGAACACCGCCCCGACGACGTGGTGGTTCTGCGCCGCAATCCCTACTACTGGAAAGTGGACGAAGCCGGCAACCAACTGCCCTACTTGGACGAGATGCAGTATCGCCTTTCGACTTGGGGTGACCGCGACGTGCAGGCCGTGGCCGGTACGGGCGACTTTTCCAACCTTGAGCAGCCGGAAAACTACGTCGAAAGCCTGAAGAAGGCCGCCGATCCGGCATCGCCTGCCAAACTGGCCTTTGGTCCGCGCACCATCGGCTATTCGCTGTTCCCGAACCTGTCGGGCAATGGCTGGGGCGAGCCTGATGCGAACGGGCAAGCGATCCGCGATCTGAACCGCAACCTCGACTTCCGCAAGGCCATTTCTTACGGCCTTGACCGGCAGCGTTTGGGCGACAGCCTTGTGAAAGGCCCGTTCACCGCGATCTATCCGGGTGGCCTATATGACGGCACGTCTTACTATGACAAGGCATCGACGGTTTACTATCCGTTCGACAATGCCTCGGCCAAGGCCCAGCTGGAAGCAGCGGGCCTGACCGACAGCGATGGCAACGGCTTTGTCAATTTGGCTGGTGGGGCGGATGTGAACGTCGTTCTGCTCACTCAGGCCGACTATGCCACCGACAAGAACCTCGCTGAAGGTGTTGTAGCCATGATGGGCGACATCGGCTTGAAGGTCACGATCAACGCCTTGTCGGGTAAAGACTTCGACAATGCGCGTGACAGCGGCAAGTTCGACTGGATCATCATTCGCAACGGAACCGAGCTGATCACAGTGGTGCAAAACACCGCCCAATTGGCCCCGACCGGTGCGACCACGTCGAACCACCACAAGGCCAATGGCGCGGGCGAGTTGGATCTGCTCGATTATGAAAAAGACATGGTCGATACGGTCAACAAGTTCATCGCCACACGTGATGCGGCTGAACGCGGCGCGCTGATGAAGCATTACCAGAATGTCTACACCACCAATCTGGACGGTATCGGCCTTACGGCCTATCCGGGCGCTTTGATCGTCAACAAGCGCTTTGCCAACATTCCGGCGGGGGCACCGATCTTCATGTACAACTGGGCCGAAGACAACATCATCCGTGAGCGTGTCTTTGTTCCGGCTGACAAGCAGATCGACGCTGAACTGCACCCCGACATGCTGCCGGGCGCGCCCGGATCAGCAGGCCCGATCGCGGCCAACTAAGCCCTTTCCTCTGGCGGGCCCCGTGCCCGCCAGAGATTTTAGATCCCTTGGGTGTTGTGCTGCCTTTTCCGGCTGCCCCGCCCGCCCCCTTCCGGTTGAGGTGCGCGATGCTGCGTTTTCTGGCCATACGCTTGGCGCAATCGGTGCCGGTGTTGATTGTGATGTC
>CANIKY010000152.1 GCA_947468085.1 Paracoccaceae bacterium | reverse complement strand
CTCGGCCGCGCGGCCAGCGGTGGGGGCGCGGCGGGGCGAGATGGAATCGATCAGCACCAGATGTTTGGCCCCATGCGCCACCAGTGCCTTGCAGGTGCGGGTGGCACCGTCCCAGACATCGTCCCATTTGGTGGCATCGTGAAACGGGCGAAAGACCACGCCGCCGATCAGCGTTAGATCGTTCTCGGCCAAGCCATCGGCCAGAACGGCGGGATCTTCGGGCATAAAGCCCACGGGGCCCAGTTCGATCCCCTTATAGCCCGCCGCCGCACAGTCTGACAGCACCTTGCGCCAGCTGGGGTTGCGGGGGTCGTCTGCGAATTCCACGCCCCAAGAACAGGGCGCATTGCCGATGCGGATCATGTTGCCTCCAAGTTGACCCAAGCGCCGGACGCTGCCGAATGGCGCGCCGCCGCGATGATGCGCGAAACCTGCAATCCGTCGGCAAAGGTCGGCCAGACGGGGGTTGCGGTTTCAATGGCGCGCAGAAAATCGCGCGCCTCGATGATGATCTGGTCTTGATAGCCCGTGCCGTGCCCCGGCCCTTGGCAAAAGGGCAGGTAATCTGGGTGCAGTGGGCCGGTCAGGATTTTGGTAAAGCCGCGCTGCGCTGCATCGCCTTGGGCTTGATACAGCCACAGGGCGTTTTGATCTTCTTGGTCAAAGCGGATCGCGCCCTGTGTGCCCGTGATTTCATAGGCATAGCCCATCTTGCGCCCTGATGCCACGCGCGAAAAGCTTAAATGCCCCATCGCCCCATTGGCAAATCGGCACAAGAACTGGCCGATGTCGTCATTGACCGCGCGCCCCTCAGCCCCCGGTCGGTTGGGGTAGACGGTGCCGATATCTGCCGTCAGTTTGGCAATCGGCCCGACCAAAGCTAAGGCTGCGTTGATCATATGCGGGGCCAGATCACCCATCGTGCCATTGGCCACACCGAAGTTGCGCCATTTGGCGGGGCTGGTGCCATCGGCGTCAAAATCTTCGGTATGCTCACCGCGAAACCAGATCACCTCGCCGATCGCGCCCGATTGCACCAGTTGGCGCGCATAGGCCGAGGCGGGGGTTCGGATGTAGTTAAAGCCGACCATATTGGCGACGCCTGAGGCTTGGGCGGCAGCGACCATCGCCTCAGCATCCTCAAGGCTTGCGCCCAGCGGCTTTTCGCACAGCACCGGCTTGCCCAAGGCAAAGGCGCGTTCGGCAATGGCGCGGTGGGTGTCTTGGGGTGAGGCGATCACCACCGCCTGCACCCGTGGGTCATCGACCAACACCCGCCAATCACCCGTGGCGCGGGCAAAGCCGTAGGCGGCACGGTAGGCTTCGGCACTGGCCTCAGAGGTGGCGCAGATCATTTCAAGCCTTGGCCGCAGGGCTGTGTTGAACACCGCCCCCACCGCCGCCATGGCCACCGAATGCGCCTTGCCCATATAGCCGCCGCCCACAATGCCAATTCCGATGTCGCGCATGGGGCTGTCCTTGAAGGTGTTTGCAACCGGTTGCAAAATGGGTATCCTAAAGCTCAAGATAAGGTCAATCCGCTTTCGATGACAGGGGAACAGGCGTGCAACGGATTTGGAAACGCATGGCGCTGAACCGCTTTGTCGTGCTGGGGCGCGTGGGAATGGACCTATACGCCGACCCGCCCGGCACCAAGATCGAAGAGGCGCTGCGTTACGTTGTGGCGATTGGCGGATCGGCGGGCAATATCGCGGTGGCCTTGGCCAAACAGGGGGCGCAAGCCGCGCTTTTGACCTGCGTGTCCGACGATGCCGTGGGCCGTTATTGCGTGGCCGAGTTGCAGCGGTATGGGGTGGATACCGCCTTTATCCGCGCTGTGGCGGGCGAGGCGCGGACCTCGCTGGCCGTGGTGGAAACGGTGCCTGTCCAGACGCAATCGGTGCTGTACCGCAACGGCGCGGCGGATTTCGCGCTGAGCGCATCCGATGTGGCGGGGGTGGATTATGCCGGCAGCGCGGCCTTGGTGGTGACGGGTACGGCACTGGCCTGCGAGCCGTCACGCAGTGCCACATTCGCGGCAATGTCTGCGGCCCAAGCGGCGGGGGCCTTGGTGGTGCTGGATATCGACCACCGCGCCTATTCTTGGGCCTCGGTTGCACAAGCTGCGGGTTTTTATCAACAAGCCGCGCATTTGGCTGATATCGTGATCGGCAATGACGACGAATTCGGCCTGATGGCAGGCGGTTTTGACGCGGGCCAGTCTTTTGCCCGCGCCTTGGCGCAGGGGTCAGGCAAAATCACCATCTACAAACGTGGTGCATTAGGGTCTGTGACCTTCACCCCCGATTTCAGCTTTGAAACCGGCATCTTCGCCGTCACCGCCCTGAAACCCATGGGCGCGGGTGATGGCTTTATGGGCGGGCTTTTGGCCGCCCTTGGGCGCGGCCACTCGCTGGAAACCGCCGTGCGCCGCGGTTCGGCCACCGCTGCCATAATCGTGGGGGGCATCGGCTGCGCCCCTGCCAGCCCCGACACCGCAACCCTTGACGCTTTTCTGGCCAAAGTTGGAGAGACCCATGCACATCGCCCCACATGATAACCACAATCAGGCCATCATCGGGGCCAATCATGCTTTGGTGCCCTTGGTTTATCTTAACATCGTTACGCTAAACGCGGGCGAGGTCTTCACCTCGCAGGTGGCGGGGTATGAAACCTGCATCGTGCCCGCCACGGGCACGGTGACAGTCAACACCGATGGCCAAAGCTTTGCAGACATCGGCCAGCGCTGTGCAAATGTCTGGGACGGCGAGCCGGAGGGGGTCTATGTCCCCTCGGGCGCGCCTGCGACGATCACCTGCACCGCCAAGGCCGAGGTGTTTATCGCGGGTGCCCAATTTGCCGACTACCGCCCCGCTTTTTCCGTGCGCGCCGCCGATATCGACCCCGTGCAATACGGGTCAGACGAGACAAAAACCCACCGCAAGATCAAGCATATTCTGGGCCAGAAATACCATTCCGCCGTGGGCCGCCTGCTGGTGTCAGAGCTTTACACGGTTGGCGCAGGCGGCTGGTCGGGCTTTCCCAGCCACAAGCACGACACCGAACGTTTGCCCCTAGAAACCCGCCACGACGAGGTTTACAACTTTCGCTTCCATCCCCCCCACGGCTCTGGCCTGCAAATGCTGCAACGCGAGGCGGGCAAATCGGGCGATGCCTATCATTTGATGGACCGTTCGACCGTGGCGATTGATAAGGGCTATCATCCGTGCTGCGTGCTGCCGGGCTATCAGATGTATTACTTCACCGTCTTGGGCGGGCTAACGCAGCGCCCCTTAGTACAGTATTTCCAACCCGAACATGCTGACCAGATCGAAACGATCCCCGGTATCAAGGACATGATTGCCAAGTTCAAATAGGGGGTGGGGATGGCGCTGGTATCTCTGACACAAGTGCTGTCGGCCTGCCTGACCCAGCGCCGCGCTGTGGCGGGGCTGGTGGTCTTGGGCTGGGAAGACGCTGTCGCCTATGTGCAAGCGGCCGAGGCCGAGGGCTGTGCTGTGATCTTACAAGCCGGCCCCGGTGCACGCGCCCATATGCCCTTGCCCGTCTTGGGGGCAATGTTTCGCGCCTTGGGCGAACGCGCCCGCGTGCCCGTTGTGGCCCATCTTGACCACGGCGAAACGCTTGGGGTCTGTGCCGAGGCCATCGCCTGCGGCTTCACCTCGGTCATGTATGATGGGTCAGCCCTACCTTTGGCCGAGAACATCGCCCGCACGGCAGAGGTTGTGGCCATGGCCCATGCCAAAGGCGTGGGGGTTGAGGGCGAGTTGGGCTTTGTGGGCTATGCCGCAGGGGCGGGGCGCAGCGGCACGCCTTCGCTGGGCACTGATCCGGCGGAAGTGGCGCAGTTTGCCGCGCAAACCGGCGTTGATGCCTTGGCGGTTTCGGTCGGCAACAGCCATCTGATGACCGACACCAGTGCGCAGATCGACTGGAACCGCCTGCGTGCGGTTCAAGCTGCGGCCCCCACGCTGCCCCTTGTGCTGCATGGCGGATCAGGGCTTGACCATGCGCTGCGGGCACAGTTGGCCGCTGACACCACTGTGTGCAAATTCAACATCGGCACCGAGCTGCGCCAAGCCTTTGGGGCGGCGCTGCGGGCCAGTCTGGCAAGCGACCCCACCCGCTTTGACCGCATTGCGCTTTTGCGCGACACGATTGATCCGGTGGCCCAAGCCACAAGGTGTGCGCTGCGCTCGCTGGGGCCGCCGCCCGCAATCGGCGGATAAGTCCAACATTAAAGGGTTTTTACTGCCCCTCCGATGGTCTAGCCTGCGGTTCAAATCAGGGAGACAACCATGGCCCAAGCGGCGCGATTAGGGGTGGATATCGGCGGTACCTTTACCGATGTCGTGCTGGATGTCGCAGGCCAGCGCCATTCCACCAAGGTCTTGACCACCCACACAGCCCCCGAAGATGCCATTGTGCAGGGCCTGCACCGGGTGTGTGAAAAGGCGGGGATTGCGGCGTCTGGCCTGACCCAGATCATCCACGGCACCACCCTTGCCACCAATGCCTTGATCGAACGGCGCGGGGCCAAGACGGCGCTGATCACCACGCAGGGCTTTCGCGATGTGATCGAAATGCGCTCGGAAAGCCGGTTCGAACAGTACGATCTGAACCTTACCCTGCCCGAGCCCCTTTTGCCGCGCAACCGGCGCTATACCGTGGCCGAACGGATCGGCGCGCGCGGCGATGTGCTGATCGCTTTGGACCGCGCCGAGGTAGAAGCGCTAACCGACACTTTGCGCGAGGCGGGCTATCAAAGCATCGCGGTGGGCTTGCTGCATTCTTACGCCAACCCCGCCCATGAACGCCTGATCCGCTCGGTTCTGGAAAAGCATTTGCCCGGTGTGATGATTTCGCTGTCGAGCGAGGTGTCGCCCCAGATGCGCGAATATGAACGTTTCACCACCACGGTCGCCAATGCCTATATAAAGCCCTTGATGACATCTTATCTGGACCGTCTGGCCCAACGCCTGTCGGTCGAGGGCGCGACCTGCCCGATCTTTTTGATGCATTCCGGCGGGGGGATCATCTCGTTGCAAAGTGCGGCAGAGTTTCCGGTGCGGCTGGTGGAATCCGGCCCCGCAGGGGGGGCAGTCTTTGCGGCGGGCATTGCGGCACGCCATGGGCTGGACAAGGTGCTGTCGTTTGACATGGGCGGGACCACGGCGAAAATCTGCCTGATCCGCGGGCATAGGCCCAAAACCGCGCGGGTCTTTGAAGTGGCGCGCAGTTATCGGTTCAAGAAAGGCTCTGGCATGCCCATTTCGATTCCCGTGATCGACATGGTGGAAATCGGCGCGGGTGGCGGGTCTTTGGCGCGGGTGGATGGGATGAACCAGATCCGCGTGGGGCCGCAAAGTGCGGGGTCTGAACCCGGGCCTGCGTGTTATGGGCGGGGCGGGGTGCTCCCTGCCGTGACCGATGCCGATCTGATCTTGGGCAAGCTGGACGCTAACAATTTCGCCGGTGGCAGCATCCCGCTGGACACCGCCGCCGCAGCGCAAGCCTTGGACCATGCCCTTGGCAAACCCCTGTCCATGCCAACGGTTGAGGCGGCATGGGGTCTGGCTGAAGTGGTGGATGAAAACATGGCCAATGCCGCGCGCGTGCATGCGGTGGAAAATGGCGAGGATTTGTCGACCTATACCATGATCGCCTTTGGCGGTGCTGCCCCCCTGCACGCGGGGCGCTTGTGCGAAAAGCTGGGGGTGGCGCGGTGTTTGATCCCGCAGGGGGCGGGTGTCGGCTCTGCCATTGGCTTCTTGCGAGCCCCTTTCAGCTTTGAATCCAACCGCACGCTGTTCATGGCCCTTGCCCAGTTCGACCCCGCCGCCGTGCGCGCCCTGTTCGCCGAGATGCAAAGCGAGGCGACCAAGTTCGTGCGCACCTGCGCGCCCACAGCGCCGATCCATGCCGCGTTCAAGGTTTACATGCGCTACAAGGGGCAAGGATGGGAAATCCCCGT
>CANIKY010000151.1 GCA_947468085.1 Paracoccaceae bacterium | reverse complement strand
TGCTTCAATCGCAATGACCTTGCCTTTAACAACCGTGCCCTCTTCGGGCGTATCAATTTCAAAGCTTTCCTTCAGAAGGGCTTCGAAGTCTTCCATCGTGTTCTTAGCGCACATGCAGTCGTATCCTTTTCTCGTCTATGTCACGGGCCGCGCGGTTGGCTCCGCCGGTCTTGGAATATAAAAACGCAACAATGGGCCGGGAATCGTCCCAGCCCATTGGTATCGGGCTGGTTAGCCCTTTTGTGTCAGTAAAGCAAGGGCTGGGGCCCTGCCCTAGGCGACGGTGGTGATCAGATGGTCACGGGCACGGCGGACTTTGGGCAAGTCTTTCAGCCAGTCGCCTTCTGCCGCGCGGTAACCCAAGGGCATCAGCGTGACAGAGCGCAGGCCCCGGGCAGCAAGACCCAATATCTCGTCAACTTGGGCGGGGTTGAACCCCTCCATCGGGGTGGAGTCCACCTCTTCAAAGGCGGCGGCGGTCAAGGCGATTCCCAGCGCGATATAGGTTTGGCGGGTGGCGTGTTCAAAGTTCACGTCAGCACTGCGCGCCAGCACCATGGCTTTCATGCCATCGTAATAGGCGGTCACCGAATCGTAGCGGCCACCGCGCACCTCGGCGATGCGGTCCACCACAGCGTCGATCCGCTCGGCTGTGTAATTGTCCCATGCGGCAAACACCAGCAGATGCGAGCCATCGGTGATTTGCGCCTGATCATAGCCTGCCGCACGCAGCTTGGCTTTGACCTCGGGGTTGGTGACAACAATCACTTCAAAGGGCTGCACGCCGCTAGACGTGGGGGCCAAAGCGATGGCGTCCAAGATGGCATCCACCTTGGCTTGGGGCACAGCGCGGGCCGCATCCATTTTCTTGGTGGCATAGCGCCAGTTTAGTTTCGAATTCAACATGATCTTTTCTTTCAGAGGACGGTCCAAGGCTAGCCTGCGTCCCAGTATGGATTGAAGAGCACCTCAGGTATGATAAAGGGCACGCAATGAAAACCTCCTTATCACCTCATCTGCGACAAACCTGTGACTTAAAAGCGCTTTCCCGCCTGCAGAGGACGCCCATGGAACCCTTGGTCGATTGTGTCATCGAAGATGCCCGCTGGGGTGATCTGGGGTTAGAGGCTTTGGCCCTGCGGGCTGTCACGGCCACGCTGATGGCTTTGGAACTGGCGCTGGACCAATATACGCTTTGCGTGATGGGCTGCGATGATGCGCGCATCTCCACCCTCAACGCCCAGTTTCGCGGCAAACCCGTGCCCACCAATGTCTTAAGCTGGCCCGCCGAGGATCTTTCGCCCGATGCGCCCGGCGAAGAGCCCTATTTACCGGGCGAAGGCACGCCGGAAGATCCCTTAACCTTGGGCGATATTGCCCTAGCTTATGAAACTTGCACCCGCGAGGCAATCGAAGGCGAAAAGGCTTTGGCCGATCACACAACCCATCTGATTGTGCACGGCCTGTTACATTGCCTAGGATATGATCACATTGATGACGACGATGCGGCGCGGATGGAAATGCTAGAGGTGCAGATACTTGCATCTATAGGCCTTTCTGACCCATATTGAACGACGACCGATCCGCAGACGCGGGCGGACACTCTGGACATAGGACCCATGGGCAGTAGCAGCGACGGACAGGCGGCCTTAACGCCCGCCAAGACCGAGACGAAAAGCAAGACCAAGGCCGACCCTCCGGGGCAGAGACGGATCTTTGGACGTTTGTTCAAGCGCCAGATCGAGGCCGAGACCCCGCAAACGCCCCTGCCCGCCGTACCAAGTCTTGCGACCCACGGCATGAGCAACCTGCGCCGCTTGCGCGTGGATGATGTGGCAATCCCCAAAGTCGACATCGTGGCCGTGCCGATGGACATTGGCAAAGACGAACTGGTCGAGGTGTTTCGCGAACACGGCTTTTCGCGACTCCCAGTGTTTAAAGGCACGCTGGATAGCCCGCAGGGGTTGATCTTGTTGAAGGATCTAGCCCTGCAACACGGCTTTGGCCCGGGTGGTAGGTATGTTTTGCGCAAGATGCTGCGGCCCGTCCTTTACGCGCCGCCGTCCATGCCCGTCGGTGTGCTGCTGCAAAAAATGCAGCGCGAGCGGGTGCATATGGCGCTGGTGATCGACGAATATGGCGGGGTCGACGGGTTGGTGACCATCGAAGACCTGATCGAAACCGTGATCGGCGAGATCGAAGACGAACATGACGAAGAAGAAGACATCCTGTGGAAAGAGGAAAAGCCCGGCGCTTATCTGGCGCAAGCAACGGCCCCGTTGGATGACTTCGAACCCGTTCTGGGTGTTGCCTTGCGCATGACCGAAGAGGATCAAGAGATCGACACTTTGGGCGGTCTGGTGATGATCCGCACCGGACGCTTGCCTGCACGCGGTGAAATCGTGCCGCATGAAAGCGGGGTGGAGTTCGAGGTGGTTGATGCCGACGCCCGCCGCATAAAGCGCATCCGCGTGCGCCTGCCCGGCGCTGTCGTTGCTGCCGCAGCCGAGGCTTTGGCAGATGCCGCCAAAACCTTGGCCGTGCCGAAGCAGCCCCCTAAAGGGCCGTGATGCGTCAGCGCCCATTGGGGTGGCTGTGGGCTACGGGCATTGTGGCCTTAGGCGCTGTGATGGCCTTGGGGCTAAAGCCCTTTGGCCTTTGGCCTCTGACGATGGTGGCTTTTGCCTTGGTTATCGCAAAAGCGGTGCGCGGCCATGCGGGGTGGGTCGGTTGGCTGGCAGGCGTCGGCTATTTCGGCTTGGGCCTGTCGTGGATTGTTGAGCCCTTTTTGATAGATGCGGCTCGCTATGGCTGGATGGCCCCTTTTGCATTGTTCCTAATGACCGGCGGTCTGGCGCTGTTTTGGGCGGCAGGTTTTTGGCTTGGGGCCAAGATGCCAAACAGATTTGTGGGTCTGGCGGCGGGCCTGACTTTGGCCGAGTTCGCACGCGGCTATGCTTTGACGGGCTTTCCATGGGCCTTGCTCAGCCATATCTGGGTGGACACACCCGTGGCGCAGTTGGATGCGCTGATCGGGCCTTTTGGACTGGTTTTGCTGACGTCTTTGGTGGCGGCCTTGGCGGGGCGCCTCAAGTTGCAAGGGGGGGTATCAGCGGGGCTACTTTTGGCGGCAGGGTGGGCCTATGGGCTTTTCGCCCTTTGGCAGACTGATCCCTTGGCCCCGGGCGTCACCCTGCGTTTGGTGCAACCCGATGCAACGCAAGACGCAAAATGGGATCCCGCCCGTGCCCAGATGTTTTATGACCGCCTGATGGACGCCACCGCGGCGCCACAAGGCCCCTTGGGCAAGGTTGATCTGGTGATCTGGCCTGAAACCGCCCTACCCTATCTCGTCGAAGAAAACCCTGATCTGCCTGCCCAGATCACAGCCGTAGCCCAAGGGGCGGCGGTGGCGGTAGGCCTGCAACGCCTTGAACAAACGGCAGAGGGCACGCGCGGCTGGAACAGCCTGAAAGTCTATGCAGGTCACGGCCAAGAACTGGCAACCTATGATAAGCATCACCTTGTGCCCTTTGGCGAGTACTTCCCCTTCGGTGATCTGGCCTATGAATGGTTTGGCCTGCGCGGCTTTGCGGCGCAGACGGGGGCGGCTTACACACCGGGGTCAGGCCCAAAAGTGCTGAACCTTGGCGCAAAGCTGGGCAAAGTACTGCCCCTTATCTGCTATGAGGCGGTCTTTCCGCAAGACTTGCGTGTGGCCGAACGGGCGGGGTGGATTTTGCACATAACCAATGACGCATGGTTTGGCACCGTCTCTGGCCCTTTTCAACACGCAGCCCAAGCGCGTCTGCGCGCCATCGAACAGGGGCTGCCCTTGGTGCGGGTGGCCAACACCGGCCTAACCGAAGTGATCGACGCGCGCGGTCGCATCACAGCCAGCCTGCCCTTTGGCACCAACGGCTTTTTAGACGCAGCCCTACCCGGCGCCCTGCCCGCCCCGCCTTACGCACGCTGGGGCGAAATTCCCGCCCTTGTTCTGCTGGCAGGGTGCTTCCTTTACGCCTTTCGCAGGCCAAAATCCGCTTTGGCTTGACGCCCTGCCCCAATCGGTCTAGCGCTTTTCAACAAACTGTCACAACGGCTTCCTGGCGTGGCAGGCATACCCCAACCGGAGCACTTCCCCATGGCACGTAAATCCTATGTTTTCACCTCTGAATCCGTTTCAGAGGGGCATCCCGATAAACTGTGTGACCGCGTCTCGGATGCGGTTCTCGACGCTTTCCTGACGGCCGAACCCCTGGCCCGTGTGGCCTGCGAAACCTTCGCCACCACGGGGCGGGTTGTGGTGGGCGGCGAGGTCGGTCTGTCCGAAGAAGAACACACCGCCGCCATGATGGCACAGATCGACGCCATTGTGCGTGATTGCGTCAAAGACATCGGCTATGAGCAAGACAAGTTCCATTGGAAAACGCTAGAAGTGCACAACTACCTGCACGGTCAATCGGCCCATATCGCCCAAGGGGTCAACCGCGATGGCGCAGGCGACCAAGGCATCATGTTTGGCTATGCCTGCCGCGAAACGCCCGAATTGATGCCAGCGCCCATCCAATACGCCCATGCCATCCTGCGCCGTCTGGCGGAAGTACGCAAATCGGGCGCCGAACCGACCCTTGGCCCCGATGCCAAAAGCCAACTGAGCCTGCGCTATGAAGACGGCGTGCCGGTCGAAGTCACCTCGATCGTGCTGTCGCATCAGCACACGCTGGAAAGCCAGACCTCTGACGATATCCGCGCCATTGTGGAACCCTATATCCGCGAAGTGCTGCCTTCAGGCTGGATCACCGAAAAGACCGAATGGTGGGTGAACCCGACAGGAAAGTTTGTCATTGGCGGCCCAGACGGCGATGCGGGCCTGACGGGCCGCAAGATCATCGTTGATACCTACGGCGGGGCAGCCCCGCACGGCGGCGGCGCGTTTTCGGGCAAGGATCCGACCAAGGTTGACCGCTCTGCCGCCTATGCCGCGCGGTATCTGGCCAAAAACGTGGTCGCCGCAGGCTTGGCGGACCGCTGCACGCTGCAGGTCAGCTATGCCATCGGCGTGGCCAAGCCCCTGTCGATCTATGTCGACACCCACGGCACTGGCAAAGTGGAAGAGGCCCGCATTGAACAAGCTGTTGCGAAATGCATGGACCTGACACCGCTTGGCATCCGAACGAAACTAGACCTGAACAAACCGATCTACGCCCGCACCTCGGCCTATGGCCATTTCGGCCGCGCACCCGAGACGGATGGCGGGTTTTCGTGGGAAAAGACCGACCTGATCGACGCGCTGAAGAAAGCCGTCTGACGCCGAAAGGGTGGGCCAAGGATCGACCCTTGGCCCATCTTTTTTCGATCAAGATTGACGCAATTGTCGTCCGCCTGCCCTCTTGACCACAGAACGCCGCTCCACTATCTGCATAGAAGTTATGCGGGCGTTGTGTAATGGTAAGACCTTAGCCTTCCAAGCTAAAGACACGGGTTCGATTCCCGTCGCCCGCTCCAAACAACGACGGAAATCAAGCATAAACTTCGGTTAACCGTTTTAAAACACTCTGAAACTTACTGAGGCTTCACCGCCTTCTTTCAGGAGTGTAGACCAAATTGCATACCAAAAGAGTCCCATTTACTTATAGTCGTCGAGGCTTTTTTTACAGCACGCGGCGCATCCCCAATGATCTGTTGCAGCACTACGAGACGGATCGGATCGTTGAGGGACTTCGGACCAAATCTGAACCGCCCCGGATTTGCCGGAGACCTTCAACCTGACTAAGGATGAGGGCTATGGAAAAGAGCAATGACGACATTCGCTGGCTGATCGCATTGATTTCAGACACTGGAATGCGGCTGGCAGAAGCAGCTGGTTTGCGACATGACGACTTTGATTGAGAACGGCAGTGCAAAAGTTTGCCACGGAAGTGGCGGGATAGTCCTGCTGCGGGCATAGTAAAACTTTGCCACTTTGGCCCTTTCTGGCGACGGGGAGGGCGGGGGTATTTTAATCGTGGAACTCTATC
>CANIKY010000150.1 GCA_947468085.1 Paracoccaceae bacterium | reverse complement strand
CGCTGGTCGAAGGGCAGGGTGGGCGCGTCGCGCTGATCTTCATCGGCTTTGACGCCGATGATCTAGACCGCGGCGGCCTGATCGAGGCGTTAAAGGGCGACCCCGTGGTGCGCTTGGCGGGCGGGCATAACCACGCAGGCGGAGAGGCGGCGGCCTTGGACATGGCGGCTTTGGAACAGGCCGTGAAGGACTTGTCCGCCGATGTCATGGGATTTGCGGTAGCGTCGCGCTTTGCCACCCGCAACCCCGCGCATGAAGTGGCGGCGCGCGATCTGATCCGGCAGGTGTCGGGGCGGCCTGTGACGTGCTCGCACGAGTTATCAGCCAAGCTCAACGGGCCCAAACGCGCCTTGACGGCGGTGTTGAACGCCAGATTAATCGGCATGATCGACCGTCTGGTCGCCGCCTGCGAGCGGCATTTGCAGGCCGTGGGGATCACAGCGCCCTTGATGGTGGTGCGGGGCGACGGTGCACTGATCTCTGCCGCGATGGTGCGCGAACGCCCGATCGAGACGATCCTGTCTGGCCCTGCTGCCAGCATCGTGGGGGCGCGGTGGTTGACGGGGGCGGTGGACGCCTTGGTCAGCGATATTGGCGGGACGACCACCGATGTCGCCCTGTTGCGCAATGGCCTGCCCGAGATTGACCCCGAAGGGGCTAGGGTCGGCGGCCTGCGCACCATGGTTGAGGCGGTGGCAATGCGCACCACTGGCCTTGGCGGCGATAGTGAGGTGCACGTGCTGGCCACCGGGCTGACAAGCGGGCTGCGCCTTGGCCCGCGCCGGTTGATACCCGTATCGCTTTTGGCGGTGGATCATGGGCCGATGGTGCATGCAGCCCTCGATCGCTGGCTGTCGTCTGACACGGCGGGGGAATTTGACGGGCGCTTTGTCATCCCCATGCAGGGCCAAACCGGCGGCCTTTCCCCGCGTGAGGCGACGGTTCTGGCGCGGGTAACAAAGCCTATGCCGCTGTCACAGGCGCTGACCTCGCGGCTGGAAGTGGCCGCGATGGAACGCTTGGTGGCGCGGGGCTTGGTGATGATTTCGGGGGTGACCCCTTCGGATGCCAGCCATGTGCTGGGGCGGTTGGGGGCTTGGGATAGTACAGCCTCGGTCAAGGCGTTGAAATTGCTGGCAAAGCGGCGCAATGGCTCGGGCGACCGGATCGCGGCCGATGGCGCGGTGCTGGCACAGACGGTGATTGACCAGTTGACGGCGCAGACCGTGGACTGCCTGCTGGAAGCCGCCTTTGATGAGGACGGCGGTTTTGACGAACCGCCCGAGGCGCTGGCCCGCCATCCGTTGACCACCGCAGGGCTAAACCGCCACCGTGGCGTGGTAGACCTCACGCTGCGCCTTGGCGTGCCGGTGATAGGCCTTGGCGCCTCGGCTCCCAGCTATTACGGCGCGGTGGGCGATCGGTTGGGGTGCGAGATGATCTTGCCCGAACACGCCGGTGTCGCCAACGCCATTGGTGCTGTGGTGGGCCAAGTCAGTCAACGCGCCCAGGGTTTGGTCAGCAGCCCCGGAGAGGGGCGCTTTACCGCCCACCTGCCTGCGGGCTTACAAACCTTCACCAGCCGTGACGCGGCACTGGACGCGCTGGAAACGGCCCTCGTGGCCGAGGCAACAGCCCGCGCCCAATCCGCTGGAGCCGCCGACTTGCGCGTGACAACCAGCCGCGACATCCGTGAAGCCTTGGTGGAAGGCAATCCGATGTTCATCGAAGCCACCGTAACGGTCACGGCATCGGGCAGGCCACGGGTGGCGCATGAAACGCGCCCTGAAAGCCTGACGATTTCGCCTTGACGCGTTAGGCTTGGTCCAGTACCCCACGGCCAGTGGCTAGGTAGCTCAGTTGGTTAGAGCATGCGACTCATAATCGCAGGGTCGGGGGTTCGAGTCCCCCCCTCGCCACCAATTCTCCCCTCGTAGTGCTTTGAATTGGCATGGTAATCTGGCGGTTGCGCCTTGTTATCCCACCGATTTTCCCGCCGATTTGGCAGGAATACCCCCATACGCCCTCTGGCCCGCATCAGCAGGCGCAGTTACAGTGACGATGAGGAAAAGAATGGAAACGCTTCTCTACGTCGACATCTTGGGTAAGCGCCGCGCTGTCGCGGTTCGCGCCGCAGCAGCGTGCGATCTCGAAGGCAAACGAATGAGGGGCTGAGCACGAAGACTTAGATACTGGGCGCGTGGTGATCTGCAGCGTCGTGCAAAACCTCTGCTTTGGGCCATTGCAATCTTTCTCATCCTAAACAGGCCACCGGTCCCAGTGGTTTTTGCCTAAGCGATCGCGCCCGCCAAAGATTCTATCCAGTCAAGTCAAACCTCGTCATCCTCTAAGGTTTTTGCAGCTTTCACCAAAAACTCCACCAGGGCCATCAAACCACGTTTGCGGGCTTTGCTGGGGGGATAGGCGAGGCAATAGGGATAGCCTAGATCCAAGCAGATGGGCGAAAGGGCCACCAGCCGGCCGGCTGTCAAATCGGCAGCCCCAAGCATCCTCTGCGCTAAGGCCACCCCGAGGCCTTCGCGGGCCATATCCAAAGCCAAGCTTGAACGGGCAACTTGAAAACCGCCTACCTCTGGCGCGGGCAGTTTGGCACGCAAAAACCAACCGGCCCATGTGGGGTTTGATCCGAAACTGGGGCCCCAACTGGTGTTGAGCAAATCACGCCCCTGCACTTCTGCCATGCCGCCCTGCTGGACGGCAGGATTTTGGCGAAGGTAGGCGGGGCTGCACAGGGGCTGAACCTTGTCGCGCGTCAGGGGGCGCACCTGCAGATCGGGGTAATGCCCGGTGCCATATCCCAAGCGCAAATCCACATTGTGGCGTGCAAAATCAATCGGATCGGCCTCAACCCTTAGGTCAAAACGAAACTCGGGTTGGGCGCGGGCGTAATCGACCAAACGCGGCAACAACCACTTCTCGGCCACGGAGTCGATCGAACTGATCACCAACTGCGACCTTGATCGATCAGAGGTGAGCTCTTGCGTGGTTTGCGAAATTTGCTGCAAGGCTTCTGCGGTGCCCAACAAAATCGCATGGCCCGCGTCGGTCAGGCTGACGCGGTTGTTCATTCGCATGAACATGTCCTTGCCAAGGAAATCTTCCAGCTTGCGAATGTGCTGGCTTATTGCTGCGGGAGATACGCCCAGCTCTTCGGCCGCGGCAACAAAACTGCCAGTGCGGGCTGCAGCCTCGAAGGCGCGCAGGGAATTGAGGGGAGGGAGCGTCAAGGGCATGGGGCTTGCCTTAGAAATTCTAGGTTGATCCTGCGGCCTTGGTCGCCGAGTGTAAAGCCCCAAGCGGGGCAGTTGCCAAAGGTGGTTTTGGCGGCACGGCGCAGAAAAGGGGTTAAAATCATGACACGGCGGGAAGAGTTGCGCGCAGACTATATCGCGGGCTGGTATGAAAAAGATCTGGCGAAACTGATGCGCTCTACCCGGGCTGATTACCAATTCCTTGATCCCGCCGAGGCTGCGCCCGTTCGGCGCGGCGACATCGAAGCCTATATGAAAAGCTGGGATGCGCGCGCTCAAGGCCAAAATGACTGGATCTTGGAGCACGAGACCCGCCAAGACAAAGACGGCATCCTGACCGATAGCCATTGGTGGCAAGTGATCGGCACCCCGCTGCGGGGGGCGGCTGTTGTCATGACCAGCGACGAGGGTGTGTTTTTCGAGCGGATCGCCTATTTCGCGCCATGAACCAAAGCGCCTCTTGGCAGCCTTGACTAAGATTTTCTAAGTCACCTTAAGTTTTTTTGCAGTTGCCCAAACGAACGCCAGCCCGCAGCATCCCCGCAATACAATGGGGGTTTTTATGCGCGACATTCTTGATCTTGACCGCTATCCGCTTGACCAACCCGGCAGCGCTGCTTGGTTTGACCTTGTGGCGCGCTCTAAAGCCGAACTTGCCAAGGAAGGCATGTTCAATCTTGAAGGATTGATGCGCCCGCAGGCGACATCAAAAGCCATGGACGAAGTCGCCCCAATCATGGAGCGCCTGTCGTTTCTGCACAAACGCACTCATAACATCTATTTCCGCAAAGAAGTGCCCGGCCTCGCCGCCGATCATCCGGCCCTGAAAACCGTTGATACGATCAACCACACCGTCTGCGGCGATCAGTTAGAGCAGACCGTGATCGACTGGATCTACAGTTGGCCGCAAATGGCGGTGTTTTTGGCGGCCTGCATGGACAAAACCGCGCTTTTCACCATGACCGACCCTTTGGCGCGCATGAACATCATGCGCTACGGCGATGGCGAGGCGCTCAATTGGCATTTTGACCGTTCAGAATTCACCACGACCTTACTGTTGCAAGAACCCTCGGGTGGGGGGCAGTTTTTGTATCGTACCGCTCTGCGTAGCGAAACTGATCCCAACTATGACGGGGTGGCGGCGGTGTTAGAAGGGCGCGATCCCGAGGTGAAGTCGCATTATCTAAAGGCTGGCACGCTGAATGTGTTCAAGGGCAAGAACACCCTGCACAAAGTCACCACCTGCACCGGCCAGCAATCGCGTTTCATTGCGGTTTTCTCGTACTACGAACGCCCCGGTGTGCGCTTTAGCCGCGAGGATCAGGTAGGCTTTTACGGTCGCGCGGGTTGAAGGGGCATCTGATGGCACAAACAACCCTCGCCCATTTGGCTGCCGCACTGACAGAGGGCGAAGCAGCTCACCCTGACCGCGCTTGGGCCATGCCAAAGTCCTATTACACCGACCCCGCCGTGTTCGCGCTGGAACGCGACACGCTCTTTGGCCGCGAATGGATCTGCTTGGGCCGGGCGGATGAGCTGCCAAACCTTGGTGATTTTACCACCTTTCAACTCTGCGACGAACCCCTTATCGCAATTCGCGGCGATGACGGGCGTATCCGCGTGCTGTCCAACGTATGCCGCCATCGCGGGGCGATCTTGGCCGTGGGCTCTGGCCATGCCCAGCGCTTGGTCTGCCCCTACCACCATTGGTCTTACGAGCGCAGCGGCGAACTTGCAGCAGCACCCCGCATGGAGCCCCACACCGACTTTGACCAAAAATCCTGCCGCTTGCCCGAATTTGCCTGCGAAGAATGGCACGGGTTTATCTTCACCAACCTTAGCCCCAATCCCGCGCCCTTGGCCCCGCGCCTGCAAGGGTTGGACGCCCTGATCCGCAACTACCATATGGAGCAGATGGCGACACGCTATGTGGTCGAGGAAGTCTGGCCGGTGAACTGGAAATGTTTCACCGAAAACTTCATGGAGGCTTACCACCTTTCGCCTCTCCACAAAACCACCCTGCATCCGATGAACCCCACCAAACTGTGCACTCATATTCCGACGGGCGAGGCTTATTTCGGCTATAACGCAGGCTTTAGCCCCGACCTGCCGCGCAGCTATAAGGGCCACCCCGACCTGACCGATGCCGAGGCCACCAATTGCGTGATGATGGCCATTCCGCCGGGCCTCGTCTCGGGGTGCAGCGGGGATTATTCCAGCTTTATATGCATCCAGCCCGAGGCCGTTGACCGTGTGCGCGTTAAGATGGGCTTGATGTTCTACGGCCCGACTTGGGCGCAATCGGATGTCGACTATGCGGTCGAGTTGTTCCATCAATATATGGCGGAGGACAAAGAGGTCCTCTCTGCCATGATGCGGGGCCTGAACTCTGCCCGATATGATCGTGGCCCCTTGGCGCAGCCCGATTTTGAAGGCGCGGCCCTTGATCTGGCGCGCTATTACAGCCGGCGGATGCAGGGCGCTTTGGCTGGGGCGCGGGGATGATCCAGACACCGTTCAAAGACGACCGCAAACTGACCTATCTGAACGCCGAGGGCAGCGACAAGCCCCTGATCAGCCCCGTCCCGCATGAGGTGTTGCGCCGCGCCCGCGTCTACCGCCTGTCGCGCATCCGCAAGCTTTTGCGCCAGCACGATTGTGCTGCGGGATTGTTTTATGACCCGGTCAATATCCGCTATGCGCTGGACAGCTCCAACATGCAGGTCTGGACCCTGCACAACCCCATGCGATACGCCCTAATCTTTGCCGAAGGGCCCGCGATCCTGTTTGAATTCAAAGGCTGCGACCATTTGGCCGCTGGGATCGAAACGAT
>CANIKY010000149.1 GCA_947468085.1 Paracoccaceae bacterium | reverse complement strand
CCCAGAATTGCGCGTAAAGGCCGTTTTGGGCCAAAAGGGCTGCGTGCGGGCCCTGCTCGACAATATGCCCGCCGTCCAGAACCACGATCCGGTCCATGGCGGCGATGGTCGAAAGGCGATGCGCGATTGCGATCACAGTTTTGCCCTGCATCACACCGAATAGGGCCTTTTGAATGGCGGCCTCGGCTTCGGAATCCAAAGCACTTGTCGCTTCATCCAAGATCAAAATCGGGGCGTCTTTCAGGATCACCCGCGCCAAGGCCACGCGCTGGCGCTGCCCGCCTGACAGTTTCACCCCGCGCTCGCCCACATGGGCATCATAACCCTTGCGGCCCTGCGGATCTTCCAGCGTCAGAATAAACTCATGCGCCTCGGCCTGCTTTGCCGCTGCGATCATGGCGGCGTCACCCGCATCGGGGCGTGCGTACAGGATGTTGTCGCGCACCGAGCGGTGCATCAGGCTGCTGTCTTGCTGCACCATGCCAATCTGGCGGCGCAGGCTGGATTGGGTGACTTGGGCGATATCTTGACCATCGATCAGGATCTGGCCGTCCTCGGTGTCATAAAAGCGCAAGATCAGCTTGACCAGCGTCGATTTCCCCGCACCTGACCGCCCGATCAGCCCGATCTTTTCCCCCGGCCGCACTGTTAGCGACAAGTTCTGCAAGCCGCCCGATCCACGCCCATAGTGGTGGCTGACCGCGTTGATCTCGATCAGACCCTGTTCAAAGTTCAACGGCTTGGCATCTTGCGAATCAACCAGCGTCACCGGTTGGGTGATGGTTTGCATCCCCTCTTGTACCGTGCCCAGATTTTGCACCAAATTCGTCGTGGCCCACATGATCCAATAGGTCATCGAATGCAGCCGCAGCACCAAAGCCACCGCCGCCGCCACCAAACCCACCGAGGCCGAGCCGTGAAACCAAAGATAAATCGCCCAACCTGACACGCCCGTTACCATCAACCCGTTCAGAAACGTCAGGATCGTGTCCATCACTGTGACGATGCGCATCTCTTTTTGAAAGGTCGTGCGCGCGCCTTCGATGGCTTCTTTGGCATAGGCCAGCTCGCGGTCGTCATGGGCGAAAAGCTTAACCGAATGAATGTTCGTGTAACTGTCTACAACGCGGCCCGTGACGGCCGAGCGCGCCTCTGAACTGGCGGTGGAGGCGGGGCCGGCGCGCTTGATCGTCCAGCGCATCAAGGAAACATAGCCCACAAACCACGCCACCAAAGGAATAAGCAGCCGCAAATCAGCATTGGCCAGCATCAACGCCGCAGCGATCAGCGTGGTTGACGCAAAGGCCACCGCGTCAAACACCTGAAACACAGCATCGCCTGCCGCAGGCGGGGCTTGCATGATGCGGTTGGCAATGCGGCCCGCAAAATCGCTTTCAAACCAACCCACCGGTTGGCGCAGCACATGGGCATGGGCCCGCCAACGCATCATTGTGCCAAAATTGGTCAGGATGGTGTTATGAAGCAGCGCCACATTTGTCCCGCCAATGATGGGACGTATCAACACGATGGCCAAGGCCACCAAGACAATCTCTGTCCCATGCGCCGCCCAAACTGATGCGGGCGTGCCTTGGCCTAACAGATCAACCAGATGGCCCAGATACCATAGCAACCCCACTTCGGAGGCGGCGTTCATGGTGGAAAACAGCGCTGTGACGGCAAAGACCTTACGGAACGGGCGCACATAGTCGGCCAAAAACGGCCACAACTGGCGCGGCGGCGTGTCGGTTTGGGTATAAGGGGCGTAGGGGTCAACAAGACCCTCAAAGAATTTAAACATGACAGGCCTTTTGATTGCTTGCGGCATATAGCCCAAAATGCAGCAAAGGGAAACCGCGCTTAGCCCAGAAGTTCATCTCGGCTTAGGCGCAGGTCGCTGGCCAGCCACAGGCTTTCTAACTGCGCAAGCGTCGCACCCAAGGCGGGGCCACTAAGCTGCGGCATCAGATCAGCGGCCATCACCGGAAAGCGGCTTTCAGCCCCCCGACTAACATCTTCCTGCCACTGCGCGGGCAACGGGCTTTCCAACAATGCAGCGCGGGCCAGCAGCGCATCGGTCCCAAACTCTGGCCCCAATTTCCAGCCCAAGGCAGCCGGCGACAGGCTGCTGCCAATCTGATCGCGCAGGCGGGCCATCATCCCCTGTTCTGCGCGTGACAAGCGCAGCGCGTCGCCCCAATCCTGCCCACCCAGAACCACAAGGCGGCGCTGCCAGCGGGCAGGCGCATTGCCTTCCAGATGCACCAGGGGGGCGAGATAGCGCGGATCAGCGCCTGTCAGAACGTGCCCCAGCACGCCCGAGGCGGCCATGCTGGCCAAGGCGGGGGCGGGATCGCGGGCCGACAAAAGTTTGCGCATTTCGGCCCCGATGCGCTCGCGGCTAAGGCCGTCGATGCCGTCGGCCAGTTCTGCGCAAGCAGCCAAAGCATCAGCGTCCATGCCCAGCGCGGGGTCGCCGTAGCTGGCGGAAAACCGGAAAAACCTCAGGATGCGCAGGTAATCTTCGCGAATGCGCAGCGCAGGGTCGCCCACAAAGCGCAAGCGGCGCGCCAGAAGATCGGGCAGGCCACCCAAGGGGTCGATCACTTCGCCCGCAGGGTCGGCATAGATCGCGTTCATGGTGAAATCGCGGCGCGCGGCGTCTTGGGCGATATCGGTGGAATAAGCCACCACGGCATGACGGCCATCGGTTTGCACATCGCGGCGAAAGGTGGTGATTTCGTGGGTCACACCCTTAGCCAGGACGGTCACCGTGCCATGATCAATGCCGGTGGGAATGGCCTTGAAACCTGCGGCTTCAGCCAGCCGCATCACCTGATCGGGCAAGGCATCGGTGGCCAAATCCAGATCCCCCACCGTCTCATCCAGCAAGGCGTTGCGCACGCAGCCGCCAACAAAGAAAATGCGGTACCCGCCGGCCTGCATCGCCGCGCAAAGCGCTTGGGTGCCAGAATGGGTTAGCCATGCGCCCGCAATCTTCATGGCGTGGCCCTTTCGGCCAATCCCCGCAGAATGCGCGCTGTGGCACCCCAGATGTAATAGGGGCCCCAAGGCACGGCATAATACGACCGCCACACCCCACGCCACTGACGCCGCTCGACCCTGTAATTTTCAGCGTTCAGCAGGTGCGACAAGGGCACTGTGAAGACCTCTTCCACCTCACCCGCGTCTGGGGCGGGTGTAAAGGGGGCGACCTCGGCCAAGATGGGCGTCATCTGAAAGCCTGTCACCGTTTTGTGCGGAGGCAAGCGGCCCAGCAGGCGTACACGGGCGGCAGGCAGGCCTATTTCCTCTTGCGCCTCGCGCAGGGCTGTCTCTTCAAGGCTGACATCGCCCGCCTCTTGCTTGCCGCCGGGGAAAGCAATCTGTCCAGGATGGTGTTTCAAGTGTGAGGCGCGCTTGGTCAAAATCACCCGCGCGCCGGTGGGATCGGGCACTATCCCCACCAAAACCGCCGCCGCGCGCAGAACCATATCCTTTGGCATCAACCCCGGGTTCAAATCAAAATCAGACGAGGCCCCGCCTGACCGCGCCAAGGCAGCGATCAAGCGGTTTAGCTCATTCGGCATCGCCCTCAGCCTTTTTCGCCTCAAAGCCTAGGGTTTTGGGGTCAAATTCATAATGCGCACCGCAAAATTGGCAATCGGCGGTGACGATGCCTTCGGGGGTCGTCATGTGGGCGATGTCTTTTTGGGAATAGATCGACATGGTCTGATGCACTTTTTCCGCCGAGCACGAGCACCCAAAATGCACGGGGGTTGCGTCAAACACGCGCGGTCCCTCTTCGTGAAACAGGCGTACCAGCAATTCGGTCGGGGCCACGGTGGGGCCGATCAACTCCAGTTCTTCGACAGTGTCTAGCAAAGCATTGACACGGGTCCAGTTTTCAGCCGGTTCACCGGCCAAAATGTCGGTATGGGTCAATAGCCCGCCTTCGCCCGACCCTTCGGGAGAGGCGACACTTTGGCCGACCTGCGGCATATGCTGCAACATCACCCCGCCGCCGCGCCACTGCGCCGCCTGGCCTGGCATCTGGCTTTTGCCAAAGGTCAGCGCAAAGCGGGTGGGGAGTTGCTCGGACTGGGCAAAATAAGTCTGCGCGCAGTCTGAAAGCGAATTGCCCGCGATGGGGGTAAAGCCTTGATACGGCGTCATCCCCGCGCCTTGATCCAGCATCACGGCAAAATAGCCTTCGCCCACTTGGGAATAGGCTGAAGCCTCAGGGTCAAGGCGGTCGGCATCATAGCTGGCATAGGCGCGGATTCGGGCGGGTTCGCCCTCATCACTTGGGCCGTAGTAATCGGTGGCAATCAGCCGTGCAGGCCCTTTGCCGCGCACCTGCAACGACAACTTCCAGCGCAGTTTGATGGATTGCCCGATCAAAGCTGTCAGCAAAGCCGTTTCAGCCACCAGCGCCTCGATCTGGGGCGGGTATACATGCTGGCTTAAAATTTCGTCCAACGCGCCATCCAAGCGGACAACGCGGCCGCGAATGTCGCTGACATCCAGCTGAAAGGGCAGGACGGTGTCGTCCCAAGTGATGGTGGGTCCAGAGGCCATGGGGTTTCCTTAAGGTGCCAAGCTTGGCATACCGCGCCTATATAGGCAGAGCAACCGCACCACCAAGGGGGAAAGCCATGATCAGACGCTATGGCGAGGCTGTAAAGAACGGGCAGACCTATCGGCGCAGGCCGGGGGTTTATGGTGTGCTGCTGCGCGGGGGCGAAGTGTTGCTGACCCATCAGGCAGAACCCATCCCCGAATACCAGCTGCCCGGCGGCGGGATAGACAAGGGAGAGGCCCCGATTGCGGCCCTGCACCGCGAAGTTTATGAGGAAACCGGCTGGCATATCGGCCCTCCGCGTTGGTTGGGCACCTATCGGCGGTTCACCTATATGCCGGAATACGACATGTGGGCCGAAAAGGTCTGCACGATTTATGTGGCGCGCCCCACCCTGTGCCAAGGCCCCCCGTCTGAGGCGGGGCATCAGGCTATTTGGGCACGGGCGCGGGTGGCTTTGGACTTGCTGGACAATGTGGGCGACAGGGCCATGCTGGCGCGCGCCATCGCCAAGGTCGGCCTTTAGCTGTGGATCGGCGCGAATCACCCCAAGCGGACAAGGACGATCGCGCGCGCCTGAAACTTTCTGCCCTTTCCCCCCCTGCCACTTTGTCGATGGTTCTTGTTCCCTTGGCAAAAACTCACTAGACCCCGCACAGTTTTTGCTGTGGGAGCGCCCTATGTCCACCTTCAAGCCCAAGAAAGTCGTCCTGGCCTATTCCGGCGGCCTTGACACCTCGATCATCCTCAAATGGCTGCAAACGGAATATGGCTGCGAGGTGGTGACCTTTACCGCCGACCTAGGCCAGGGCGAAGAGCTGGAGCCTGCACGGCAAAAGGCGATCCTGATGGGGATCAAGGCAGAAAACATCCATATCATTGATGTGCGTGAAGAATTCGTGCGCGATTTCGTCTTTCCGATGTTCCGCGCCAATGCGTTGTATGAGGGGCTGTATCTGCTAGGCACATCTATTGCGCGCCCACTGATCTCGCAGCATCTGGTGCGGATTGCGCATGAAACCGGGGCCGATGCGGTAGCGCATGGGGCCACCGGCAAGGGCAACGATCAGGTGCGGTTTGAATTGTCAGCCGCGGCTTTGGACCCGTCGATCAAGGTGATCGCCCCTTGGCGGCTGTGGGATCTGACCTCGCGCACCAAACTGTTGGAATTTGCCGAGGCGAACCAAATTCCAATCGCCAAAGACAAGCGCGGCGAAGCGCCCTTCTCGGTGGATGCGAATTTGCTGCACACCTCGTCTGAGGGGAAGGTTCTGGAAAATCCGGCCGAAGAAGCGCCAGAATTTGTCTATCAGCGCACTGTCAGCCCCGAAGAGGCCCCTGATCGGGCCGAAATGGTCGAGATCACCTTTAAGGGCGGCGATGCGGTGGCGATTGACGGCGTGGCGATGTCGCCCGCCACGATCTTGACCAAGCTGAACGAATTGGGCGGCAAGCATGGCGTAGGACGGCTAGATCTGGTCGAAAACCGCTTTGTCGGTATGAAATCGCGCGGGGTTTATGAAACTCCGGGCGGGACGATCTTGCTGGAAGCGCACCGCGGGATTGAGCAGATCACGCTGGATTCCGGCGCGGGGCATCTGAAAGATTCCATCATGCCGCGCTATGCCGAGTTGATTTACAACGGCTT
>CANIKY010000148.1 GCA_947468085.1 Paracoccaceae bacterium | reverse complement strand
GGGCGCCGTCACAGCGCAAAAGCTTAACACCGCCATTAATGAGATTCGTAAAGGGCGCACGGCAGATACGGCGAG
Organism: Paracoccaceae bacterium; assembly: GCA_947468085.1. Classification (GTDB taxonomy): domain Bacteria; phylum Pseudomonadota; class Alphaproteobacteria; order Rhodobacterales; family Rhodobacteraceae; genus Stagnihabitans. The sequence goes on along the minus strand of CANIKY010000148.1, from coordinate 6,152 downwards.
CGCTGAGGCGGGCTATGACGCGCTTAAGAAATACGCCCGCGACCTGACCGAAGCCGCCGCCGAAGGCAAAATTGACCCAATCATTGGCCGCGACGAAGAGATTCGCCGCACCATGCAGGTTCTGTCGCGCCGCACCAAAAATAACCCGGTGCTGATCGGCGAACCCGGTGTGGGCAAAACCGCCATCGCCGAGGGCTTGGCCCTGCGTATCGTCAACGGTGATGTGCCGGAATCGTTGCGCAACAAAAAGCTGATGGCGCTGGATATGGGCTCGCTGATCGCCGGATCAAAGTATCGGGGCGAGTTTGAAGAACGGTTGAAAGCAGTTCTGAACGAGGTCACGAGTGCCGAAGGCGACATCATCTTGTTTATCGACGAGATGCACACGCTGGTGGGGGCTGGCAAATCCGATGGCGCAATGGATGCTGCCAACCTGATCAAACCTGCCCTCGCGCGGGGGGATTTGCACTGCGTGGGGGCGACCACGCTGGATGAATACCGCAAATATGTGGAAAAAGACGCGGCTTTAGCGCGGCGGTTTCAGCCTGTGATGGTCAATGAACCCACGGTGGAAGATACAATCAGCATCCTGCGTGGCATTAAGGAAAAATACGAACTGCACCACGGCGTGCGTATTGCTGATGCGGCTTTGGTGGCGGCAGCGACCCTGAGCCACCGCTACATCACCGACCGCTTTCTGCCCGACAAGGCGATTGACCTGATGGACGAAGCCGCCAGCCGCCTGCGGATGGAGGTGGATTCCAAGCCCGAAGAGCTTGACGCCCTTGATCGCCAGATCCTGCAATTGCAGATCGAAGCCGAAGCGTTAAAGAAAGAAGACGATGCTGCCAGCAAAGATCGGCTGGAGCGGTTGGAAAAAGAACTGTCTGACCTGTTGCAGCAATCGGCGGGCATGACGGCCAAATGGCAGATGGAACGCGACAGCCTTGAAAAGGCGCGCGACCTGAAAGAACAGCTGGATCGTGGCCGTGCTGAATTGGAAGTGGCCAAGCGGGATGGTGACTTTGCCAAGGCGGGCGAGTTGCAATACGGCACCCTGCCCGCGCTGGAAAAGCAGTTGATCGAAGCCGAAGCCCGCGAGGGTTTATCCTTGGTCTCGGAAGCCGTGCGCCCCGAGCAGATCGCCGAGGTGGTTGAACGCTGGACGGGAATTCCCGTGTCGCGGATGCTGGAAGGTGAGCGTGAAAAGCTGCTGGCGATGGAAGACAAGCTGGGCGAACGGGTCGTGGGCCAGCGTGTTGCCGTCACGGCGGTGGCCAATGCCGTGCGTCGCGCACGGGCGGGGTTGAACGATGAGGGGCGGCCTTTGGGGTCTTTCCTATTCCTTGGGCCAACGGGTGTGGGTAAAACCGAACTGACCAAGGCGCTCGCCGAGTATCTGTTTGACGATGACAGTGCCATGGTGCGCATCGACATGAGCGAGTTCATGGAAAAGCACGCCGTCAGCCGCTTGATCGGCGCACCTCCGGGCTATGTGGGCTATGACGAGGGCGGGGTTTTGACCGAAGCCGTGCGACGCAGACCCTATCAGGTTGTGCTGTTTGACGAGGTGGAAAAGGCCCATCCCGATGTGTTCAACGTGCTGTTGCAGGTGCTGGACGACGGGGTGCTGACCGATGGTCAGGGCCGCACGGTGGATTTTAAGCAGACGCTGATCATCTTAACCTCTAACCTTGGGGCCTATGCGCTAAGCCAGTTGCCCGAAGGGGCTGATCCAACCCGCGCACGGGCCGAGGTGATGGACGCCGTGCGCGCCCATTTCCGCCCCGAATTTCTGAACCGTCTGGACGAGACGATCATCTTCGAACGTCTGGCCCGCGCCGATATGGGGGCCATAGTCGAGATCCAGTTGCGCAAGCTGGAAGCGCGGCTGGCTGGGCGCAAGATCACTCTAGAGATGGACAGCGCCGCTAAGGCTTGGTTGGCCGAGGAAGGCTATGATCCGGTGTACGGCGCGCGGCCCTTGAAGCGGGTGATCCAGCGCAACCTGCAAGACCAGTTGGCGCAGATGTTGCTGGCAGGGGATGTGTTGGATGGCAGCACTGTAGTGGTGTCGGCAGGAATGGATGGGTTGGTCGTTGGCGACCGCATTGTGCCATCCTCTCGCGAGCGACCTGCCACTGCGGTGGTTCACTAAAAAATAGGGGGCTCTGTCCCCCCCCTATTTTTGTCGGATTGATAACGCGCGTTCAACCATTTGTGATTTTAGGGGCTAAACTTGGGGGCCGTAAATTTCAGCAAAGTTTCAAGCCCCTCTCACGCGAATTTTATAGTGAACCAATCTGGTCCAGCCTGCGTCTTGGTAACGCCTACTAAGGCTAACCATCTTGGAGTTTATCAAATGATCCGCAGAACTTTCCTAGCGCTGACCGTCGCCGCCTCTTTCCTGTCTGCCCCGGCCTTTGCCGCGGAGATGGATATCGTTGATACCGCCATTGGCGCTGGTAACTTTACCACGTTGGCCGCTGCCCTGACCGCCGCTGGTCTGGTGGAAACCCTGAAGGGCGCTGGCCCCTTCACCGTTTTCGCGCCGACTGACGCCGCCTTTGCCGCTTTGCCGGCAGGCACTGTCGAAGACCTGCTCAAGCCCGAAAACAAAGACAAACTGATCGCCCTGCTGACCTATCACGTGCTTGCGGGCAAAGTAATGTCGACCGACCTGAGCGAAGGCCTTAAGGCAAAGACTGTGAATGGTGCTGAAGTGACCATTACGCTGGATGGTGGCGCCAAAGTGAATGGTGTTGTTATCTCGACCGCCGATATCGCAGCATCGAATGGCGTGATCCACGTCATCGACGCGGTCATCATGCCGCCGATGTAATCTGACCTTTACCGCGCGAAGGCCCGCCCATTGAATCCAATGGGCGGGCTTTTTTTGTAAATAGTGTGTGGCTGCATCGGCGTCTTGGGGGACAATCGCGTGATGCTGTTGACCGGAATGCAAGAGTTGGTAATTGCCCGCGCGCCCTTAGACATAAGGGGGATCAGTCAGGCTGGCCCCTTTGATTTTATTCAAACCTCCCCTAGACTTCAGCGATCGGAGGAGTGCTTTATCAATGTCGATCAGCGAAAACTTACTTTTGGCCATGGTTGTCATTTTCGCGCTGCCTTGGGCTGTTTGGCGGGTGCTTGGCGGCACGGCGATTCTTCCTTTGGTCGTCGTGCAAATCATTGCAGGCGTCGCATTGGGCCCCGGTGTATTGGGTGCGTGGGCGCCTGACATCTACCACGGCCTTTTTCGCGTTGAGGTGATCGCGGGCATCAATGCCGTCGCCCAATGGGCCGTGATCCTGTTTGTTTTTGTGGCTGGTCTGGAATTAGACGTGACTGGCCTTTGGAACAAGCGGCGCGAAACCACACTTGCCGCGGGTTTTGCGTTGGTGGTGCCTTTGGTTTTTGGGTCCTTGGTCGCATGGGGTTTGGTGCAGTCGCCCGGATGGGTAGGTGGCAAGGGGCAGATATGGCAGACGGTGCTGGGCATTGGCATGGCCTGTGCTGTGACAGCCTTGCCGATTTTGGTGCTGTTCATGCGCCAGTTGGGCTTGCTGCGTCAGCCCTTGGGTCAGCGGATCCTGCGCTATGCCAGTTTGGACGATATATTCATTTGGGGTGTTCTGGCGCTGATCTTGCTGGATTGGCACCGCGTGGGCATGCAGCTGGGCTATGTCCTGATGTTCTTGATTGCCGGCTTTGGAATGCGCCGGCTGGTGCCCCGTTTGCGCGAGGCGGATCGCTGGTATGTCGGGCTGATCTGGCTTGCGGCCAATGCCTTTGTGGCTGATTGGTCGGGTCTGCACTTTATGGTCGGCGCTTTTATGTCGGGTGCCGTGCTAGAGGCGGGTTGGTTTGACCACAAGAAAGTGGATGATTTCCAAGCGGCCGTTCTGGTGGCTTTGATGCCTGTCTTTTTCCTCTCGACAGGTCTGCGTACCAACTGGGATCTGGGCGGCCCTATGGTTTTTGTGGCAGCTGGTGTTTTGCTGGTGGCAGCGGTGGGGGGCAAGCTGATTGGCGTTCATATCACAGGCCGACTCTTAGGCTGGCGGCGCACGGACACTTGGGCCATCGGCTGGCTGCTGCAGACCAAAGCGCTGATCATGATCATCTTCGCCAACATCCTTTTGGAAAAGGGCATCATTTCGGCCGCGAGTTTCACGGCGCTGCTGCTGATGGCTGTGGCCAGCACGCTGCTTACTATGCCCATTCTGACATGGTTGTTAAAGGACGCAGGCCTTAAAGCGCGGCACTGATCTGGGTTTCGGATTGTTTCAGTCTGCTGACGCAGGTGTGAGACAAGATGATTTTGTCTTTTCGCGCTTTTGCTGCATCTTACACATTGAAAAAGACAGGATCTTGAAATGACCTATAAACCCACTTTGCGTTGGTCGGATGTGACGCCGCGTTCGATGTTCCTGAACCGCCGCCAGATCATGGCGGGGGGGGCTGCGCTGTTGGCTTCTCCGGCCTTGGGCAAAAGCCCCTATTCCACCGACGAGGCCCCCAACACGCTTGAGGAAATATCGGGCTACAACAATTACTACGAATTCGGACTGGGTAAGGAAGACCCCGCCGCCAATGCGTCTATGCTTCAGACCAAACCTTGGACCGTGAAGGTGGACGGCATGGTCGACAAGCCCGGCACCTATGATCTGGGCGACCTGATCAGCGGTATGACGATAGAAGAGCGCATTTACCGTTTCCGCTGCGTTGAAGCTTGGTCGATGATCATCCCGTGGCAAGGCTTTCAACTCAGCGCCCTGTTGGACAAACTTGGTGTGCAATCAGGGGCGAAATATGTCGGCTTTGAAACCCTTCTGCGGCCAGAAGAGATGCCGGGGCAAAAGATGGGTGCTCTGGACTGGCCCTATGTCGAAGGACTGCGCTTGGATGAGGCGATGCATCCCCTAACGCTGATCGCCACCGGCCTTTACGGCCAACCCCTGCCCAACCAGAACGGCGCACCGATCCGGTTGGTGGTGCCGTGGAAATATGGTTTCAAGAATATCAAGGCGATCGTGCGCATCACGCTGACGGATGCCCAGCCGCCCTGTACATGGAACCAGATCGCGCCGCAGGAATACGGCTTTTACGCCAACGTGAACCCGCAGGTTGATCACCCAAGATGGAGCCAAGCCTCCGAGCGGCGCATCGGGGCCGGAATACTGGCGGGGCGGCAAGATACGCTGATGCTCAATGGGTACGCTGACGAAGTGGCCAGCCTTTATACTGGCATGGATCTTGCGGCCGATTACTGATGCTAAATAGCCTCCTGCGCCGTGTGCCCACTTGGGTCGTCTATATTGCAGGTTCGCTTCCCGCATTATGGATGGCCTATCAAACGTTGAGCGGCACCATCGGCATTGATCCAGTCCGCGCGATTGAGTGGGGATTAGGCCTTTGGGCCCTACGCTTGCTGATCGCAACGCTTTGCGTAACGCCTTTGCGCTGGATCGGCCTAAACCTGATGCGATTTCGCAGGCAGCTGGGGTTGGTGGCCTTTGCTTATGTCGTTTTGCATTTAGCTGCTTGGCTGACCATCGACATGGGGCTGCGGTGGGGGCAGATTCTGCCAGACTTGGTAAAGCGCTGGTATATCGTGGTGGGAATGGCTGCGCTGACCTTGCTGTTGCCCCTGGCGGCCACATCGAACAACACCTCGATCCGAACCTTGGGCCCAAAGGCTTGGAATCGCCTCCACATGCTGGCCTATCCGGCAACGATTCTGGCGACCGTGCACTTTATGATGGTGGGTAAGGTCTATACCGCCGAAGTTCTGATATACGCGGGGATTCTGTCTGCCCTGTTGGCTTGGCGCGCTGCGCGCTTTTTGCTGCGTGGGCGCGTTTGGGTGTGATTCCCGTGGCAAAGGCCGAAGAGCTGCGAAATTATCTTGCGCAAAAACCCCTGATCACTTGGTAAAAATTCCGTCAACCCTAGGATTTTGCAGAAAAATCAGCCTTTGCGAAGAAAATGCGACGATCCGTCTTTTTTCCTCTTGCGGGTATAAGTGAGTTTGCCTAGATACGGCCTCACCGAAACGGGGACGATGCTTGAGGGTGTTGGAAGCGGGGAGGTAGCGGCGGCGGGGGGCGGAAGTTCTCTGGTGCTGTTGGAAATTCTGGAGGCACGGC
>CANIKY010000147.1 GCA_947468085.1 Paracoccaceae bacterium | reverse complement strand
TGAGTATCAAGCTGATCGCGGATTCGGTTGGTTTCGACAGCCAGTTCTATTTCTCGCAACGTTTCAAGGCTCGGACTGGCCAAAGTCCGAGAGACTTTCGCTCCAGTGCCAAAAGCAGAACGGATGCTGAGTCACCGTGATATTGCAGCCCTGAACCTTGGCTGTGGGCCATGGGGCGGTGCTCCCCTAACAGCATTTTTGCCCGGATAGAGCAACCGCCCAAGCTGTATTTAGATTTCAAAAAGACAATTTTCGGTTGAGCAGCAGGGCAGTCTTCAGCTTTCACCGAAGCTATGGCCCCGCACGTCTGACGCGCGACGCACTGCTTCGATCAGGCTGCGGGTGTAGGGATGCTCGGGGGTCGAACAGACCGTCCGCGCGGGGCCTTCCTCGACGATCTGGCCCCGATGCAGCACCGCCACCCGGTCGCAAAGGGCTGCCACCACCGCAAGGTCGTGGGCGACGAACAGGCAGGATGTGCCGCGGGCATGACAAAGGTCATGGATCAGGGCAAGGACACTCGCCTGCACGGAGACGTCCAGCGCAGAGGTCACCTCGTCGCACAGGATCACGTCCGGCTCGGCTGCAAAGGCACGTGCCAGCGCGACCCTCTGGCGTTCGCCGCCTGACAGTTGGGCTGGACGGCGGCCCAGATGGGCGGGGTCCAGCCTAACATCAGCAATCAGGCGGTGCGCACGGGCTTCAACCTCGGTCGGGCTGGCGTTGAAGTAAAGACGCAAGGGCTGTGCAAGGATCTCGCGCACAGTATGGCGGGGGTTGAGCGAGGCGTCAGGGTTCTGGAACACCACTTGTACCCGGCGCAAAGCGGTCCGATCGCGCTCGGTGACACGGGCGGGCAGGTTTGCACCGTCCAGTGTGATGCTGCCGGCGCTGGGGGGCCAGAGGCCAGCAATGGCGCGCAGGATGGTGGATTTACCACTGCCAGATTCGCCTACCAGCCCCAGAATCTCGCCCTTGGCCAAGGTCAGCGAGATACCGGCCAAGACAGGGTCTGGCAGGCTGCGCCGCGTAAGCCGGGAAAGAAGTGATGCTCGCCGATATTGCACGACAAGACCGCGCACGGCGATGATTGGGGCTCCGGCTTCTTGTGCAACCACTGGGTCGGGCATCTCGATCGGGGCAAGCGGCCCATGATCCGGCGCGTGGCAGGCGATGCGGCCACCCTCCGTCAGGGGCGACAGTGCGGGCTCCTCTTCGCAGGCAGCATGGGCGCGGCTACAACGGGGGGCGAAGGCGCAGCCTCGACCTGTCTCTCCTGGTGGCGGTGGGCTGCCATGGATCGATGGTGGCAGTCCGGGGCTTTCGATCCGCGGTACCGAGGCCATAAGCGCCCGGGCATAAGGATGGGCTGGCCGCGTCAACAGGTTGGCTGTAGGTCGATCTTCAACGATGCGGCCACCATACATGACCGCCACCCGGGCAGTCAGCCGTGCCAGAACGCCAATATCATGGCTGACGCAGACCATCGCCATCCCGGTCTCGCGTCGCAGCTCGTCCAATAAGTCCAGAATTCCAGCCTGAGTGGTGACATCGAGGCCCGTCGTGGGTTCGTCGAGCAGCAAGAGTTGCGGCCCGCACGCGAGCGCCATCGCAATAGCCACCCGTTGCATTTGCCCCCCTGACAATTCGTGCGGATAACGTGCGCCAATCTGGTCAGGCTCTGGCAGACGTACCCGCGCGAAAAGTGTGGTCGTGTGGGCTGCGATAGCATCCGGTGGTATGGCGTCATGCACCGCCATCGCCTCAGCCAGTTGGGCCCCAACTCGCATGGTGGGCGTTAAGGCCATTGCAGCACTTTGCGGCACCATTGCAACCGACTGCCCACGCAAGCGCCGCATGGCTTCGGGAGCGATCAGTCGAAGATCTTGACCCATCACGTGGACCTGTCCGCCAGTCACCGCCAGCCCCGGCTTGACCACACCCATGAGCGCGAGCAGAAGCGTGCTCTTGCCGCAGCCGGATTCGCCTGCGATGCCAAGGGTTTGCCCCGAATCAAGGGCAAAGTTGGCTGAGCGGACGATGTGCGCGTCGCTTCCGGTACGGGAAATCGTCAGGTCCTGAACCCTGAGAAGTGTCATGCGGCCACTGTCCGCAATTGCTGATCCACACCCAGCGCCTTAGCAAATGCATCTGCAGCAAGGTTCACGCCGACGATTAGGGTAGACAGCATCGCCATCGGCCAGAGTACTGCCCAAGGTGCAGTCGGCATCACGCCGCGCGCATCCGCAATCATCAGACCCCAGTCGGGCGTTGGGGGTGCGACGCCCAGACCCAGAAATGACAGCGACGTGATGCCCAGCATCAACCATGACCATTGCATGGCACCCTGCACGGCTAGGGTGTCGCGCACATTCGGCAGGATTTCGCGGATCAGGATCGTTGAGCGAGCCTCGCCGCGGGCTTGAGCTGCCAGAACGAAATCGCGGGCAACGAAATCAAGCGCTGCAGCCCGCGCGATGTAAACCACGGAAAGGCCATAGGAATAGCCAAGGATTGGGATGAGCGCCGCTGCCCCGACACCCAAAGCGGCGACAAAGATCATCACGATCAGAATTCCTGGGATAGAGCTGAGCGCATCGACAATGCGCATCATGTAGGTATCGATCCGCCCGCCGATCAAGGCCAGCAACAGCCCTACCACCGTGCCCCAGACCATGGCGACAAGTGTGGCCAGTGTGGCGATCAGCATCGCCGCGCGCCCGCCAAGCATGACCCGCGACAGAATGTCCCTCCCCAGTCTGTCGGTACCGAACGGATACGACAGGCTGGGCATCTGCAGAATCAGGTCCGCACTTTGTGCAATCGGATCGTGTGGTAGAACAAGCGGCGACAGCACAGCCAGCATCACATGGCCCACAACCAGCGTGACGCCAATTGCACCAGATGGCTTCGACAAGACGGCGCGGAGAATGGGCGCGCCGATCATAGCCGTCTGGTCCGCAGCCGGGGGTTCAGCGCCATTGCGATTAGATCAGCGATCAATGTCATGCTCACATAGATCAGACCGAAGATAAGCGCGGTGGCCTGCACCAGTGGCAGATCGCGGTCCGCCACTGCATTGACGGCCAGCCGCCCGAGGCCGGGATAGTTGAACGCGCTTTCGACGATCACCACCCCCGACAAGAGCCAGGCGAGTGTCAGGCCGATCACCGGGATCGTCGGCAGGATCGCGTTGGGCAACAGATGCCGCAGCACGATTTGCCGTTCGGGCACACCTTTCATTCGAGCCATCAGGATGTAATCCGCACCCGCAGTATCAATCACCGACGAGCGGACCATGCGCAGAATATGCGCCATATAGACAAGCGCCAGCGTGACAGCAGGCAAGGGCGTGGCGAATAAGAGAGCCAGTGCCGGTGCATCATAGGCCGCGGTCACTACGCCGGCACACCAGCCAAGCCAGATGGCAAAGATCAGGATCAAAAGGGCCGCCACCACGAATTCCGGCATCGTCATCGCCACAAGGGCGGTGGTCGAGACGATGATGTCAAACGGCCGCTCACGGCGCATCGCGACCATCACGCCCAGACCAATGGCCAGTGGCACGCCGGCGAGAGCTGCAGCAGCAGCAAGGATCAACGTGTTTCTTAGGCGGGGCCCGACGATATCCGCGATCGGGCGCTCACGCTTCATCGACACACCCAGATCGAACTGCGCAAGATCGCCCGCCCAAGCCACAAACCGTTCGACCGGAGGGCTGTTCAGGCCCATCCGGTCGCGGCAGTTTTCCAGCACGTCACCCCGTGCGGCATCGCGGCCAAGCATCGCGGTGCAGGCATCCCCGGGCATCACTTCGACGCCAATAAACACCACCACCGCCACGATAACTACGGTGATCCAGCCCGCAGCCATCCTGCGCAGGATCAGACCCAGCATCAGATCACTCGGTTAGGTCGACCAGATGCCAACGGATGAACTCCTCGGGCTTCGGCAGGATCCCGGTAACCTTGCCATTCAGCACGCGGCGACTGTTCTTCAGGAAGGGGATCGACGTGCCCCCATCGTCAAACTGCATTTGCTGGGCCTGAACATAAAGCGCACGCGCAGCCTCCACATCGACCGTCGAGCGCGCCTTATCCAGCAGCGCATCAAAGGCGGGGTCACTATAGAAGCTTTCATTGTTGCCTGCGCCGGTGCGGAAGATTTCGTTCAGGAACTGGTCCGCAGGCCGACCATCCCAAGCGGTGACGAAAGCAGGCTCCTTCAACCAGACATCATCCCAATAGCCGTCCGAGGGAGCAAGGTTGACCTTGACGCGAATGCCCGCAGGGGCAACCTGAGCCTGATAGACTTCGGCAAAGCGTACCATGCCGGGCGAGACGTCCGATGTGAACAACTCAATGTCGATCCCATCAGGATAACCGGCCTCGGCCAAAAGGGCCTTGGCACCCTCGATGTCTTGCGGACACTCAAGGTTGGCGCGGTAGGGATCGCTGACCTTGACGGGCGTGTCACAGCCCACGGCACCGCCGTCGGTGCCTTCCAGCAAGGTCAGCATGGCATTGCGGTCAACCGCGATGCGCAGCGCACGACGCACGCGCGGGTCGGTGAACGGTTCAGCGTTGGTCCGAAAGACCGCGCCAACCCACTGACCGCCCGGGAAGGACTGGACCTGAAAGGCCGGGTTGTTAGCATACAGAGGGGCCTGTTCAGCGGTCAAAAGGTTGTAATCAAGCTGACCGGCCAGCATGGCCTGATTGCGCGCCTCGGCATCGGGGATCGCGGTGAACTGGATCTTGTCCAGTTTTGGGCGCCCTTCCCAATAGCCATCATTGGCCACAAGGGTCGTCGTGCCTTCGGCGTCAACCTTCTCGACACGGAACGGTCCGGTGCCCACAGGGTTTTCATTGATCGTTGGGCCAGATCCATCGGGGATCATCCGCACGCGGTAGTCCAGCAAAAGCAGCGGCAGACCGGCATGCGGCGCTTCAAGGATGATCTTGACAGTCAGGGGATCCACGACCTCGACCCGGTCGATGATGCCCAAAACTGATGCGACTGGGGATTCGAGCGCAGGGTCCTCTATCCGGCTGAGTGAATAGGCGACGTCAGCGGCATCAAAGTCCGATCCGTCGTGAAACTTAACACCGGGTTGAAGGGTCAGGGTCCATTCCGTTGCCTCGGCATTGGCGGTCCAGCTGGTCGCAAGTTCCGGCGAGGCTTCGCCACTCTCACCTTCGCGCATGAGGCGGGAATAGATCAGCGCGACGACCTCGATGAACCGGTTGGACGACAGCGGGTCCAGGCTTTCGGCACCACCAAAACTCAGGTCATTGGCCTGGCGGAACACCTTCTCGGCCGAGGCCGGAGTTAGAAGGCCAACCGCAAGCGCTGCGGCTAGGCAAAGAACGTGACGTGACATCCCCATGAGAAGTGCCCTTTCCTGTTAAATGGAATTTCCCATTTTTACCTTGAATGTAACATTTGTTGCATGCTAGCCGGCAACAATCAACTTTTTTATGGTTGGACGCATTCGGACGCGCCCGCTCATCGCGATCAATAAGGGCAGATGGGTGGGCACCTACTTGGAGTGGCACGCTCCTCCGGCTTGTCCCCTAAAGAAGCGGAGGGTCTGGGCCACCCTGGGATGGCCTTACTAAATGCCGTGTTCTGCATGCAGACGAGGGATCGACCCTGAGACCGAATCCCTGATTGGTTCCCAAGAAAACTGGAAGAATCACGATGATGCCAGCCCCACACCCCCGCAAGAACATCCTGATGATCATTCCCGATCAGTGGCGCTATGATCAACTGGGCATGGACCCGTCCTTGACCCCAAACTTCCACGCGCTGATGCGCGATGGTGTCGCGTTTGAAAATCACTACGGCCAGATGGTCCCCTGCGCGCCGTCGCGCGCCAGCATGTATACTGGGCTTTACGGCATGACTCACCGCGTTGTCGTCAACCGATCGCCATTGGCAGAACACCACAGAACCTTTGCCCAGCATCTGCGCACAGTTGGCTATGCCCCCACAGTTTTCGGCTATTCCGACACCGCCGCCGATCCGACCCATCGGCACCCCAATGATCCGGCGCTCTTGGACAGCGATGGGTTTGGACTGCTTAAGGGGTTGGATGTCGGCTGCATGATGGTGGGCCGGCACTGGGCTTGGCTGGGCGAGTTGCGGCGGCGGGGCTATGTCTTTGACCATAACGACGATCTCTTTGCCGCCGATTACACCAAGCCCAGCCCCAATGGCGGCATCTCCGGCCACCCTGCCCGCTATAAGGCCGAAGACAGCGACACCGCCTTCTT
>CANIKY010000146.1 GCA_947468085.1 Paracoccaceae bacterium | reverse complement strand
TGGCGCCTTTGACGGGGGCACCGATCACACCGTTTTTGACGCGGTAGGCTTCGGTGCAGCTGAAGACGAATTTGCCGTTGGTGATATCGACCTGTCCGCCGCCAAAGCCCACGGCATAGATCCCGTCTTTTAGGCTGGCTACAATGCTTTGCGGGCTGTCTTTGCCTGCCAGCATATAAGTGTTGGTCATGCGCGGCATCGGAATATGGGCAAAGCTTTCGCGCCGACCGTTGCCGGTGGCGGCCACCCCCATCAGGCGGGCATTCTGGCGGTCTTGCATGAAGCCCACCAAAATCCCGTCCTCGATCAACACGTTGCGGGCCGAGGGCGTGCCTTCGTCATCGACCGACAGCGATCCGCGCCGGTTGGGGATTGTGCCGTCATCCAGCACCGTAACTCCTTTTGCGGCGATTCTTTGGCCCATCAGCCCCGAGAAGGCCGAGGTTTTCTTGCGGTTAAAGTCACCTTCCAGCCCGTGGCCAATCGCCTCGTGCAACAAGATACCGGGCCAACCTGGCCCTAAGACCACATCCATCATGCCCGCGGGCGCAGGTTCGGCGTGCAGGTTGACCAAGGCGATGCGCAGCGCCTCACGCAGTTGGGCTTGCCAAAAGGCCGGCTCCAGCAGTTGCGCCAAACCGTGACGCCCACCGCCGCCCGTGCCGCCTTGTTCGCGCTTGCCCTGTTCTTCGACCACGACCGATACATTCAGCCGCGCCATGGGGCGGATATCCGACAGGCGCAACCCTTCAGGGCGCAAGATTTCCACCTCTTGCAAGCCTGCCGACAGTGTGGCCGAGACTTGAATAACCCGCGGGTCCAGCGCGCGGGCATAGGCGTCGATCTCTTTCAAAATGTCGATCTTGGCAGCAAAAAGCGCATCGGCCATTGGGTCCGCGTCGCCGTACAGGCGTACATTGGTGCCTTTGGGCGGCGGGGCCATGATACCGCCGCCGTCGCCCACGGCCAAACGCGCGGTTTCGGCCGCGCGGATCATAGCCTTTTCGCTTATCTCGGTCGCATGGGCATAGCCTGCCACTTCACCGCGCACCGCACGCAAACCAAAGCCTTCCGAGGCGTCGTAGCTGGCTGTTTTGATCCGACGGTCATCCAGCACAATGGATTCAGACCGGCGGCGCTCCAAGAACACCTCGCCATCATCTGCCCCCGCCGTGGCATCGCGCAAAATGCGTAGGGCGGCTGCTTCATCAAGATGCGTTTCAAAGGGACGAAAAGGGGCGTCGAGCTGGCTATCGGGCATTTGAGGACTTTCTATCTGTTGGGCAGAACCTAGGCTTCGACGGGCCTACCCGCAAGGCAGGCTGGGGGTTTTGTGATCGTTCAGGGTCAGCTAACCTTCAAAATCAGGCTGCTCACGCAAAAGTTCCAAAAAAAGGCGGAAGATCGCGGCCTTATCACCCATGATCACGCGCGCCTTCTCTTGTCGTGGCGCGCTGAATATGGTTTTAGGTCGGGGGTAACAAACGGGATTCTGCCCAAGTCGGGCTGGATCGAACAGGCGGCGAGACGGCCGCCCAGTCACGGGAATTGAACATGGCTCTTTTGACCCCCCCTCGCGGTCTTATCACTTCGGCGCTGGCGCTTATGGCAAACCTGACGCTGGCCGGATCTGTCTTTGCGCAAGCCCTGCCAAAAATCGGCGTACCAGAGGCCGGCAAAATGGGCTTTCAGCCGGCCTCTTCGACCGTGGCTGTTCAAGCCCAAGCGCTTGAAGGATTGGTGATGTGGATCATCACGGCCATTACGATTTTTGTCTGCTTGCTGATGCTTTATGTGATCGTGCGCTTTAACGCCAAGCGCAACCCTGTGCCTGCCAAGTTCACCCACAACACCCCCATCGAGATTTTATGGACGCTGGTGCCCGTTCTGATTTTGGTGTTCATCGGCTCTTTCTCGCTGCCCGCGTTGTTTGATCAGGTCGAAATTCCGCCCGCTGATGTGACGGTAAAAGTCACCGGCAACCAATGGTACTGGTCTTATGCCTACCCTGATGCGGATGTGTCGTTTGACTCCATCTTGCTGGACAAGAAAGACTTGGTTGCCGCTGGCTATGCCGAGTCCGATTACCTGCTGGCCGTTGACAATGCGATGGTTGTGCCAGTGAACAAAGTCATTAAGGTGGAAATGACCGGCGCGGATGTGATCCACGCTTGGGCCGTACCTGCCTTTGCCGTCATGCATTCGGCCGTGCCGGGCCGCTTGGGCGAAACATGGTTCAAGGCCACTCAAGAAGGGGTCTACTTTGGCCAATGCACATCTTTGTGCGGTCAGGGCCACGCTTACATGCCCATCGCTGTCAAGGTTGTGTCTGACGCGGCCTATGCGGCGTGGCTAGAGCAGGCCAAGGGCGGCAACTATCAACTGGCCTCTAACTAAGGCTTCGGCGCGCTGAGGCTGGAATTGGCGGGGGCCCCTGAAGGGCCCTCGTGGTAAAGAGTTCAACGAAAGCGAGTGTCATGACCGACATCAGGTCCAGCGGCGATTTGGGCTTAGCGGGTGCTGCAGAGCCCAGCTTTTCTGACTTTGTGCAATTGCTAAAGCCGCGCGTGATGTCGCTGGTGGTGTTCACCGCCCTAGCTGGCATGATCGCAGCGCCGGTGCATCTGCCGCCTGTGGCATTTTTTACGGCGATTTTGTTTATCGCTTTGGGGGCAGGGGCCTCGGGTGCGCTGAACATGTGGTGGGATGCCGATATTGATGCGCTGATGAAGCGCACGGCGCGCCGCCCGATCCCCGCAGGCCTGATCGCGCCCGGAGAGGCTTTGGGCTTTGGCATGGCGCTGTCGGCGGGGTCTGTCATCATGCTGTGGCTGGCCACTAACTGGGTTGCGGCGGCGCTGTTGGCCTTTACCATCTTCTTTTACGTCGTGATCTATTCGATGGGGCTAAAGCGCTTGACGCCGCAGAACATTGTCATTGGCGGTGCTGCGGGAGCCTTTCCGCCTATGGTGGGATGGGCTGCGATGACGGGATCGGTGTCGTTGGAAGCCTTTTTGATGTTCGCGCTGATCTTCATGTGGACACCGCCGCATTTCTGGGCCTTGGCGCTGTTTATGAAGGAAGATTATTCCAACGCGGGTGTGCCGATGCTGACGGTGACGCATGGCCGCAAATCGACACGGCGGCATATTTTGGTGTACACTGTGCTGATGGTGCCGGTGGCCTTGGCCTTGGCTTTTACCTCTGTAGGGGGGCCTGTGTACCTGACGGCCGCCGTGGTGATGAACGTCGGATTCGTTTGGGGCGCGTGGCGCATCGTTCGGCGGGATGAGATCATGGCCGAGGCAGATCGCTACAAAGTGGAAAAGAAGGTGTTTTCTTTCTCGCTTTTGTACCTATTCGTTCTTTTTGGCGCAATTTTGGTTGAGGCTGGATTGCACAGCTTTGGCTATGGGGCACTGTGATGGCACTTCGCGTCGAACATGAAATCCACCGCCGCCGCTTTTCGCGCAATGTGGGCGTGGGCGTGGTCTTGGGGGCCTTGGTGCTGCTGTCGTTTCTGTTGACGGTGGAAAAGGTCACGCACGGCGACCCGATGCATGCGATTGAAGGCAAAGGCGCGGTCAACCCTGATGGCACCGCCATCACTGCCCAGCCTTTGGTCAAGGACACCAACTGATGGCCAAACTGTCGCCGCAAAACCGAACGGCTGGCTGGCTGGCGCTGGTGGCGCTGGTTATGGTCAGCCTGTCGTTCGCCGCGGTGCCTTTTTATGATTGGTTTTGCAGAACAACGGGGTTTGCTGGCACGACCTCGGTGTCACAAAAGGCGCCGGATCAGCCCTTGGATCAGATGATCACGGTGCGCTTTGATGCCTCAAAAGAGCGCGATATGCTGTGGATTTTCAAGGCCACCCAGCCGAGCATGAAACTGCGAATCGGAGAAACGGGATTGGCGTTTTACGAGGCGACCAACCCGACCGACAAGCCCGTGGCAGGCCAAGCCAGCTATAACGTCACCCCAGATGGCGCAGGTGGGTATTTCACCAAGATAGCCTGTTTCTGCTTTACCGCGCAAATTCTGCAACCGCACCAAACTGTGCAGATGCCCGTGACCTTCTACGTCGATCCCGCCATCGCCCAAGACCGTGAGGCGAAATATATCAAGGAAATCACCCTTTCCTACACTTTCCACCAAATCCCGCTAGAGGAGGCCGAGGCAGCCCTTGCCCCCGCCACCACCAAGCCGATAAACTGACACGAGAAACCAAGGGAGCCGCCCCATGGCGCATGCCAAGAACCACGACTACCACATCCTGCCGCCGTCGATCTGGCCCTTTGTCGGGGCCCTATCGGCCTTTGTCATGCTGTTTGGCATGGTGATGTGGATGAACCACGGCTCGGCCGAACGCGGCACGCCGTTTGTGGGCCTGATTGGCCTATTGGGTGTTTTGTACACCATGTACGCATGGTGGGCCCATGTGGTTCATGAAGCCAACACAGGCGATCACACGCCCGTCGTGCGCATTGGCCTGCGCTATGGATTTATCATGTTCATCATGTCGGAAGTGATGTTCTTTGCCGCGTGGTTCTGGACATTCTTCAAGCACCGCATGTATCCGATGGGGCCGATGAGCCCTATTCAGGATGGTGTCTGGCCGCCTGCCGGGATCGAACTGTTTGATCCCTGGCACCTGCCGATCATCAACACGTTGATCTTGCTGTGTTCGGGCGCTGCAGCCACTTGGGCGCACCATGCGCTGGTGCATGACAACAACAACCGCCGCGATATCAAGAATGGTCTGATCTTGTCGGTGGTTCTGGGCGTGATGTTCACGTTCTTTCAAGCCTATGAGTATGCCCATGCAGGCTTTGGCTTTGCAGGAAACATCTACGGCGCGTCGTTCTTTATGGCGACGGGGTTCCACGGCTTTCATGTGATCATCGGGTCGATCTTCTTGCTGGTCTGCCTGATCCGCACCTATAACGGCGATTTCACGCCCGAGGCCCATGTCGGCTTTGAAGCCGCTGCATGGTACTGGCACTTTGTGGATGTGGTTTGGCTGTTCCTTTTTGCCGCGGTCTATGTTTGGGGCGCTGGCTGACGCAAGATTGCTTTGCTTACCCAAGCCGGGGGTTTCACACCCCCGGACCCCCGTGGGATATTTACGCACAAATGAAAGGGGGCGCGGGTTTGCGCCCCTTTTGCTTTGGAGGATGTGATGGGTCGGTTGATCGGGCCAAGCTTGGTGGGGATGTTTGGGGTTTTGATCCTGATCACTTTGGGGGTTTGGCAAGTGCAGCGCATGGGCTGGAAAGAGGCCAAGTTGGCCCAGATCACGGCCATGCTGGTGGATGCGCCTGTGGCATTGCCTGCGCAGGTGTCAGCCGAGGCCGATCGATACCGCGGTGTGACCCTAAAAGGTGCTTATACCGGCGAGGTGGCTTTCAAGCTGGACAGTTTGCAAGGCCAAGGCCCGGGCAAGCGGGTGATTGCGGTCTTTGCCACGCCAGAGGGGCGGCGGGTGCTGGTGGATCGGGGCATTTGGCTGGAGGGGACACAAGCGGCCCCCACCCGAGCCCATGCAGCCCAAGTGGTGGGCAATCTGGATTGGCCGCAAGAGGCGGACAGCTACACCCCGCCGCCTGACCCCAAATCCGGCCTGTGGTTCGCCCGCGATGTGCCTGCCATGGCCAAGACCTTGGGCGCAGAGCCCACGTTGATTGTCGCGCGCGACCCGACGGGGGATGGAATTGTTGCGATGCCGCTGGACACTTCGGCTATTGCCAACAACCATTGGCACTATGCCGTGACATGGTTTTCTTTGGCCGCTGTCTGGTTCGTGATGACAGGCTTTCTGTTGTGGCGTATCAGGCAGCAAACTGCAAAGGCTGGATGATGCGCTATATCTCGACCCGGGGGACGGCCCCGATTTTGACCTTTGGCCAAGCCATGATGACGGGGCTGGCACGCGATGGCGGGCTTTATGTGCCCCAAGCGGTGCCGAAGTTCACAAAGGCCGATTTTGCGGCGCTGGCGGGAAAGTCTTACGAAGAGATCGCCTTTGGCGGGATGAAGCCCTTTATGGGCGATACGTTCAGCGATGATGAATTTCGCGGGTTGATCGCCAAGGCCTATGCGGGCTTTGGCCATCCGGCGCGCGCGCCACTTAAGCAGTTGGCGTCGAACCATTTTCTCTTGGAACTGTTTCACGGCCCGACTTTAGCCTTTAAAGACTTTGCCATACAACTGATCGGCCAGATGATGCAAGCGGCTTTGGCAAAGACGGGCGAGCGCATCACCATCGTGGGGGCCACCAGCGGCG
>CANIKY010000145.1 GCA_947468085.1 Paracoccaceae bacterium | reverse complement strand
GTCATCTCCTCGCGGATCGCCTCAAGCGCAACCTTGGCCTTGAACTCGGGCGCGTGGTTCTTTCTCTTCATCATTCTGGATCATCTCTCGCATCAAGAAATCCATCTTAACAAATGGTCCGAAATTCCGCGACCACCTCAGGATGCGAAGCTTCCGGACTTTCCTCCGGTTCTGCACGAAAATCAAAAGCTCTGCTTGTAACAAGAAAAATTCAAGCAGTTCTACAAGTCATTTTTTTATGACACTTGGGGTATGACGACGGTAACCCCACATCGATGACATCCAGTGGTAGTGTAAGGTCTGAAGGCCATTGGACGAGATGAGCAAGCATTTAGTGTAAAAGGGAGGCAATCATAACAGCCCCTTTCCCAACTTGGTTGGGTTGCGAACAGATGGACCGGCTTATGAACTCAGCGAATGTCTTCAATAAGTCTACGACGACAGTTCATGTCGTCGTATGACTAGAGTCCTAGCGAATATCAAAGAATTTTAGATTATTTTCACTTCGTTCAAACTTGGTTAAATCAGAAATTCACTAGCGCAGGCAACGCGAGCACGTGTCGTGCGATGCTGGCAAGCTAGTAGGTCGTGCGCAAGCACGCCTCTGTGTTATTGCAGTTATCACAACAGAACATGAAACGTCGTATTTCATTCAGTGCTTTTCTATCGCTGTGGGTTATTTCTATTATGATGCGATTTGTTCGAAATCTGAACGATTTCTCTATGCTATGACCCGCTGTGCAAAAAAACAGAATGTTCTTGCCAGTGTGCATATATGCCGCCTTCAATGTGGTCATGCAGAAACCTTACTTTTCATCAATGGGACCAACAATGAACCGAAACTGCAAGTATGATTTCACCCTGACTAATGGTCTCAATTCAAACTGATTATACATGATACATAGGATGCTGTGAATGCGATCAATCATCGTGTGTCAACGGCAGAGTAAAAATGAGCCAAAGGGCAGCGCAAAATGTTGCCACTTTGGGGTTAGCGAGATTGCCGCGTTAGCGAGCGCTAGCATCCGGGCGACCGCGCTTGTCACAGAGCTGGCGGTTGCCCGGATGCTTTGGCCCATGAGGGCCAATTTCCTGCGATGTTGGTGTTAGGTTATGCCTTGTCGTGGCGGGCCTTGCTTTGGCCAAGGCGATAGCTGTCGCCGTTAATCTCAAGGATGTTCACGTGGTGGGTCAGTCGATCCAGAAGTGCGCCGGTCAGGCGTTCAGACCCGAATGTTTCGGTCCATTCGTCGAAGGGCAGGTTGCTCGTGATCAATGTCGCGCCGCGCTCATAGCGTTGCGAGATCAGCTCGAACAAGAGTTCGGCGCCGGTTTTACTGAGCGGCACGAAGCCCAACTCGTCGATGATGCGCAGTTTGTGGCTGACCATTTGTTTTTGAAGCCGCAGCAGTCTGCGTTCGTCCCTCGCCTCCAGCAACTCATGGACGAGTGCGGCGGCGGTGACAAAGCCGACGGACAGGCCCTTTTGGCATGCTGACAGGCCAAGGACCAAGGCGATATGGGTTTTGCCAGTGCCGCTTGGGCCGAGCGCGATGACATTCTCGCGCCGTCACCTTCCAGCTGGCCGAGGTGGCCGTCACCGGCCTGATGGTGCGCGCCATCCTCGCCGCCATCCGCCGATTGCGGGCGCCGCCGTCATGTGCGTGACCATGATTTGGATCCAAACTGAACGAACGTGGCTCGACAGGCCTGTCCGCCGCGCTGAAAAACGCCGCCGGGCCAGGATGCCGTGGGCTTGCGGTTTGATCCGCCCAACTCCGGGCGTTTCCGCGACCGCCGAAACCGCTCGGGGCATAAAACACTTGCTCAGCGCGCAGCTTTAGTCGAAAATTCCGTCAAACGGCAGGCCACTTGGCGAATGTCGGTTCAGGAGGTTCGCAATGCTTGGTCTGGAAGATTTCGGCGATGACAAACCCTGGGTCCCCAAAGGCACGGAATTTGTCGCGCTTCGGATCGAAAACCAGATCCAGGGCGTCGAGCTGCGGCGGCTGACGACCAATGCCGATGGTCGGGGCGATCTGACTGTTCTGATGTCGGACCGGCTGGGTGAAACCTACCGTACCCCCCACGTCTATCTTGTTACCGCCGCCGCCCGGTCAATCCGGGCCTGGGTCTATCATAAGCGCCAGTCCGACAGGCTCGCCTTTACCAATGGACGCCTGCGCATTGTGCTTTACGACCTGCGCCCCGAAAGCCCGACTTATCAGGCCCTGAACGTCATCGAAGCAGGGACCGAGAACAAGGTCCTGCTGACCATCCCGCCCTTTGTCGTGCATGCCGTGCAGAACCTTGGCGACACTGACGCCATCTTCATCAACATGCCAACCCACGCCTATGACCCCGCCAACCCCGACAAGTCGCGCGTAGCGGAGGATCATCCCGGCATCCCTTACAGATTCGCCTGATCGGCCATGGCGTTGCAGCCCACCTTCAGCGTCGTCATGGCAACGTTCAACAGGGGGCGCAACATCCTACCCTCGCTGCGCTCGGTCTTGGCACAAGTCTACCCTGCACATGAGGTTCTTGTTGTGGGGGACGGCTGCAGCGACGCCACCGGCACCATCCTGCAGGACACATTCGGCGACAGGCTGAGATGGCTCAACCTGCCACAACACAAGGGTAGCCAGTCCTACCCTAACAACTCAGGCATCATGGCAGCGAGCGGCAGCCACATCGCCTATCTGGGGCATGACGATATCTGGGCACCAGACCATCTGGCACGACTTGCTGCGGTCTGTGCGGTAGAACCGCAGCTTGATGTCGCGGTCAGCGGCTGCGCTTACCACCTGCCGCACGGAATGCCCGCACCTTATGTCACCGGTCTGTTCGACACGCCGGACGCCGCCGGAAAGCACTTCTTTCCCCCCAGCAGTTTTTCGCACCGGCGTGACCTGACAGGCCGGATCGGCCCATGGCGCGACCCCTTCATCTGCAAGGCGCCTGTCGATTGCGACCTGTTGCTGCGGGCGGTCGCACAGGGCTGCATGTTCCGGTCCACGGGCCAAATCACCACGCATAAATTCGCCGCAGGTCACCGCTACCTCAGCTACCTCTGGCACGACACGACTGAGCAGGATGCCGCGCTCGGGCGTCTGGCACTGCCCGGCGTCGAAGACTGGCTGCAATCGCTGGTCCAAACCTCGAAGGCAGCAGGACGCTTCATGGTCATGACCTACCCCGACTTCAGCACCTTCGCCCCCGGCGATCTTGCCCGCGAAAACCAGTCGCGCAAGGGGCTGCGGGCGCAAGCGGTGCCGCTGACGGCCGAACAGGTGGTTCCGGTGCCGTCGCTGCCCTGGACCCAAGACTGGTGCGAGACGCCTGATGCGGGCATCCTTTGGTCCATCGGCAATCCGCGCCCGCGCATCCTTGTGCCAGTATCAGGTACGGCACAAGCGATCCTGTTGGCCGAATTTGCCCACACCGCCCCTGACCCGCTCGCCCGCATCGACGGGCGGGCGAACAGCATTCTGTTGCGGTTCCAGATGGGGCCGGCCCTGCCACAAATCGGCCGGTTCATCGCCCTTGGCGCAACACACATTGCGCTGCAACCCGATGCTCCGACAGCTTTGGAACTGACCCTCTCAGGCGCCCAGATCCCGCAAACGGGCGCGCATTTGCCAAAGCCGGATCGGGGCCTTGGTCACGGACGCCTCTTTGTGTTGCCGCTGCCCGATTTGGCCCAAACCGCAGCAGCCGTCGAAAGCAACCGGATCGGACTGGCACTGAATGCAGCGGGCGAAACCGCTGCCGCCATCGCTGCGTTTCGCGCTGCCATCGCCGCTTCCTCCCTCAATGTCGTTGCACGGTCCAATCTTGCGCTATTGCTTGCGGCTGCGGGCCAACAGGCCGAAGCCCTCGATCAGGCATGGATCGCCGCAACCCTGCAACCTCTGCACCTTCCCGCATGGGTCGCGATGGGGCGGGTTGCCTTGGCCGAAGGTGCCGCCGACGCGGCAGAGCACATCGCCCGACAGATCGCCACACTCGACACTGGCGCGCCAGTTGCCGCCGCGCTGCGCGACGCCATCAAAACCTCCGCAGGGTGACAAAAGTTACAGGTCCAAAACCGTTTGATGGTCGCTGAAGGCGGACAGTGTAGGGGATGGCGGGCTATCGGACTTGGTTTGGACTGCGCCAGTTTCTGAGTGCTCAACGTGCCTTAAATTTACGAAAACTGTGAACAATAACTACCTGCAGGCTGCAGCGGAGTTGATGTTAGATCTTCATATCCTGATATCCTGAAGAGGTTTGTCCCAAATGCGGGCCGTCTGTTCAGTTCCTATTGGCCCCGTTCGCCGGGCCACGGCTGGCACGTCGCCTGTCTGGTACTAAGGAAAAAAGGCGCCAAGACTTGAATTTGTAGCAACTGTATTGGTCCCGGCTGTGCAGCTATCCAAGGCAAAAGCAGTGTAGCGGAGGAATGTTATACAATAAGCAATCTATAATATTCAGTATTTTCCATAAATAATATCAGCAGCTTAGTGCAGGAAATCTCTCCGGTAGCTCTATGATATGTGTGACTTTAAGCTGCTGGCAACGAAGTCACACATTTCGCTGGTGCACGACATGAAACAAGCCAAGCTGCTCAACCCCGCAGAATTCAAACGCCTCACAGCTGTCATCGACAGCAAGCGGCACAGTGTGCGCAACCATGTTGTTGTGGCGCTGAGCTTCTACGCTGGTCTTAGAGCATGTGAAATCGCTGGGCTGCGTGTTGGCGATGTCTACGAGGCCAACGGCACTGTGCGCGACAGCTTCTATTTGCGTGCAGAACAGACCAAGGGCAGTGACGGCAACACTGTGCTGGTCAACAAACGACTGGCTGCTGTGCTGCGGCGCTACGCAGCGGCCAACCCCCGACACTGCGCAAAACCTGACGTGGCTTTGATCTACAGTGGCAAGGGCGGTGGCTTCTCTGCGCAGACCATCGTAAACCTGTTTGCCACGCTCTACGCCGCAGCGGGCATCACGGGTGCCAGCAGCCACAGCGGCAGGCGGCAATTTGTCACAGGCTTGGCAGACAAGGGCATCAATCCTCGCGTTATTCAGATTTTGGTTCGCCACCGTAATTTGAATACTACCATGGTTTATATCGACGCTGGCGAAGGCAAGCTGCGCAAGGCTATCGAGATGGTCGAGTAAATGGGCCAGGCCAATACACTATTATAGTGTATAAGCCGGCATTTGAGATTGTGCTGTTTGATGCTCAGAGGCTGGCAATACCATGCAGTCCCAAGCACTTGGCGCCTCGGCCTGCGTTTATGCTCAACAACGCTAGTCCTTCTTGGGATCCTTGTCCTTCTTCGACCCCGACAACCTGTCCGCTGCTGCCCGCGCATCAAAGTGGAAGTAGCTGCGCTGAAGCATGGCCAAACTGGTGCCCATGTTGTCAGCCAGTTCCTGTGCATTGCGTTCATCTTGCACCTGACGTGTGGCATAGCTGTGGCGGCAACTGTAGATGCCACGGTTTCGCCCTGACCGGGGATCTTTGCGCAGCCCTGCCAAGTTCAGCACACCCGCTACACCACTGTCGAAGGTGTTGAACATGCCACCATCGGGTAGGGCCATGACAAAATCCTCCGGCCCAGCATTGGGGCAACGCTGCTTGCGGCGTTCCAGCACATAGCGCACAGTGCGCAGCGGCACCATGTGTCGGCAGCCCGTCTTGCCCTCCACATAAAGCTCAACCATGTCCACCCCAGCCTTGGATTGGAAAAACGCCACATCCTTCCAGCGTAGGCCGCGCATGACCTTGGTTTTTTCATCGCGCTTGAACAGTTCGTGCTCACGCAGGCCACTGTTGAACATGATCAGCAGATAATCCTGCACGGCCTCGCGCCGCCACCGTTCCTTGGTGCCAATGCCATCTGCCTTGACCCAGCCAGTCATGAAGTGCCTAAGCGCCACATATTCATGCCGCTCAAAATGCGGATAGGCACGTTCGCGTGTTTCCCGCTTGGTCAGCTTGACGTTGGCCACCTCGGGGATCGACCCAGCCTTCATCCATTCTCTGCTGCATGCAAATTTGAGGATACCCCGCAGCGGAACGTTTTCACCGTTGATGGTCTGCGGGCTGGGGGCCTTGGCCTTGTGCGCCATTTTGCGTTTAATCACCCGCCCATTGCGCTCGTAGTCGTATTCCACTTCCTTGGATCCCGGCCCCGTGACCCAATAATCCCGCCGCCAGCTGCGATACTGGGCGATGTCTGAAGCCTTGATGGTGTCGATGGGCTTGTTGCCAAAGTAGGGCTTGAGATAGCGTTCAACCACGGGTTCGTAATCAATCACCGTGCGTTCATTGCGTGATCC
>CANIKY010000144.1 GCA_947468085.1 Paracoccaceae bacterium | reverse complement strand
AAATCACCATACAGTTCGACCGCCCGATCGAAGCTGTCAATTTGCGCATCGCTTGGCTCATCAAACGGGCTTGTGAGCCCATCTGCATATCGCCCATATCGCCTTCAATCTCTGATTTTGGCACCAAGGCCGCGACCGAATCGATCACAATCGTGGTCACCGCCCCAGACCGCACAAGCGTATCGACAATCTCTAGGGCTTGTTCGCCCGTGTCGGGCTGGCTGATCAAAAGCTCGTCCAGGTTCACGCCCAGCTTTTTGGCATATTGCGGGTCAAGCGCGTGTTCGGCATCAACAAAGGCGCAAACCCCGCCGGTCTTTTGCGCTTCGGCCACCACATGCAGGGTCAGCGTGGTTTTGCCAGAGCTTTCTGGCCCGTAAATCTCGATAATCCGGCCCTTGGGCAGCCCACCGATGCCAAGGGCAATATCCAAGCCCAGCGATCCGGTGGAAATGGCTTCCACATCCATCACGGCATTGTTCTGGCCCAGCTTCATGATCGAGCCTTTGCCAAACTGCCGCTCAATCTGTGCCAGCGCAGATTCCAGTGCCTTTGCCTTATCGGCGTCTTTCTTATCCATCGTGCGCTTTCCGTCCAGTTCGAAGAGGGTTGCAACAGTCATTCATCTTCCCCTTATTTCATGGGCGCGCCTCTGCGGCAATCGCCGGATGTGTTCCTGCTTTGTTTCTGCTTTATGAGACCAAAACAAGAACATTTCAAGGTAAATCTTCATCACCCCTTTTTGTCAGCTTTGGATTAACAAAGTCTGAACAGCACCCGTCAAACGGACCTGCCCCAAGCGCTATGGGCTTTTCCAAGCCCTGCGAAGGCGTTAAGAGGCTGTCAAACACCTGCAGGATGTCAAAATGCCCATGGAAAAAACCTTCAACGCGGCTGAAGCCGAGGCGCGCATTTCTAAGCTGTGGATCGACCAAAAGGTCGGCCGTGCTGGCGCCAATGCTAAGCCTGAGGCAGAAGCCTTTTCCATCATGATTCCCCCGCCCAATGTCACAGGGTCGCTGCACATGGGGCACGCGTTCAACAACACGTTGCAAGATATTTTGATCCGCTGGCACCGCATGCGCGGTCACGACACGTTGTGGCAAGTGGGCACGGATCATGCGGGC
Source organism: Paracoccaceae bacterium (assembly GCA_947468085.1). Taxonomy (GTDB): domain Bacteria; phylum Pseudomonadota; class Alphaproteobacteria; order Rhodobacterales; family Rhodobacteraceae; genus Stagnihabitans. The sequence goes on along the minus strand of CANIKY010000144.1, from coordinate 5,368 downwards.
ATCGCCACCCAGATGGTGGTCGAACGCGAACTGGCCAAGGCCAAAGCCCCTTCGCGCCGCGAGATGGGGCGCGAGGCGTTTTTGGCCAAGGTTTGGGAGTGGAAAGACCAATCCGGCGGCACCATCATCAACCAGCTTAAACGCCTTGGCGCATCTTGCGATTGGGACCGCGAGGCGTTCACCATGTCGGGCAACTTTCCCGATGCCGTGACCAAAGTCTTTGTGGATATGTACAACAAGGGCCTGATCTACCGCGGCAAACGTCTGGTCAACTGGGACCCCCATTTTGAAACTGCGATTTCCGACCTAGAGGTCGAGAATATCGAGGTGAAGGGCCATATGTGGCACTTTAAATACATCCTCGCCGGTGGGGAAAGCTATGAATATATTGAAAAAGACGCCGAAGGCAGTGTGATCTTGCGCGAAAAGCGCAATTACATCTCTATCGCCACCACGCGGCCTGAAACCATGCTGGGCGACGGCGCTGTAGCGGTGCACCCGTCAGATGCGCGTTATGCGCCAATCGTGGGCAAAATGGTGCAATTGCCGCTGTGTGACCGTTTGATCCCGATCATCACCGATGAATACCCCGACCCTGCCTTTGGGTCTGGGGCTGTCAAGATCACCGGCGCGCATGATTTCAACGATTATCAGGTGGCCAAACGCGCCAACCTGCCGTGCTACCGCCTGATGGACACGCGCGGTGCAATGCGCGCCGATGGTGCGCCTTATGACGTGGCAGTCGCACGCGCCCGCGAGATCGCCGCAGGATCGCCCACGACCGAGGCGGAAGTGGATAGTCTGAACCTTGTGCCAGAAAAATACCGCGGCCTTGACCGGTTCGAGGCGCGCAAGCAGGTGGTCGCCGATATCAACGCCGCTGGCCTTGCCGTGACCGTGCTGGTGAAAACGATTGACGAAGAAACCGGGTCAGAGGCCCTGCATCTGGAGCCCGTGGTCGATAACAAACCCATCATGCAGCCCTTCGGTGACCGCTCTAAAGTGGTGATCGAACCGATGCTGACCGACCAATGGTTCGTCGACACTGGCTTGATCGTCGGCCCCGCGTTGGAGGCTGTGCGCAACGGCGACACCGTCATCATGCCGCAAAGCGGTGAGCGCACCTATTTCCATTGGCTGGAGAATATCGAACCGTGGTGCATCTCGCGCCAGTTGTGGTGGGGGCACCAGATTCCAGTGTGGTTCGGTCAAAGAAGGGAAGACGATAATGAAACTCTTGGGACTCTTAAGCAATTCTGTGCCGCAACAGAAGGCGAGGCGCTAAACTTAGCGAAGGCCTACTATGGAAATTTGGATGTTTTCATTTTTGACGGGTCAAATACCTTACCGGGCCGCAACCCAGCAATTGGGAGGACCAATGGAACCGTAACCTCCATCGGAATAAAACGCGATCCCGACGTGCTTGATACATGGTTCTCATCGGGCCTTTGGCCGATCGGCACATTAGGATGGCCCGATAAAACACCAGAACTGAAGCGCTATTTCCCCACATCCGCCCTGATCACCGGCGCGGATATCATCTTCTTCTGGGTCGCGCGTATGATGATGATGCAACTGGCCGTGGTTGATCAGGTGCCATTCAAGACGGTCTACCTGCACGGCCTTGTGCGCGATGCCAAGGGCAAGAAAATGTCCAAATCCTTGGGCAATGTGATTGACCCCTTGGAAATCATTGACGAATTTGGCGCGGATGCCCTGCGCTTTGCCAATGCGGCCATGGCCTCGCTGGGCGGCACGCTGAAGATGGATACGCAGCGCATCGCGGGCTATCGCAATTTTGGCACCAAACTGTGGAACGCCTGCCGCTTTGCTGAGATGAACGGCGTGTGGGAAGGCCACACCACCGCAACCACCCCGCCGCAGGTCACATCCACAGCCAACCTGTGGATCATCGGCGAAACGGCCAAGGCCTTGGCCGAGGTGGATGCGGCCTTGAACGACTACCGCTTCGACACTGCCGCTGATGCGCTGTACAAGTTCGTCTGGGGCAAGGTTTGCGACTGGTATGTTGAATTCGCCAAACCGTTGTTTGACGGGCCTGCCGCTGCGGAAACCCGCGCGACCATGGCGTGGGTGCTGGACCAATCGATGATCCTGCTGCATCCGATCATGCCCTTTATCACCGAAGAGTTGTGGTCCACCACCGGCCAACGCGCCAAGCTGTTGGTCCATACCGATTGGCCGACTTACGGCGCAGACCTCATCACCGCCAAAGCCGACCGCGAGATGGCTTTCGTGACCACGCTGATCGACGAAATCCGCTCTGCCCGCGCCGAGGTGCACGTGGCGGCTGGCCTGAAGGTCGATCTCGTCGCAACTTCCCTGTCGCCTGAAGCCCGCGCTGCTTGGGGGCGCAACGACAGCCTGATCCGCAGGCTGGCGCGAATCGACGGCTTTTCCGAAGGCCCCGCCCCAAAGGGTTCGATCACCTTGGCGCTTGAAGGTGCTGCCTTTGCCATCCCGCTGGCCGGCCTGATCGATATTGCAGAAGAAAAAGCTCGCCTGTCCAAATCCATGGAGAAACTCGCCAAAGAAATCGGCGGGCTGAAGGGGCGGCTGAACAACCCAAGCTTTGCGGCCTCTGCCCCTGAAGAGGTGGTCGACGAGGCAAAGGCCAATCTGGACGCGCGCGAGGAGGAAGCCGCCAAGCTGCAAGCCGCCCTCAAGCGCCTCGCCGACATAGGCTGATCCCAGCCCCGCCGCTGATCCAAAGGCGCGCGTTCCGCGCATTGTTTTTCTCTCGCCTCTGGCGTGCCGCCAAGCGGCTTGGGGAGCCTTCGCCCCGAGTATTTGGGCCAAGGTGAACTCAGCGTCCTTTTTCCACTGCTCTTTGCCGCAATACTCTCAGGGGGTGCAGGGGGCAGACGGCCCTCCCGCAGGGCAAAGACTGCAAACCCTATTTGGCGCGCGCGGCCTGCCAAGCGCGAGGGTCTTGCAGAAAGCTTTCCACTTCGCCCAAAGTTGCGGCATCAAACGACCCTTGAGCGCGGGCCTCAGCCAGAACATCCCACCATGTGCACAGGTGATGCAGTTTGATACCATGATCGGCCAATCGACCGACTGTTTCGGGAAAAATACCGTAGTAGAAAATCACCGCCGTGTGGGCACAGGTCGCCCCCGTCTCGCGGATGGCATCGACGAAAGACAGCTTTGATCCGCCATCTGTGGTCAAATCTTCCACCAGCAACACGCGTTGGCCTTCGGTCATCACCCCTTCGATGCGCGCATTGCGACCATAGCCTTTGGGCTTTTTGCGCACATAGGTCATGGGCAGGGCCAAGCGTTCGGCCACAAGGGCCGCAAAAGGAATGCCCGCCGTCTCGCCGCCTGCGATGTTATCAAACGCCTCAAACCCGGCGTTGCGCATCACTGTGACGCACAAAAAATCCATCAAAACCGAACGGATGCGCGGATAAGAGATCAACTTGCGGCAGTCGATATAGGTTGGCGACGGCAAACCGCTCGCCAAGGTAAAGGGGGTGGCCGCATTAAAATGCACAGCGCCAATTTCCAACAAGGCGCGTGCTGTAAGGCGAGCGATTTCCGTATCGGTTGGGAAATGGGCGGGGATCATGGGGGGCTCCGAAGGTTGTTAAACGATTACGCCTGCACCTGCCAGTGCACTGCAAAGCCGGGGTCAAAGACCGTGACGGGCCCCGCTTCTGACAGGATTTTTGCACGAAAGGCTGTCGCTTGGGCCGATTTGATCAAAGTGATCTGCGCCTCATTCGGCGGCAGGCCATAAAAAGCGGCCCCATTTAGGCTTGTGAAGGCCTCTAACCGTTCAAGGGCGCCCTCTTGCTCGAAGATATGGGCCAAAATCGGCATAGTATTGGTGGCGGTAAAACAACCCGCACAGCCACAGGCGTGTTCTTTCAGCGCGTCCACATGCGGCGCGCTGTCGGTTCCCAAAAAGTAGCTGGCATGGCCCGATGTTGCCGCACCCAGCAGGGCCAAGCGGTGCTTTTCACGCTTGGCGACGGGAAGGCAGTAGTAATGTGGGCGGATGCCGCCTACCAAAAGGTGGTTGCGGTTCAAGATCAGGTGGTGGGTTGTGATCGTAGCGGCCAGATTTGCGCCTTCGGCTGCATAGGCCACGCCTTCTTGGGTTGTGATATGCTCCATCACCACCCGCAGGTCTGGCAGGCGGCGGCGGAGCGGGTCCAGCACTGTGTCGATAAACACGGCCTCCCGGTCAAATATATCAACCTCGGGTGTTGTCACCTCGCCATGGGTGCACAGGGGCAACCCGATTTCCGCCATCTTTTCCAGCACGGGCATAACTTGGCCCAAGTCGCGCACCCCGCCATGCGAATTCGTCGTGGCCCCTGCGGGGTAAAGTTTGACCGCCTTGATCAGACCAGAAAGATGCGCACGTGCCACATCTGCAGGATCGGTGGTTTCGGTTAGATATAGCGTCATCAAGGGTTCAAACTGCGCGCCCTTTGGCAAAGCGGCGATGATGCGGGCGCGGTAGTCTTCTGCTTGCGCCATCGTGGCGATGGGGGGCACCAAATTCGGCATTATGATCGCCCGCGCAAAATCGCGCGCTGATTCTGGCGCCACTGCCGTCAGCATCGCCCCGTCTCGCAGGTGCAGGTGCATATCGTCTGGGCGGCGCAGGGTCAGGCTTTTGATCATGCCCCTGCCCTAACCCAACGCCACTTGATTTTCCAGTGGGATTGCACGGCCACACTGAGCAAATAGCCCCGCAACTGACCCTGACCCTAGCCCGCAACCCGCCGTGCGGCTGAGGGTGGCGTGCGATAGTTTATCGCCAGAATGGTCACAGATTTACCTTACGTCGCCCGTTGGTCACTCTCGGGCTGCATTTAAAATCCTGCCTTTTGGCCCTAGGGTTAACCCACGCTATCGCATATCAGCCTGAGTTTGTGGCAAATCTAGGATGCATAGCGAGGCACGCAGCGGTGTCTTTGCCGATTCGGTTGAAAACTTAAGGGGAAATGGCATGAAGCGACTGATCAATCTGATGACGGCCCTGTCTTTGGCGCTTTATGTCGTGCCGCCTTTCGTCGCCCATGCACAAGACTATCCTGTGGCTTTTGTGGGGGACATCCAAGTGATCTGCCTTCCAGATGCGCAAGCGCTGTGCCCCGAGGGGGCTTTTTGCACGATCCTGACGGGCCCAGACACCTGTCAGATGGATGCAGAACAGGCTTACGGCAATCAAGTGGCGGCAGATCAGGCGGCAGCGGATCAGGCGGCAGCAGATCAAGCGGCTGCAGATCAGGCGGCAGCAGACCAAGCGGCAGCGGATCAGGCAGCCGCAGATCAGGCGGCAGCGGATCAGGCAGCAGCGGATCAGGCGGCAGCAGATCAAGCGGCT
>CANIKY010000143.1 GCA_947468085.1 Paracoccaceae bacterium | reverse complement strand
CAGCCCCCAGCGCAGCCGAAGGGGTGGCGAATGGCCCCTTTGCGCCCCTCGCTATGTCGCCTTTGAGGTTGCAGCGCCCGTCCCCCAAGTCTATCCCGCAGCCATGAAACTTCTGTTCCTTGGCGATGTGATGGGCAAATCCGGCCGGACGGCAGTGGCAGAGCGTTTGCCTGCCCTGCGCGCCACTTGGGGTTTGGATTTTGTCGTGGTCAATGGCGAGAATGCCAGTTCCGGCGCGGGGCTGACGCCCGAACACGCCAAGCTGATCCTGAACGCCGGAGCCGATTGTGTGACGCTGGGCGATCATGCCTTTGACCAAAAGGACATGCTGTCGTTTATCGAAACCGAACCGCGCATCCTGCGCCCGCTGAACTTTTCCAAAATCGCCCCCGGACGCGGCGCTAAAGTGTTTGACGCCACACAAGGCCGCAAGGTCTTGGTCACCCAAGCGCTGGGCCAAGTGTTCATGAAGCGCCCGTTCGATGACCCCTTCAGTGCGCTGGACACCGTTTTGAAAACCCACCCCTTGGGCGGGATGGTGCAGGCCGTGATCGTCGATATCCATGCCGAAGCCACGTCTGAAAAGATGGCGATGGGGCATTGGTGCGACGGGCAGGCCAGTTTGGTTGTGGGCACCCACACCCATGTGCCCACGGGCGATGCGATGATCCTGAACAAAGGCACGGCCTATCTGACCGATGCGGGCATGTGCGGCGATTATGACAGCGTGATCGGCATGGAAAAGCTGGAACCGTTGCGGCGGTTTATCACGGGCATGTCCTCGAACCGTTTTGAACCGGCGGCGGGAGAGGCGACTTTGTCAGGCGTTTATGTCGAAACAGACGACCGCACGGGCAAGGCCACCCGTGTTGCCATGGTGCGCCAAGGCGGGCGGCTGCAGCAGGCGGGGCCATGATGGGGCAGCCTTTGACGCGGGTGCAAGGCCTTGCGGCGCTGGTGTTGTTGGGCGTGGGCTGGGGATCGACCCAGCCCTTGGGCAAGATCGCGGCCTCTTCGGGGCACCCGCCCCTGACGCTGATCTTATGGCAGACGGTGATCTGCGTTCTTGTCTTGGGCACCTTGACCTTCATGCGCGGCAAGGGCCTTGTTCTGACACGGCGGGCCTTTGGGTTTTACCTTGCCGTGGCGGTTCTGGGCACTTTGGTGCCGAATGCAACATTTTACATCTCGGTCTACAGGCTGCCCTCGGGGATCATGTCGATCCTGATCTCGACCGTGCCGCTGATGGCCTTTCCGATGAATTTGGCGCTGCGGTCTGACAAGTTTGAAATCAAGCGTCTGATCGGCCTGCTCTTGGGCCTGTTGGGCGTAGCCATCATTGCAGCCCCCGGGGCGAGTTTGGCGCCCGGTATGGTGGCCTTTTTGCCCTTGGCACTGATTGGACCCCTGTTTTACGCGCTAGAAGGCACCTTTGTCGGCCGCTATGGCATGGCGGGGATGGACCCTATTCAGGCGATGTTCGGGGCCAGTCTGGTCGCCTTGGCGCTGTGTTTGCCCATGGTGCTTGTGACCGGATCTTGGGTCAGCCCATTGCCACCATGGGGAAAGGCAGAGGGGGCTTTGCTGCTATCTTCGGGCCTGCACGCTTTGCTTTATGCGGGCTATGTCGGGTTGGCGGCCAAGGCAGGGGCGGTTTTTGCCAGCCAAAGCTCTTATATCGTCACAGCGGCGGGCCTGTGCTGGGCGATGGCGCTGCTTGGAGAGCGCTTCTCGCCCTTGGTTTTTGTGGCTTTGGCCGTCATGCTGCTGGGCGTCACCCTCGTGCGCCCGCGCGCCCGCACCATCTGAGGGCGGGGTTGCAGCAGGGCCTGTGGCTGGTGTAGACCGCACCCAGTTCAAAACGGCGAATTCAAAACGGCGGGGAATACGGGCATGTCAGGGCATTCCAAATGGTCGACCATCAAGCACAAAAAGGGCAAGACGGATGCGCTGCGCTCTAAGGTGTTTTCCAAGCTAAGCAAGGAAATCACCGTGGCGGCCAAAATGGGCATGCCCGATGTCGACATGAACCCGCGCCTGCGCTTGGCTGTGAAGGCTGCCAAGGCGCAATCAATGCCCAAGGATGTGATCGACCGCGCCATCAAGAAATCGCAAATGGGCGATGCAGCCGATTACCACGACATTCGTTACGAAGGGTACGGCGTGAACGGCATCGCCATCATCTGCGAGGCGCTGACAGATAACCTGAACCGCACCGCCAGCAATGTGCGCTCTTATTTCACCAAATGCGGCGGCAATCTGGGCCAGACCGGATCGGTCAGCCATAGTTTCGACCGCGTGGGCGAGATCAGCTACCCGCTGTCGGCGGGGTCCGCCGACGATGTGATGATGGCCGCCTTGGATGCGGGTGCCGATGATGCGCAAAGCGATGAGGACGGCCACTGGATCTATTGCCAGATCGAAGACCTGCCCACCGTGTCGGACGCTTTGGAAAAGGCCTTGGGGGAATCGACCGAATCCAAGCTGATCTGGAAGCCGCAAACCCTGACTGTGGTTGATCTGGAAACTGCGCAAAAATTGCTGCGTTTGGTGGACATGCTGGAAGAGGACGACGATGTGCAATCGGTCGTTTACAACTTTGACATCCCCGAGGATGTTGCCGCCCTGCTGTAAGGTGCCGTACCTTTGGGGCGGGCTGGAAACTTTAAGCGCGGCTAAAGCGCCACTCGGTCACTTGCACGCAAGTAGCGCCCGCTTCCAGTTCGATTGACGGAAAGCTTTGATGGTTGGGCGCATCGGGCCAGTTTTGCGCCTCAATCGCCAAGCCCTCATAGGTTGGCCCCCCCGTGCGCTGCGCGCTGCGCGCATCAAAAAGCTGGATCCCCGGTTCGGTCGTGGCCACTGTCATCATCAGCCCGTTGGACCCTGTCAGCCAAAGCACATCGCGCAGGGCCTGACGGCCGGCCGAGAGGCAAAAGTTATGGTCCAGCACTGTATCGGCGGGCGTGATCTTGCGGCCGCGGCGAAAGTCCATCGGGGTACCGCTGACATCTGCGATCTCGCCCGTTACGCAGAAATCATCGTCGGTGGGCAAGTAGCTGGAGGCTGCGATTTGCAGGCTGTGGCCCGCCCAACTGGCCCTGCCATCAAGGTTCCAATAGCTGTGGTTGGCGGCGTTAAACAGGGTTCGGGCATCGGTGGTGGCTGTCACCTCAAGATGCAGGCGCGCGCCTTGGTGCAGCGAGAAACGGGCCGTCACATGGCGGTTGCCGGGCATATTGCCTTCGCCATCGGGCAGGTCCACCGCAAGGGTGACGGCGGTATCGTTGGCTTCGACCACGTTCCAGACCTTGTGCTGGGTGCCCGCAGCCCCGCAGTGCAATGTGTGTTTGCCGTCTTGGTTCGCCTCAAACTTCCGCAACTTGCCGTCAATCGGTGCCGTCGCCCCTTTGAACCGGTTGACCACAGGCGCCACCAGCGAGCCGTGATGGCGCATCTCGCCTTCGTAATCGGCCAGACTGTTCGACCCCAAAGTCAGGTCGTGATCCACCCCAGCAAGGCGTACAGATTGCAGCGTCGCTCCTTTGGTAATGATGGCCACTGTCAACCCGTGGCCGTTCAAGGTGACGCAAGCAACATCTTGGCCAGTAGCGGTTGTGCCAAACGGGGTGATCTGGGCGGGTGACATGGGGACTTTTACCTGACTTGGGGATCTATTCGCCTTTGGTGGCGGATGGCGCCGCACAGGTCAAGGTTTATTGGCGCAGGTCAGCAGGGAGTGGGTCAGGGCAGTCATCAGCTTGGCATAGGCGTGGCGATCAGGGTCAAGCGTTGATCCGACCGGATCCAAGGGCGGGCCCACGAACACAGCGGTGCCTTGGGCCAGATTGGTGATCAAGGCCGGGTCGTGCTGGGCTTCGGGGAAGGCGCAGGCGATCTGGCCTTTCTCTGCCTGCGCGCGCAGCGCTGACAGGCGGGCGGCACCCGGCGGGGCGGCATCTCCTGCGGCAAGTCCTCCGGCAGAGGGCAGGTGGTAATGGGCGGTGAAATAGCCATAGGCGTCGTGGTAGGTGACAAAGCTTTGCGTCAGGCCAGCCAATTGGCTGGCAAGGTCAGAATCCAGTGCCGCAATCTGGGTTTGGGCTGCGGCTGCGTTGGCCGCATAGGTGGCGGCATGGGCGGGGTCTAGGGCTGACAGGCGCTGGGCGATGACGCCAATCCACAGGCTAGCATTCGTCGGGTCAAGCCAAGCGTGCGGGTTTGAGCTGCCATCGGTATAGGGCAAGCGGAGGGTGGCAGGATCGTCCAGCAGAGCCAAACTTTGCAAATCGCGCACCGATTGGCGGGCCGTATCCAGCCCCGGTGTCAGTTCGGGGCCCACCCAGACCAAAAGCTGCGCGTCCGTCAGTGCACGCATCTGGCTGGGGCGCAATTGCATGTCATGCTCGTCACCACCCTTGTCTAGCAGCACGCCGGGCGTGCCCAGGTCGCCCATCACCTGCGCCACAAGGGCCGCCACTGGCGGAATATCGGTTTGCACCTGTGGCACATCGGCCAGCGCAGGGGAGGACAGTGCAAAAAGCAGGACGAGTGCGCGCATTTTTGGGCCTTTCGGATGGAGATCAGGTGGTGTAATGTGTTATATCATAACATGTCAAGATATATGTTATAGTATAACGCAAAACAGGTGCCCAATGCACGACCCTTCCACTTGCCCCGGCTGTGCGCAGCCCGATCTGGCCTTTGCCCCCCACGATCACAGCCGCTGTTCGGATGAGGTTATGGCCTTGGCCGAGGCGCAGTTGGCCCAAGCCGGCCAGCGGCTGACGCCGGTGCGCCGCCGCACCTTGCAAATCTTGCTGGAGGCGCACCGCGCCATGGGGGCCTATGATGTACTGGAACGCTTGGCCGCCGAGGGCTTTGGCCACCAGCCGCCAGTCGCCTATCGCGCCTTGGAGTTTTTGGAAGAAAACGGTCTGGCCCACCGCATTCGCCGCCTGAACGCCTTTACGGCCTGCATGCATCCGGGCGAAATCCACGCCCCAGCATTTCTTATCTGCCGCCTGTGCAACGTGGTGGCCGAAGCGCCGGGTGCTGCGATTGGGCTTTCCTTGGGCCAAGCGGCCAAGAAGGTCGGCTTTACGGTTGAACGCGCCACGCTAGAGGCTTTAGGACTATGTCCGGCTTGCTCTATCTCCCAAAGCCCTGTGCGGGGGCTGGCGTGATGCTGCTGCAGGCGCAGGACATCTTTGTGCGATTGGACGGGGTCGAGGTTTTATCCGGCGTCTCGATGGGGGTAGAGCCGGGCGAGATTGTCACCGTGCTGGGCCCGAACGGATCAGGAAAAAGCACATTGTTGCGCGCGGTTTTGGGCATGGTGCCCTTGGCCAGCGGGCAGGTGCGCCGTGCGGGCGGGTTGCGGCTGGGCTATGTGCCGCAAAAGCTGGCGATTGACGCCAGCCTGCCCATGACCGTGCGCCGTTTCCTGTCGCTGCCCCACCGCGTAAGTGATACCGAGGCGGCAGACGTGCTTGCCCGCGTTGGGATGGACGCGGCAGGCCAACGCCAGATCGCCGCCCTTTCGGGCGGGCAGTTGCAGCGTGTCATGCTGGCGCGGGCCTTGTTGGGCCACCCGGGCCTGCTGGTGCTGGACGAACCCACCCAAGGCCTTGACCAACCCGGCGAGGCGGCTTTTTACACGCTGATCGCCGAGGTGCGGCGAGATACTGGGGCGGGGGTGCTGATGGTCAGCCATGATTTGCATGTGGTCATGGCGGCCAGTGATCGGGTGATTTGCCTTAACCACCATATCTGTTGTCAGGGCACGCCAAGGGTCGTTTCTGCCGCGCCGGAATACCTCGCGCTGTTTGGGCTGGGCACGCAGGGGGCCTTGGCGCTGTATCAGCACCGGCATGACCATTCCCATGACGGCACGGCGGATCATGGGGTGCATGATCACGCGGGCCATGATCATCATGGGCACACCCACCATGCTGGATGATTTCCTGATCCGCGCCGGTTTGGCGGGCATTGGCCTGTCGCTGGCGACTGGCCCCTTGGGTGCTTTCGTCTTATGGCGGCGGATGGCTTACTTCGGCGATGCCACGGCCCATGCGGCTATTCTGGGCGTGGCCTTGGCCTTGGCAACTGATCTGCCCGTGCCCTTGGGCACGCTGGTGGTGGCGCTGGCGATGGCGGTGACGGTGGCCTCGCTGGCTGCCAAGGGATGGGCGGTGGATACAACCTTGGGCGTGTTAAGCCACGGCGCTTTGGCGTTGGGGCTGGTGGCCATCAGCTTTGTGCATGGGGTGCATACCAGCCTGGAATCCTATCTGTTCGGCGACATTCTGGCCGTCACCCCCGCTGATCTGGCCACGATCTGGGGCGGGGCCTTGGTGGTCGTGGCGCTGTTGATCTGGCGGTGGCAAGCCCTGCTGACCGCCACCCTCAGCGCCGATCTGGCGCAAGCGGACGGGATTGATCCGGACCGCGAGCGCTTGATCTTGACGCTGGCTTTGGCCTTGGTGGTGGCCGTGGCGCTGAAAGTGGTGGGGGCTTTGCTGATCGCGGCCATGCTGGTTATCCCCGCCGCTGCGGCGCGGGCCATAGCGCGTGGGCCCGAGGCTATGGCCATGCTCGCCTCGGCGCTTGGCGCTTTGGCTTGCCTGTTGGGGCTAAGCCTGTCTTTGTGGCAAGATACACCTGCAGGGCCGTCTATGGTGGCGGCGGCAACAGGGATATTTGCGCTGGCGGCCCT
>CANIKY010000142.1 GCA_947468085.1 Paracoccaceae bacterium | reverse complement strand
GGCCACTTGCCACGGCCTGCCGGCGCCTTCCAGACTGGCAATCATCGCCCGACGAAAGACGCAACCTTCGGGATAAGCCGCCAGCCGCACGGTATCGCCCTTGGCGACGCCAACCCACGACAGCGGCACTTGCGCCGCAGCCCGTGTCAGCGCTGGTCGGCTGTCTAATGTCACCAAGGCCAGATCCAGATCCTGCCGTTGCACCTTGGCCATCAGATGGGCCGACAGATCACAGGTGATCTCGACCTCGGCGCGGTCCAGCGACAATGTGGCCAAAACTGGTCCCAGCCAGCCCAAGGCATAGTCGTCAGGCATCCCAAGCCTGATCCGCTCGGCCATAGGCCGCGCGCGCGTGGCTGACATCATCTCGTCGTAGGCCGCCAGCACGCCCAAGGCCTTGGCGTAAAGCTCTGCCCCGCGCGGGGTGGGCTTTAGCCCGTGTGGGGTGCGCAAGAACAAGGCTGCGCCGATCTCGAACTCAATCGCCTTTAAGCGCATCGACATGGCAGCTTGGGTGCACGCCATCCGTTCTGCCGCCCGGCTGATCGAGCCTGCCTCGTGCATCAAGACAAAAGACCGCAGCAAACGCAGTTCAATATCCATATACCCCAACCGCAGGCCACAAGCCGGACTGATGCCCGCCATAACAGGCTTTTGTTGGACAACCTAGGCCCAAGGGGCGCAGGCTGCAACCCAGCAACAAGGGGCCAACATCATGGGGATAGACATGCGCATCGGTTTCATCGGTTTGGGCACAATGGGCAAGAATGCCGCTGCCAACATTCGCCGCCACGGGTTTGACATGGTGGTCTACGACATCCGCCCCGAAGCGATGGAGGGGCTGGCCGCCATGGGGGCCGCCAAAGCCAGCAGCCCCGCCGATGTGCTGGCACGCTGCGATGTGGTGGTGACGATGGTCTTTGGCCCTAAGGAGGTTGAAGCCGTTCTGCGTGGCCCGCAGGGCTTTTTGTCGGGCGATTGTACGGGCAAGATCTGGGTTGATATGACGACCTCTTCCCCCTTCTTGATGCGCGACTTGGCGGTGGAGTTTGCGGCCAAAGGCGGCCAAGCGGTGGATGCGCCCGTCACAGGCTCGGTGGATGCGGCGATCCGGGGCGATATGCCCATGTTTGTGGGGGGTGACGATGCGGTGATCGAACAGGTCCGCCCCGTGATCGAAGCCATGGGCCAATTGCGCAAAGTGGGGGCCTATGGCAACGGCTATGTCGCAAAACTGGTCAACAACCAGTTGTGGAAAATCCACGCCGCTGCGATTGGCGAGGCGATGGTGACAGCCAAGCTGGCCGGATTAGACCCCGCCGTGTGGTGGGAGGTGATGAAAGGCGGTGCTGCTGACAGTTTCGTTCTGTCGCATGACGTGCCGTCAATCTTTGCGGGTCATTACGACCCGTCTTTCCCGATTGCCTTGTGCCTAAAAGACCTAAGCCTGATCCAAGAGTTGATGGAGAAGGTCGGCACCACCAACACCCTGACCGAGGCCACCCACGAACGCTTCCGCGAGGCTGGCAGACGCTACGGCATGGGCGCGGGCGAGATGACTGTGTGCAAAGTGATTGAAGATGACGCCGGCATTGATCTGCGCGTTGCAGGCGATTGGGTCAAACCTTGGGAAGTGGCCCCGCCGGCCTAACCGCCCATAAGCTTAAGGTCGGGGGGAACCGCATTCGCAGGCCATTTGGAACGGGCGGATTAACAACCCGCCCTAATCCTTACGCGCGAAACTGGTGTTCCAGCCACTTTTCCAGCCAGTGGATGTTATAATCCCCGTTCTGGATATCTGGCTCTGCCAGCAGGGCGGCAAACAGCGGAATCGTGGTTTCCACCCCGTCGATGATCAACTCGCCCAAAGCCCGCTTCAGGCGGGCCAAGGCTTCGGGGCGGTCGCGGCCATGGACAATCAGCTTGCCGATCAGGCTGTCGTAATAGGGCGGGATCGAATAGCCACCATAAAGGGCTGAATCCATCCGCACGCCCAAGCCACCGGGCGCGTGAAAGACTTTGACCTTGCCGGGGCGCGGCGCAAAATCAGGCAGGCGTTCGGCGTTGATGCGCACTTCGATGGCGTGGCCGTTGATTTCAAGCTCGTCTTGGGTGAACGACAAGGGCAGGCCAGAGGCCACGCGGATTTGTTCGCGCACAAGGTCGATGCCAAAGATCGCTTCGGTGACGGGGTGTTCCACTTGCAAACGGGTGTTCATCTCGATGAAGAAAAACTCGCCGTCCTCATACAGAAATTCGATCGTGCCAGCGCCGATATAGCTGATCTTTTGCATGGCATCAGCGCAAACCTTGCCGATTTTAGCACGCAGCGCAGGGGTGATGACGGGGCCGGGAGCCTCTTCAAAGACCTTTTGGTGGCGGCGTTGCAAGGAGCAATCGCGCTCTCCCAGATGGACAGCACCACCTTTGCCGTCACCAAACACCTGAATCTCGATATGGCGCGGTTTTTGCAGGTATTTTTCGATATAGACTTCGTCATTGCCAAAGGCGGCTTTGGATTCCGACCGTGCGGTGCGAAAGGCTATCTCCAGCTCTTGCGGGGTGCGCGCCACTTTCATACCGCGCCCGCCGCCGCCTGCCGTGGCCTTGATGATCACCGGAAAGCCGATTTTCGCAGCCACACCGATGGCCGTTTCATAATCAGCCACCCCGCCATCAGACCCCGGCACGACAGGAATGCCCAAAGCCTTGGCGGTTTCCTTGGCGGTGATCTTGTCGCCCATAATGCGAATATGTTCGGCGTTTGGGCCGATAAAGGTGATGCCGTGATCTTGCAACGCCTGCGCGAACGAAGCGTTTTCCGACAAAAACCCGTAGCCCGGATGCACGGCCTGCGCGCCCGTAATCTCACAGGCCGAAATGATCGCCGCCTTGTTCAGATAGCTTTGCGCCGAAGACGCTGGCCCGATGCACACCGATTCGTCCGCCATGCGCACATGCATCGCATCGGCGTCAGCCGTGGAATGCACGGCCACCGATTTGATGCCCATCTCGCGGCACGCACGGATGATACGCAGGGCAATCTCGCCGCGATTGGCGATCAGGATCTTGTCAAAAATGGGCAGAGCGGGGCTTTGCGTCAAAATAAAAGCCTCACTCAATGATCATCAAGGGCGCGCCGTATTCGACGGCTTGGCCGTCATTGGCCAGAATGCGCTTGACCGTGCCTGCGCGTGGGGCGGGGATGTGGTTCATGGTTTTCATGGCTTCGATGATCAGAACCGTTTGACCTTCGCTGACAGTTGCCCCCACGCTGACAAAGGCCGCAGCCCCCGGTTCGGCCGACAAATACACTGTCCCCACCATAGGTGAGGTGACTGCGCCGGGGTGTTGGGCTGGATCTTCGATGGGTG
Source organism: Paracoccaceae bacterium (assembly GCA_947468085.1). Classification (GTDB taxonomy): domain Bacteria; phylum Pseudomonadota; class Alphaproteobacteria; order Rhodobacterales; family Rhodobacteraceae; genus Stagnihabitans. Next base: position 3,349 of record CANIKY010000142.1, on the reverse strand, counting down.
CGGGGGCCACTGTGGCAACGGGGGTTGCGGCAGGTGCAGCGTGCAAGGCAGGTGCTGCCTGCATCATGGGTGCCGCTTGGTGTACAACGGTAACTTGTTTGACCACCTTGACATCAAGGCTGTCATATTCGCCATATTCGCGCATCACGGACAGTTCGGTTAGGGCGTTCTTGTTGAGAAGCTCTGCCAAGGCCGAAATAAAGGCCACGTCCGCATCGGGGGATTGTTTGCTCATGCGATCCTCTTTTGGCGTTGTTGATGGGCGGCCCTGACAGGCCAAACGCGCTTATGAATGCTTTGTATACGGCACCGATGCCCAAAGGAAAAGCATCTGATGCGGTTTGTGGGGCGGCGGGGTCAAATCTTCGCGCTGTCAAATCTTCGCGCTGAATGAAATTTACCATTTGATAAAAAAAGTGACCTGTGCCAGCCTTTGCAAAAGATCTTTTGTTCAGATGGTGGAGGCCCCATGCCCAATTCCCCCCAAACGCCCGGTATCGTGGCGCAGCGCTTGCCAAGCGAGCGTGTGGCGCAGAACTTCGCCGCCTATCAGCCCGCCTACGCCGCGCATGAAGCCCGTGTTGCAGCCGACCGCTGCTATTTCTGTCACGATGCGCCCTGCATGACGGCTTGCCCCACAGCGATCGACATTCCCCTGTTCATCCGCCAGATCGCCACAGGCACGCCCGATGCGGCGGCCAAGACGATCTTTGCGCAAAACATCATGGGGGGCATGTGCGCACGTGTTTGCCCGACTGAAACCCTGTGCGAAGAGGTCTGCGTGCGCGAAGTGGCCGAAGGCAAACCGGTCGAGATTGGCCGTTTGCAGCGCTATGCCACCGACAGCCTGATGGCCAAGGGCGTGCATCCCTTCACCCGCGCGGCCAACACGGGCAAACGAGTGGCGGTTGTGGGGGCAGGGCCTGCGGGTCTGGCTTGTGCGCACCGCTTGGCGCTGCACGGCCATGCCGTCACGGTCTATGACCGCCGCCCCAAGGCGGGTGGGCTGAACGAATACGGCATTGCGGCCTATAAATCGACCGATGACTTCGCCGCGCGGGAAGTGGAGTGGTTGTTGAAAATTGGTGGGATCACCATTGAAACTGGCAAAGACTTGGGCCGCGATATGACGCTGGCCAGTTTGGACGCCGCGTTTGATGCGGTGTTTTTGGGCATCGGATTGGGCGGCGTGAATGCGCTTGGGCTGGTGGGAGAGGATTTGGCGGGCGTAGCCAACGCGGTCGATTTTATTGCCACGCTGCGGCAGGCCGACGACAAAGCTGCGCTGGAAGTGGGGCGCGATGTCGTGGTGATCGGTGGCGGTATGACGGCGGTGGATGCGGCGGTGCAGGCCAAATTGCTGGGCGCACAGACAGTGACGATGGTATACAGGCGCGGCAAGGAAAAGATGAGCGCTTCGGTTTATGAGCAAGAACACGCAACGGCTTGCGGTGTGACGATTGTTTACGGGGCGGCACCGGTGAAGATCTTGGGCGCTAGCAAGGTTGAGGGTGTTGAATTTGCCTATGAGTCGGGCGAGACTTTCACGCAGAGGGCCGATCAGGTGTTCAAGGCCATTGGCCAGACGCTGGTGGGTGAGCCTATTGCGCGGGACGGCAAAAAACTTTCCAGTCGCGTGGGCAAGGTTTGGGCGGGCGGCGATTGTGCAGCCGGGGGCGAAGACTTGACCGTCACCGCTGTGGCCCAAGGGCGCGATGCTGCGGAAGAAATTCACTCAGTCTTGACGGGGGCGGTGCGCTAAGGCGCACGTTATCAAGGATCACATCATGGCAAATCTGGCGTCCAATTTCATCGGCATCAAATCCCCCAATCCGTTCTGGCTGGCCTCGGCCCCGCCGACCGACAAGGCTTATAACGTTGAGCGCGCGTTTGAGGCGGGTTGGGGCGGGGTGGTTTGGAAAACCTTAGGCTCGGAAGGGCCGCCGGTGGTGAACGTATCAGGCCCGCGGTATGGGGCGATTTGGGGGGCGGATCGGCGGTTGTTGGGATTAAACAACATCGAACTGATCACCGACCGCCCCTTGCAGATCAATCTGGACGAGATCAAAGCCGTCAAGCGCAAGTGGCGCGACAGGGCCATGGTGATCAGCCTGATGGTGCCTTGTGACGAGGAATCGTGGAAAGACATCCTGCACCGCATCGAAGATACCGAGGCCGACGGGGTCGAGCTGAACTTTGGCTGCCCACATGGCATGGCGGAACGGGGCATGGGGTCGGCTGTGGGGCAGGTGCCCGAATATATCGAAATGGTCACACGCTGGGTGAAAAAACACTCGCGCATGCCTTGCATTGTCAAATTGACCCCAAATATCAACGACATCCGCAAACCGGCTGAGGCGGCACATGCCGGCGGGGCGGATGCAGTGTCCTTGATCAATACGATCAATTCCATCACCTCGGTCAACCTTGACAGCTTTGCGCCCGAACCGATGATTGACGGCAAGGGTACGCACGGCGGCTATTGCGGCCCTGCGGTCAAGCCGATTGCGTTGAACATGGTGGCCGAAATTGCCCGCAACCCCGCCACCCGCAACCTGCCCATCAGCGGCATCGGCGGGGTGACCACATGGCGCGATGCAGCAGAGTTTTTGGCCCTTGGGGCGGGCAATGTGCAGGTCTGCACGGCTGCGATGACCTATGGGTTCAAGATCGTGTCAGAGATGATCTCGGGCCTGTCGGAGTATCTGGATGACAAAGGGATGGACCTGTCTGATCTGGTCGGGCGTGCAACCCCGAATGTGACCGATTGGCAGTTCTTGAACCTGAACTACGTCACCAAAGCCGTGATCAACCAAGACGATTGCATCAAATGCGGCCGCTGTTTTGCCGCCTGCGAAGACACCAGCCACCAAGCCATCGCGATGAGTGCAGACCGCACCTTTACCGTCAAAGACGAGGAATGCGTCGCCTGCAACCTGTGCGTCAACGTCTGCCCTGTGCAAGATTGCATCACCATGGTCGAAGTGCCCAAAGGCGGGGTGGATCAGCGCACGGGGCGCAAGGTGGGCGAGTATGCCAATTGGACAATGCACCCCAACAACCCCTCTGTCACCGCAGCAGAATGACGCGGGCTGGGGGCTTGCAACAGGTGGTGACGGCGGCAGAGCAGGCCTTTGCCGAGGCTGACCTGTCGGGCCAAGCGCGGGCGGCGCTGTCAAAGGTGTTTGAACGCCTGAAAACCGTGCATCCTGTGGCAGATGTCCTGTCAGAGGATTTGCCCGTTTTATCCGTGCTGCCCGAAGCCGTGGCCAATCTGAACGGGCAAGCGCAATCCCTGCAAAGCTTGGGGGAGGCGGTGCAAACCCTTGCCCCCGCCTTGGGGTGGAGC
>CANIKY010000141.1 GCA_947468085.1 Paracoccaceae bacterium | reverse complement strand
TGCGCGACGAGGGGGCCTTGGCTTGGGCCGATATCTCGACCGGAGAGTTCCGCGTGATGGTGTGCCCTTCGGCGCGGCTTTCTGCCGAGCTGGCCCGCCTTACCCCGCGCGAAGTGCTGGTGTCAGAAGCGCGCGAGGGTGTGTGGGCCGAAGTGGTGCGCGAAGCTGGGGCCGCCATAACGGTGCTGTCGCGGGGCAGTTTTGATTCGGCGGGGGCCGAGGCGCGGCTTTCAGCCCTGTTCGGGGTGGCGGGGCTGGCGGCCTTTGGCGGGTTTGGGCGGGCGGAAGTGTCGGCCATGGGTGCTGTGGTCGACTATCTTGATCTGACGCAGCGCGGCAACCTGCCCTTGCTGCGCCCGCCTGTGCGTGAGGCCAGCGGCGGCACGGTGCAGATTGATGCGGCCACACGGCGCAATCTGGAACTGACGCAGGCGCTGTCGGGCGGGCGGGAAGGGTCGCTTTTGGCGGCGATGGACCGCACGGTGACGGCGGCGGGAGCACGGTTGTTGGAGGCGCGGCTTTCCAGCCCCTCGCGCGATTTGGGCGTGATTGCACGGCGGTTGGAGGGGGTGCGCTGGCTGGTTGAGGGCAGTGCGCGCCATGATCTGCGCGCCGCCTTGCGCATGGTGCCGGATATGGACCGCGCCTTGTCGCGGCTGGCGCTGGACCGGGGCGGGCCGCGCGATTTGGCGGCCATTCGGGCGGGGCTGGCGCAGGCAGCTTTGATCTCGCTGACAGATGCGCCAGAGGGCTTGGGCGAGGCTTTGGCCGCGCTTCAGGGGCATGAGATGCTGGTAGATTTGCTGGACCGCGCCTTGGTGGTTGAACCGCCGCTGCTGTTGCGGGACGGGGGGTATATCGCCACGGGGCATGATCCGGAACTGGATTCCACACGGCGGCTGCGCGATGAAGGGCGCGGCGTGGTGGGGGATATGCAAGCGGAGTATATCGAGGCGACGGGCATATCTTCGCTAAAAATAAAGCATAACAATGTCTTGGGGTATTTTATCGAAGTCACCTCGACCCATGCTGACAAGCTGCTGGGCGGCGGGCGGTTCATTCATCGGCAGACCAATGCCAATGTGATGCGCTTTGCCACCGTGGAACTGGCCGAGATGGAAACCCGCATCTTGAACGCGGGCAATCTGGCACTGGAGCAGGAAAAGGCCCATTTCGACGCGCTGCGGACCGAGGTTCTGGCGCAGGCGGCGGCGATTGCGGGTGCAGCGCGGGGGTTGGCGGAACTGGATCTGGCGGCGGCTTTGGCCGACTTGGCCGTGGCGGAAGACTGGTGCGCCCCCGTGGTCGATGACAGCCGCGCGTTTGTGGTGCAAGGCGGGCGGCATCCGGTGGTGGAACGCGCGCTGAAACGGCAGGGGCTAGCCTTTGTGCCCAATGATTGCGCCCTGACACGGGCCGAGTCGCCCGCGATTTGGCTGGTGACGGGGCCGAATATGGCGGGAAAATCGACGTTTTTGCGCCAAAACGCGGTGATCGCGCTGTTGGCGCAGATGGGGTCTTATGTGCCCGCCAAGGCGGCCACGGTGGGGCTGGTCAGCCAGATTTTCAGCCGTGTGGGGGCGGCGGATGATCTGGCGCGGGGGCGATCGACCTTTATGGTCGAGATGGTGGAAACGGCAGCGATTTTGAACCAAGCCGACGACCGCGCCTTGGTGATCTTGGACGAGATCGGGCGGGGCACGGCCACCTATGACGGGCTGTCTATCGCTTGGGCGACGTTAGAGCATTTGCACGATGTGAACCGCAGTCGCGCGTTGTTTGCCACGCATTACCATGAGATGACAGCACTGGCGGGCAAGCTAAAGGGCGTGACGAATGCCACCGTTCGGGTCAAGGAATGGGAAGGCGATGTGATCTTTTTACACGAAGTGCAAGAAGGCGCGGCTGACCGCAGTTACGGCGTACAGGTGGCACGCTTAGCGGGGTTGCCGCAGGTCGTGGTCGACCGCGCCAAGGTGGTGCTAGAGGCGTTGGAAAAGGGCGACCGCGAGCGTCCGGGGCAAAGGGCCTTGATCGACGATCTGCCGCTGTTTCGCGCAGCCCCTGTGCAGGCGGTGGCCGTGGCAACCCCCTCGGTCGCCGAAGCGCGCCTGCGCGAGATAAGCCCCGATGAGCTGACCCCGCGCGAGGCACTGGTGGCATTATATGAATTGAAAAGCTTGCTGAAATAAACGGTCGGGGCGCACCCCGACCTGTTCAGCCTTGGGTATTGGACGACACGCCCACCTGCGCGGGGCGCAACAGGCGGTCATGCAGCATAAAGCCTTCGGTCATGACCTGAATGATCGCGCCGACTTTGGTGCCGGGAAGCGCGGCTTCGAACATCGCCTCCATCGTCTGCGCGTCAAAAGCATCGCCAATCTGCGGTGTGATCGGCTTGACGCCATGCTTGGTCATGACAGAGGTTAGCTCGCGGAGCGTCAACTCTACGCCTTCGGTCAGCGCGGCGGCTTGGGTTTTCAACTCTTCTGGCACAGCGCTTAGGGCGCGCTTGAGGTTGTCGTAGACGGGCAAAAGGTCGCGGGCCAGACGGGTGGAACCGTACTGCTCGGCCTCGCGCCGATCACGGTCGCCGCGTTTGCGGGCGTTTTCGGCATCGGCCAAGGCGCGCATATAGCGATCGCGCATCTCGTCGCGCTCTGCCAAAGCGGCGGTCAGCTCATCATTATCGACCTCAGATTCAAAATCCTGCAGGTCAAGATCTTCAGTTCCAGTCGTTTCGTCAGCCATCTTTTGTCCTTCCAGCTTAGCCCTTGCCCCGCTCGGAAACCATACGGCCCACCAATTGGGCCGTATAGTCCACGATCGGAACAATCCGGCCATAGTTAAGCCGGGTTGGGCCGATGACGCCCACGGCGCCAATGATCTTACGGTCGGCGTTCATATAGGGAGAAACGACGAGAGTGGAACCCGAAAGTGAAAAAAGCTTGTTCTCAGAGCCAATAAAAATGCGCACCCCTTCGCCACTGTCGGTCATTTCCAGAAAATCGGCGATGTCGCGCTTGCGTTCAAGATCGTCAAACAGCGTGCGGATGCGGTCTAGGTTGAGAGATTCGCCGCCAGCCTCGATCAAATTGGCCTGACCGCGTACCATAAGGCGCTCACCACGCTCTCCAGCATTTGCCCACAGGGCCATGCCGCTTTCAACCAGGTCACGGGCGAGCGAATCAATTTCTTGGCGGTGACGGGCGATTTCGGCGGCGATCAGCGGGCGCAGTTCCGACAGGCGGCGGCCTTCGGCGATGGCGTTCAGGAAATTCGCCGCCTCGCGCATGGAAGAGGGCGTTTGGCCGGGGGGTGGGGCGAAAAGGCGGTTTTCGACATGCCCATCTGCAAATACCAGCACCACAAGGGCGCGGTCGGGCGACAGGCTGACAAATTCGATATGCTTGATCGCCGTTTCCTGCTTTGGCGCCAGAACAAGACTGGCAGAGCGCGTGATGCCCGACAACGCCGCACCCACCTGATCAAGCAGAGACGTGACATTGCCATCGTCACGGTCCACTGAGGATTCGATCTTAGCGCGATCTTGATCGTCAATCGTGCCGACCTCCATCAGGCCATCCACGAACATCCGCAGGCCAAGTTGGGTGGGGATGCGGCCAGCCGACACATGGGGGCTGTCAAGCAGGCCCAGATACTCCAGATCCTGCATCGTGTTGCGAATCGTGGCGGCAGACAGCTTTTCGGTCATCGATCGCGTCAGCGTGCGCGAGCCGACCGGATCGCCGGAATTTAGATACGACTCGACCACACGGCGAAACACCTCGCGCGAGCGATCGTTCATCTCTGTCAGGATCGAGGATGCGTCAGACATAATCTCTTGGTAGGACCATGGGGAAGGCCCGTCAATCGGGGTTGCGCCTTTGGGCTGTGACGTCATATCTGACGCAGACACATAAAAACCCAACACAAGGTGCTCATATGCGACCCTCTGGCCGGAAATTGGATGAAATGCGGGCGGTTTCGATTGAGGCCGGGGTGATGAAACATGCCGAAGGGTCGTGCCTGATCAAGATGGGCGACACGCATGTGCTGTGTTCAGCCTCGATCGAGGATAAGCCGCCGAGCTTTTTGAAAGGCACAGGTTTAGGCTGGGTGACGGCCGAGTACGGCATGCTGCCCCGCGCCACGGGCGGGCGCACCAAGCGAGAGGCGGCAATGGGCAAGCAATCGGGCCGCACGCAGGAAATTCAGCGGCTGATCGGGCGGGCTTTGCGGGCGGGGGTGGATCGGTCTGCCTTGGGAGAGCGGCAGATCGTGGTGGATTGCGATGTGATCCAGGCTGATGGCGGCACACGCTGCGCATCGATCACGGGCGGCTGGGTGGCGCTGCGGTTGGCGGTGAACAAGTTGATGAAGGCGGGCGTGATCGTCAGCGACCCGATGATCGACCATGTAGCAGCGATTTCCTGCGGGGTTTATGCAGGGCAAGAAGTGTTAGACCTTGATTATGCTGAAGATTCTGTTGCCGGCACTGATGGCAATTTTGTGATCACAGGTCGGGGGCGCATGATTGAAGTGCAAATGTCGGCTGAAGGGGCGACATTTTCGCGCGACGAGATGGGCAAATTGCTGGATCTGGCAGAGGCTGGCGTGGCGACCCTGGTGGCAGCGCAGAAGGCCGCTGTGGCGTGATGCGCATTGCGGTTGGCGAAACGCTGCTGGTGGCCACGGGGAACCGTGGCAAGTTGGCCGAGATTTCGGCGCTGCTACAACCCTTTGGCGTTTTAGTGGTATCCCTGAGCGATCTTGGATTGATCGAGCCGGAAGAGACAGAGTTTTCCTTTGCGGGCAATGCCTTACTGAAAGCGCGCACAGGTGCTGTGGCGTCTGGATTGGTGACTTTGGCCGATGATTCCGGGCTAGAAGTGCAGGCTTTGGGCGGTGCACCAGGGATTTACACGGCCGACTGGGCCGAAGGGGCCAAGGGGCGCGATTTTGGGCGTGCCATGGAAAAAACCTGGGGCCTGTTGCAGGCCGTCAAAGCAACGCCCCCACACAAGGCGACGTTTTGCTGTACCTTGGCGTTGGTTCGGCCAGATGGCGCGGAACAGGTGTTTGCGGGGCGCGTAGAGGGGCAGATTGTCTGGCCGATGCGCGGCGCACGGGGGCATGGCTATGATCCGATTTTCATGCCGGATGGCCATTTGAAAACCTTTGGAGAGATGGACGACGCTGTGAAAAACAAAATCAGCCACCGCGCCGACGCTTTTGCCAAACTGATCAAGGAATGTTTCACGTGAAACATATTTCAACCGGATCCCCGTTTGAGGCAACCATGGGCTACAGTCGCGCTATTGTGAAGGGCGGTTGGTGCTTTGTCTCGGGTGTAACGGGTTATGACTATACCACAATGACCATGCCAGACAATATCGCAGACCAAGGCCGCAACTGTTTTGCCACGATTGCCGATGTGCTAGGGCAAGCTGGGTTCGAGATGGCCGACATCGTGCGCGTGCAATATACCGTGACGGATGCAACGTTGGTCGACGCGCTTGTGCCGGTTCTGGGGGCAACACTGGGCACGATAAGACCCGCCGCAACAATGGTAATCGCGGGTCTCATCCGCCCCGAAATGAAAGTTGAAATCGAAGTGACGGCCTTTAAAGAATGACCGAAGATTGGCAAAGCGGCGGGTTTGGCCTTTATCTGCACTGGCCCTTTTGCCAATCAAAATGCCCCTATTGCGATTTCAACAGCCACGTTGCGGCCCATATCGACCAATCCCGCTGGCAACAGGCCTATTTGAACGAAATCGAGCGGGTTGGCTGCGAAACGAAAGGCCGGATCCTGACTTCTGTCTTTTTTGGCGGCGGCACACCATCTTTGATGGAGCCCAATTTGGTCGCTGCAATTTTGCAAAAGGTGCGCGACACTTGGACATTGGCCAATGACGTTGAAATCACGTTGGAGGCAAATCCCAGCTCCGTCGAGGCAGGGCGTTTTACGGGCTACCGAGATGCCGGAGTGAACCGAATTTCGATTGGCATGCAGGCCCTAAACGATGCTGATCTGCGCCGATTGGGGCGTATGCATTCGGCGTCTGAAGGAAAAGCCGCCTATGACATTGCGCGCGCCACGTTTGACCGGGTCAGCTTTGACCTGATCTACGCACGCCAAGATCAAACCACCGCTGAATGGCGCGCCGAGTTGACAAACGCGCTGGCGATGGACCCAAGCCATTTGTCGCTTTACCAACTGACGATCGAAGACGGCACAGTCTTCGGCGCTCGTCATAGCCTTGGCCAGTTGCAGGGCCTTCCGGATGAAGATGTGTCGTCAGATATGTATCTGATGACACAAGAAATGTGTGAAACTGCCGGTTTGCCAGCTTACGAAATCTCAAACCATGCCAGACCAGGTCAAGAATCGCGCCACAACCTTATCTATTGGCGCATGGGCGACTATGCTGGCATCGGCCCGGGGGCGCACGGCCGCCTGACGTTGAACCGCCAACGTTGGGCCACCGAGGCGCCCAAGCAGCCCGGTGCGTGGCTGCAGATGGTAGAGGCTGGGAATGCGGGCGAAACACCGCGCACAACCAGTTCGCAAGAAGATCGTACATTAGAATATCTGCTGATGTCGCTGCGCTTGGCAGAGGGCAGCGATATGGCGCGGTTTAAAGCCATTTCCGGTCACGACCTGCCCGAAGCCAAACTGCGCGATTTGGAAACCGCCGGTTTGGTGCGGCGCGACGCCGGCCATTTGAAAACCAGCGCCAAAGGACGGCTGCTGCTGAACGCAATCTTGCGGGATTTGTTGGTCTAAGCGCGCTTAGCGCCCCTCCATCATGTCGCGCGGTATCTTTGACAGAACATCGCACAGCAGATCAAGGTCGTCTAATGTG
>CANIKY010000140.1 GCA_947468085.1 Paracoccaceae bacterium | reverse complement strand
CTGCAACAGTCAGGGCGCCTGACGATTGAAGGCGCGACAGGCAGGTCTTGGGCCGTCACAATACAGACTGATGCACCGCCCAGCATCAAGGCCAAGGGGCAGATCAGCCGCGATGGCGAGGGGCGGTTCAAACAACCCTTCGATGCCCGCGATGATTACGGCGTGACCAAGGGCTGGGTCGCAATCGCGCTGGACCTGCCCGCCGTTGACCGTCGCTATGGCCTGACCCTTGCCCCCGAACCCGGCGCCCCCGTGGTGCTGGACCTGCCCCTGCCCATGACGCGCGAGCGCACCTTGGTGGATCAGGTGCTGGTCGACGACCTGTCCAAAGACCGCATGGCCAATCTGCCCGTCACGCTGACCTTCACCGCCGCCGATGCTGCTGGCCAAAAGACCAGCGCCGCGCCCTTGCAGGTGGTTCTGCCCGGACGGCGGTTTTTCGATCCGCTGGCCGCCGCCGTCGTAGAAATGCGCCGCGATCTGCTGTGGAGCCGCGCCAATGCCCCCCGCGTGGTCGAGGTGCTTAAGGCCCTCACCTACAAGCCCGAAGGTCTGCTGCCCGACCAGAAAGCCTATCTGCGCCTGCGGGTGTTGATCGCAGATCTCGACAAAGGCTCCGCCAATCTCGACACCGCAAAGCGCGACACCTTCGCCGAAGAGATGTGGTCCTTAGCCCTGCTGATCGAGGAGGGCGACCTAAGCTCGGCCTTTGAGGCGATGAAACGTGCGCAAGACCGCCTGTCAGAGGCCATCCGCAACGGCGCCAGCCCCGCCGAGATTGACCGCCTGATGCAAGAGATGCGCCAAGCCTTGGATGACTACATGGCCCAAGAGGCGCAAAAGAACGCGCAAGGGGCGGATGAGCCGAACCAAGCCGACCCCAAGAGCCCCACGATCAGCCAAGACCAGCTGCAATCCATGCTGGACGAATTGCAATCCTTGATGGAACAGGGCCGCACGGCCGAGGCGCAAGACCTGATGCAGCAACTGCGCGATCTGATGAACAACATGAAAGTCACCCAAGGCGATGGGTCTGGCCAAGGCCAAGGCCGCCCGGGCCAACAGGCGATGAAAGACCTTGGCCAAACCCTGCGCGACCAACAAAAGCTGTCTGACGACAGTTTCCGCGATCTGCAAGGCGGCGGTCCCGATGGCAACAGTCTGGCGGATCGGCAGAAAGGCCTCAAAGATCAGATCGACCAGCTGCGCCGCAGCGGTGCTTTGCCCGGCGCGGGCGATCCAAAAGGCGCCGAAGGCCGCAAATCGCTGGACGATGCACGCCGCGCGATGGAGGACGCCGAAAAAGCCCTGCGCGATGGCGATCTGCCACAAGCCTTGGACAAACAGGCGCAGGCACTAGATGCGCTGCGCCAAGGCCTGCGGACCTTGGGCGAAGCCTTGGCCCACAATGGGGCAGACCCTTCTGATCCAGACGCCCAACAAGCAGGCCCGCAAGCCCAGCGCGATCCCTTGGGCCGTGACGGGGCGACGGGCACCCAGATGGGCCCCGACCGCGGGCTGCTGCAGGGGCAGGATGTCTACCGCCGGGCGCAAGACTTGCTGGACGAAATCCGCAAACGCGCTGGAGAGGCGGGGCGATCAGATCAAGAGCGCGGCTACCTGAAACGGCTGTTAGACCTGTTCTGATCCGCCCAATAGGCGCTTATCTTAAGCGGGGCCCTCAGCCTGCCAGTCGCAGCCAAACAGCCTGCACCCAATCCGCAGCGTCCCGCAGATGGTTTTGCCCCCAGTGCACGCCATGATCCACCGCCGCCCGATACTCGGCGCAGGTCTGGGCAAGCGAGGGCACCTTCTGGGCGACTAACGGGGCAAAGACATAAAGCGCCAACAAAATAACACCGATCAAAATCACATACAAAAGACCGCGCACAAGCGGGCTTGGCTGCGTTCTGATCAAGGTTTCAGCAGCATCGGCAGGCCCTTGAGCTGCGGACGCGCTTTGCAGGGCGGCGTCAACATCGTCAATCGCGGGCAGCAGATCTCGGCGTGGGCGGGGGTCTTGGAGGGGGGGGGGCATATTGCCTGCGGCCTTCAGGGCCTGCAAATGATCCGCCCCGCCACTTGGCGGGGCCAAGGGCATCTCGGTTTGGGTTTCCAATCCCGCTCGGCCCACCTCAGCCAAGCGGGCCTGCACCTCGCGATCGGCCTCTTGACGCAGCACGTCAAGAACGGCCTCGTCCACCGGGCGCGTTGGTTCTGACGGAAGGGCGCTGGCGGGCAATTCGTCGGGGGCGCCAAGCGCCGCCTCGTCAAGGCGCAGATCGGTGAAGGCCTGAAACCAGCTATGGCCGCAGTTCGAACATTCTACCTCGCGGCCAGACCGAGGAATGGCCATGCGCGCGATTTCATACTCGGCATCGCAAGAAGGGCACACTAAGCGCATGGCATTTCGTCCCGATGGGGTTAAACGATCTTGCCAAAGGTGTAGCAACGAAACTGGCGCTGTCCAAGGCCTAGCGGCCATTTGCGGCAGAGTTATGGGGTAAAGCCACTCTGCCCGTTGAAACCTGCCACGCCTTGGGCAATGTTGGCCCCAAGGACGGCGGACAGCCCCCTCCACCCCGACAAGGAATGCCCTGATGCCCCTGCGCTGGATTTTATCACTGATTTTTTTGGGGCAGATGTATCTGATGATGGCAGTGGTGGCCGTGATCTTTGCCATTCCTGCGCTTATCACCCGCAAAGGGGCCTTTGCGGCCGTGCATTTTTATTGTGCATGGGTGCGGGTGACGGCGCGGGCGCTGGTGGGGCTGCGCTCGGAGGTGCGCGGACCCGTGCCGCAGGGCGCTGTTTTGATCGCCTCCAAGCACCAAAGCTTTTTTGATATCATTCTGCTTGGCTCGGTCTTACCTGCGCCCAAGTTCATCATGAAGAAGGAACTGATCTGGACGCCTTTTTTGGGCCAATATGCCCTGCGGATCGGCTGTATTCCGGTGGATCGCGGCAAAAGGGGGGCAGCGATTGCCGCGATGAAAACAGCAGCCTCACGGGGGGCGGCCCATCCGGGCCAGTTGGTGATTTACCCGCAAGGCACCCGCGTGGCGCCGGGGGTAAGCCTGCCCTATAAAATCGGGGCGGGGCTGCTTTATCAGCATTTGGGGCAAACCTGTGTGCCGGTGGCTACAAATGTGGGGGTCTTTTGGCCCAAGAGTGGTATCTTGCGTAAGCCGGGCTTGGCGGTGATAGAGTTTCTGCCACCGATCGACCCCGGCCAGCCTGTGGCCACGTATATGGCGATGGTCGAGACCAAGGTAGAGGCCGCGTCCAACGCGCTGATGCGCGAAGCGGGTATGGCCCTTTAAGGGCAAGGCGCGCGCCACAAACGAAACCCAACACAAAGAAAGCAAAGGTCTAAGATGGACTGGATCACTTCCCTTGACGACCTGCACGCCCATTATGGCACCCCGGCCAAACCCGCCATGGCCAAAGTTACACCCTATCTAACGCCCAGCTACCGCGCCTTTCTCACGCGCAGCCGGTTTTGCGTGCTGACGACTGTCGGGCCAGAGGGCACCGATGGCAGCCCGCGCGGCGATGCGGGGCCGGTTGTGGCGGTGCTGGACGACCGCACGCTGGCCCTGCCCGACTGGAAAGGCAACGAACGCATCGATTCGCTGCGCAACATCGTGCGCGACGAGCGGGTTAGCCTGATGTTTGTGATCGCGGGATCGACCAACGCCATGCGGGTCAACGGGCGCGCGCGCCTGACCGTTGATGAGGGCCTTCGCGCCAGCTTCGCGCGCGACACACTTCAGCCGCGCACCGTGATCGTGATCGCGGTGGATGAAGTTTATCCCCAATGCGCCAAGGCCCTGCAACGCTCTGAGTTATGGACCGCAGGCGATCAAAGCCACGGCCTGCCCACAGTGGGCCAAATGCTGCAAGAGGCAACCGAGGGCGGGATCGTGGGGCAGGATTATGACAGCGAACGCGCAACCCGCGCGCATTTGGGTTGGTGGTAGCAGCCGATTTTTCGCAGAAAAATCGTTTGGCCTAGGGTCGCGATTTTTCTGCGAAAAATCAAGTATCGGTGGAATCAGGCGGCTAAACCCTTGGTACCCATCGCCAAGAACTTTTCGCGCCGATCTTTGATCAGCGCGTCCGGCTTTTTGCCCGACAGTTCTTTGAGCATCGCCTCAAGCGCCCTGCCTACCGCAGCGATAGCCTCTTTGCGGCCACGTTGCGCGCCGCCCAAAGGCTCGGTGACGATGCGGTCAATAACGGCCAGCTTTTGCAGATCCTGCGCTGTCAGGCGCAAAGCTTCGGCCGCTTCGCGCATCTTTTCGGCGTCTTTCCACAGGATCGACGCGCAGCCTTCGGGGCTGATCACCGAATAGATCGAATGTTCCAGCATGGCGATGCGGTTGGCAGTGGCCAGCGCCACAGCCCCGCCCGATCCCCCCTCGCCCACGATCACCGAAATCAGCGGCACGCCGATTTGCAGGCTTTTTTCGGTGGCGCGCGCAATGGCCTCGGCCTGTCCACGTTCCTCTGCGCCCTTGCCCGGATAAGCGCCGGGGGTGTCGACCAAGGTGATCACGGGCAAACGGAAACGGTCGGCCAGATCCATCAGCCGGATGGCTTTGCGGTAGCCTTCGGGGCGCGCCATGCCAAAGTTGCGTTCAATGCGGGTCTTTGTGTCATGGCCCTTTTCTTGGCCCATCACCAGCACGGGTTGGTCGTTGAACCGCGCAAGACCCCCCATAATCGCATGGTCATCAGCAAAGTTTCGATCGCCTGCCAGCGGGGTGAATTCGGTGAACAAAGCCTCGATATAGTCGCGGCAATGGGGCCGCTCTGGGTGCCGTGCCACTTGGCATTTCTGCCACGGGTTCAAGCCCTTATACAGGTCTTTGAGCATCTGGTCCGCCTTGCGGTCCAGCGCCTCGGCCTCTTTGGATACATCCATCGCAGGGTTCGACCGCCCTATGGCGCGCAGTTCTTCGGCTTTGCCTTCAATCTCGGCAAGGGGTTTTTCGAATTCCAGATAGTTCATCGCGCGCTCCAAGACGGTCGCCCATTGTGCTGGCCCCTATATGGCGGGACGGGGGGCAAGATGCAACCAAAGCGGCGGGCATAAAATGCACGCGCCCCGCAGCCACTTGGGCGCAGGGCGCGTGTCCTCCCCTTTGTGCTGCTTTGGGCCTCCCCTCCCGCGGCAGCAGGGTATCTTTTTAGCCTTAAGCCCCGCCGACCAGATCAGACTGCGCCACGATCACCTCGGCCTGCCGTATCGAGGCTATATCGACCAAACGGCCCTTGTAAACAGCCGCCCCCTCGCCGCGCGTTTTAGCCGCGTCCATCGCGGCCAAGATCTCGCGCGCTTCGGCGACGGCTGCGGCCGAGGGGGTGAAGACCTCGTTCGCCAAAGCCACCTGTTTGGGATGGATCGCCCATTTGCCCACCATGCCAAGGGTGGCCGAGCGGCGGGCTTGGGCGCGAAAGCCCTCGTCATCGGAAAAGTCACCAAAGGGGCCATCGACGGGCAGAATACCGTGGGTGCGGCACGCCGCTACAATGGCCGTTTGGGCCCAATGCCACGGGTCTGCCCAATGGCGCGCCCCTGCTTGCAGCATATAGTAATTTTCCTGCGTGCCGCCGATCCCAGTGGTTTGCATGCCCATGCTGGCGGCAAAATCGGCAGCGCCAAGGCTCATCGCCGTCAGGCGGGGCGAGGCTGCGGCGATCGCCTCGACATGGCTGATCCCTGCAGCTGATTCGATAATCACCTCAAACCCCAAGGGCTTGGTGCGGCCCATGGCGCGTTCAACCGCTGTCACAAGGGCGTCCACGGCGTAAAGATCCTCAGCGCAGCCCACTTTGGGGATCATGATCATATCCAGACGCGGGCCTGCCAGTTCCAGCAGGTCCACCACATCGCGGTACCAATAGGGCGTGTCCAGTGCGTTGATACGCACCGACAGCGTCTTGGTGCCCCAATCCACATCCGAGATCGCCTGAATGATATTGGCCCGCGCCTGCGGCTTATCCGCCGGAGAGACGGAATCCTCGAGATCAAGATTAACCACATCCGCCGCCGAAGCGGCCATTTTGGCAAAAAGCGCAGGGCGAGAGCCGGGGCCGAACAGTTGGCAGCGGTTGGGGCGGGCGGGGGGGGCAGGTTGCAGGCGAAAGGACAAGGGAGCCTCGCAAGGATGTTTCAAACTTCTGTGGCGTGGTGATATATAATTGCGCAAGTCGCCGCAAGCACCTTCGCAGGCGCAGCATCAGAAAAAGGGTGGCAAAGTGGGCGCGAAGATGGGCAAATTACCCATCCACGCAAAGGCCGCGTTATGATTACAGTCACTCCCGACACCTTCGCCCTAACCCACACCTTCACCATCTCGCGCGGCAGCAAGACCCAAGCACAGGTCTTAACCGTGCGGGTGACGCGCAACGGCGTGACCGGATGGGGCGAGTGCGTGCCCTATGCGCGCTATGGCGAAAGCCTGCCCTCGGTCAGCGCGGCGATCTTGGCCCTGCCTGCCGACATCACCCGCCCCGCGCTGCAAGATGCCTTGCCAGCAGGTGCTGCCCGCAACGCGTTGGACTGCGCGCTGTGGGATCTTGAGGCCAAAGCCTCCGGCCAGCGCGCGTGGCAATTGGCAGGATTGGCCAAGCCCGATCCGGTGCAAATCGCCTATACGCTGTCGCTGGATACGCCCGAGGCGATGCGCACCCAATCCGCCCAAAACGCCCACCGCCCCCTTTTGAAACTGAAACTCGGCACACCCGATGATATGCCAAGGCTGGAAGCCGTGCGCCAAGGGGCCCCCAAGTCCCGCCTGATCGTCGATGCCAACGAGGGCTGGACACCCGAGGTCTATACCGCCCTTGCCCCCCATCTGATCCGCCTTGGCGTGGCCATGGTCGAACAACCCCTGCCCGCAGGCGCAGACGATATGCT
>CANIKY010000139.1 GCA_947468085.1 Paracoccaceae bacterium | reverse complement strand
AACTGACCTTGGCCCGTCTTTGACCTTGGCTCGTCTTTGACCTTGGCTCGTCTTTGATCCGCGAAAGGATATCCCATGCGTCGCGTCGTTATCACCGGCCTCGGCATCATCTCTCCCATCGGCAATTCGGCCGACGAGGTAGAAGCCTCGTTGCGGGCGGGGAAGTCTGGCATCATCTTCGCCCCCGACTATGCCGAGCGCGGCTTTCGCAGCCAAGTCAAAGGCCAACCGCAGATTGTGCTGGAAGACCATATCGACAAGCGCGATTTGCGCTTTATGGGGCCGGGGGCGGCCTATAACTTTCTGGCGATGCAGCAGGCCATCGCCGACAGCGGCCTTGGTGCGCAAGATGTGTCCAACGACCGCACGGGTCTGATCATGGGATCGGGCGGGCCGTCGACCTCGAACTTCTTTCAGGCTTTCGATTCGGTGATTAACAAGGGTGCCCCCAAGAAGATGGGGCCTTTCATGGTCACGCGGTGCATGTCCTCGACCAACTCGGCCTGTCTGGCCACGCCCTTCAAGATAAAGGGCGTCAATTATTCGATCACCTCGGCCTGCTCGACCTCGGCCCATTGCATCGGCAACGGCACCGAACTGATCCAGATGGGCAAGCAAGACATCGTCTTTGCCGGTGGCGGCGAAGAGTTGGACTGGACCCTGTCGTGCCTGTTTGATGCCATGGGCGCCATGTCGTCGAAATACAACGATGCGCCCACCACCGCCTCGCGCACCTATGACGCCACACGAGACGGCTTTGTGATTGCAGGCGGTGGTGGTGTTGTCGTGCTAGAGGAACTGAGCCACGCCTTGGCCCGTGGAGCGAAGATCTACGGCGAAGTCACAGGGTATGGGGCCACATCCGATGGACACGATATGGTCGCACCTTCTGGGGAGGGTGGAGAGCGGTCGATGCGCTTGGCCCTGTCAACCCTGCCGCAAGGCCGCAAAATCGACTATATCAACAGCCATGGCACCTCGACCGTGGTGGGCGATGTGACCGAGATGGAGGCCATCCGCCGCGTCTTTGGCCGCGGCCACACGCCGCCTGTCGCCTCGACCAAATCGCTGACCGGGCATTCCTTGGGGGCCACAGGCGTGCATGAGGCAATCTATTCGCTGATCATGATGAACAAATCCTTCATCGCGGCCTCGGCCAATATAACGACGCTGGACCCGGCGCTGGATGCCGGCGAAATCGTCACAACCCTGCGCGAAGACGTGGCCTTGGACAGCGTGCTTTCCAACAGTTTCGGTTTTGGCGGCACCAACGCGACCCTTGTTATGAGCAAATATCTCGACTGACCTGCCCCCGATTTTCTGCGAACCATAATGCAAGTAACGCCCCCGTCGATTTTTCGCAGAAAAATCGTGGCCCTATCAAGGAGACCTCGACATGGCAGACCTCATGCGCGGCAAACGCGGCCTGATTATGGGCGTGGCCAACGACCGTTCCATCGCTTGGGGCATCGCCAAGGCCTTGGCGGCTGAGGGCGCGGAACTGGCCTTTTCTTATCAGGGCGAGGCTTTTGGCAAACGGGTGGAACCCTTGGCCGCCTCGCTTGGTTCGGACTTTCTGCTCGACGTCAATGTGATTGACGATGACAGTCTTGATGCATGCTTTGACGCGCTGAAAACCCGCTGGGGCAAGATTGATTTTCTGGTCCATGCGATCGCCTTTTCGGACAAGAACGAGTTGACGGGTAGGTTCATCAACACCACGCGCGGCAATTTTCAAAACTCGCTGACGATCTCGTGCTTTTCCTTCATCGACGTCAGCCGTCGTGCGGCCGATCTGATGCCCGATGGCGGCAGCCTGATCACGCTGACCTATGGCGGATCAAACCGCGTGACCCCCAATTACAACGTAATGGGCGTGGCGAAAGCCGCCCTGGAATCCGCCACACGCTATCTGGCCAATGACCTTGGGCCGCAAAAGATCCGCGTGAATGCCATCTCGCCCGGCCCGATGAAAACCTTGGCCGGTGCCGCCATCGGCGGGGCGCGCGCCACCTTTCGGCATACCGAAGCCAACGCCCCCCTGCGCCAAAATGCGACGCTGGAAGCCATCGGCGGCACCGCTGTCTGGCTTTGCTCGGACTATGGCAATTGCACCAGCGGCGAGGTGATCCATGTGGACGCGGGCTATCACGTCCTTGGGATGCCACAGCAAGAAAACCTGTGATCCGTCCCTTTTCTGCCTGAATTGTCATAGCCCTGTCACAGCCACAGAGAAGTGTGGTCTGACGGGCCACATTCCCTATGGACAGATGCCTTCACTGGCCCCAGAGTTTGCGTAAGACGTGACCATTTCGGCTGAAACGAGCACCAGAAGGAGAGCCCATTGGGCATCAGCGCGCTGACCCCCCCGACCCGTCCGGAAAACCTAGCCGAAACGCATCTGGAATTCCCCGACAATCGCCTGTTGATCGAGCTTTGCGGCCAATTTGACCGAAACTTGGCTCAGGTCGAACACCAAATGGGGGTTCACGTGCTGCGACGGGGCAACAAGTTGGCCGTCTTGGGCGATAAGATTGCGCGCGAACAGGCAGCCGCCGTCCTGCGCGGGCTTTATGCGCGTCTAGAGGCGGGCAAGCATATTTCTGCAGGCGATGTTGAAGGTTCGATCCGCATGGGCCGCCCCCCGGCTGACATGGGCAGGGCCGAAGGCGAGCAGATCGAGATGTTTCAAGGCGGCGGCATGGAACTGCGCACCCGCAAAAAAGGCGTCGAAGCGAGGACTGAGGCGCAAAAGGCCTATGTGGGCAACCTGTTCACCCATGAAATGGGCTTTGGCATCGGCCCTGCAGGCACCGGCAAAACCTATCTGGCTGTGGCCGTGGGCGTGACCATGTTCTTGTCAGGCGCAGTCGAAAAGATCATCCTGTCGCGCCCTGCCGTGGAAGCAGGCGAGCGTCTGGGCTTTTTGCCCGGCGATATGAAGGAAAAGATCGATCCCTATATGCAGCCTCTTTATGACGCGCTGAACGATTTTCTACCCGCCAAGCAGGTTGAAAAGATGCTTTTGGAAAAGCGGATCGAAATCGCCCCCTTGGCCTTCATGCGCGGGCGCACCCTGTCGAACGCCTTTGTCGTGCTGGACGAGGCGCAAAATGCCACCGCGATGCAGATGAAAATGTTCCTGACCCGCCTTGGCGAAGGCAGCCGCATGGTCATCACCGGCGACCGCACGCAGGTTGACCTGCCGCGCGGCACCTCGTCGGGCTTGGCAGAGGCGGAGCGGATCTTGAAGAACGTCAAGGGCGTCAGCTTTAACTACTTCACCTCCAAAGACGTCGTGCGCCACCCCTTGGTGGGCCGCATCATCGAGGCTTACGAGGCCGACGAGGCCACAGGCGTTTGACGAAAAACGGGACCAAGCATCGCTTGGTCCCATCCCATTACGGCATCAACTGCCCGCCGTTCACTTCAATCACTTGGCCGATGATATAGGCCGACAGGGCGCGGCTGGCCAAAAACAGGTAAGCCCCCGCACAATCTTGCGCCACACCCAAGCGCCCCTGTGGCACCGTGCCCAAGGCGGCGGTCAACTGCGCTTGCGTCGAATAGCGTTCGTGAAACGGCGTGGTGATCACGCCGGGGGCCACCGCATTCACGCGAATGCCAAAGGGGATCAGCTCTTTGGCCAAACCGCGCGTCATGTCATGCACAAAGGCTTTGGACGACCCATAAAGCCCCGCCCCGCCCGAGGCACCGTTGCGCGCCGCAATCGAGGTGGTGTTGATGATAAACCCACTGTCATCTTTGGCCGCTGCCTTAAGATGCGGAATAGCCGCCGCCGTGGCGACCACAACTGATCGGCCGTTCAGGTCCATAATTTCGTCATAGTCCTTTTCGGTAGCGTTTTCATAAGTCACCCGCCGCACCATGCCGCCGGCATTATTGATCAACCCATCCAGCCGCCCAAAGGCCGCCACGGCCTGATCCACTGCACTGCGCGACCCTTCCCCCGTCGACATATCGGCGCGGATCAGATGGACACGGCCTTGGGCCGCCTGAATCTCATCCGCCAAAGCTTCGGCTGCGGTTCGACTTGCGTTGTAATGCAACCCCACCAGCGCCCCTTGGGCGGCAAAGGCGCGGGCAAGTTCGGCGCCGATACCGGTTGATGCGCCAGTGATCAGAACGGCTTTGCCGGCCAGATCGGGAATGGTTAGCCTTTGGGTCATGGATTGGTCCTTTCAGGAAATCGGGCAAGAACGGCGGCACTGGCCAAAGCCACCGCCTGTTCAATGGTCAAATCTGTGGTGTCGATCAGAAGGGCATCTTGCGCCGGACGCAAGGGCGCGTCTGCCCGCCCCATGTCGCGCGCGTCGCGTTCGCGCAGCTGGGCCAAAACCTGCGCCAAATCACCGCCAACTTCGCGCGCGCGCCGCACGGCCCGCACCTCGGCCGAGGAGGTGACGTAAAGCTTCACCTCGGCCATCGGGCAAATCACGGTGCCAATGTCGCGCCCATCTAGAATCGCCCCGCCTGCAGTGCGGGCAAAGCGGCGCTGAAAATCAGTAAGAGCAGAACGCACGCCGGCGAGGGCGGCAACTCGGCTGGCGGCCTGCCCCGCAGCCAAAGAGCGCAGGTCATCGCGGGCCAGATCTTCAGCGGTCAGCCCAAGCGCTGCTTGCACAGGATCCCCACCCTTGGCCGCCACCGCGCGGTACAAAAGCCCGGTGTCCAGATAGGCAAAGCCAAACCTTTGCGCCAAAGCGCGGGCAATCGTGCCCTTGCCTGCGGCAGCGGGGCCGTCAATGGCAACTGTGAATTCCATCTGACCTGTTCGCCTTTGCCTTATCGGATCCATACCTGCGCCGCGTCAGCGATGGCGCCAAGCTTGCAGCATACCAAACAGCGCCAAAAGAAGGGCTGCAATCAAGGCAAATGTCTTTGCCTGACTGAACCCCGAAGCCAATAAAACCGCCTGCGCCGCAACTTCGGGGCCGGTTTGCAGCAGCCGCGCTACGGCCAGATTTTCGGCCAGATCACACAGGCCGTAGGCCAAGGCGGGAAAAAACCAAATCTCGCCCCGCCCGCGCAAAGGCAGGCAAAGGGTGAGCGTAAATAGAATCGGGAAGATCGTATCCGTCAGGCGAAAGCCACCTTGATAAAGGGCTAGGCCCACAGGCGACAAGTCTTGCAGATAGACCCGCGCTTGCATGACATTATAGCCCAAGGGGCGCAAATCAAAGGGCTGTGCCCCGCCCGCCTCGGCCACAAGTTGGGGCAGAAGATAACCAAGCACACACGCGGCGGCCAGTGTCGCCAAAACAAGTGCCCAGTCAACGATCTTCATAATGCCCTCCCCCCATACCGCGGTGCAGGGCATCATGCCCTGCCGTTGCCGTCACTCTATGCCGTGGGACAATACCGCGCCAAGGCCCGTCATCAAGCCTTCAAAGATCGGGAAAGACGTCACAATGGGCGAAGCATCGTCGATCGACACCGGCTTTTTGGCCGCCATGCCTGCGATCAGAAAGCTCATCGCGATGCGGTGGTCGATATGGGTCTTGGCTGTGGCCCCCCCCGGCATGCCACCCGCGCCCAAGCCATGAACGGTCAGCGTGTCTTGGTCTTCTTCAACCCGCATCCCGCAGGCTTCCAAACCGCGCGCCATGGCGTCGATCCGGTCGGATTCTTTGACGCGCAATTCCTTGACCCCACGCATCACCGTGGTGCCCGTGGCAAAAGACGCCACCACCGACAGGATCGGATATTCGTCGATCATCGAGGGCGCGCGCTCGGCAGGCACCTCGATTCCCTTCATATCGCCCGAAAAGCGCACACGCAGATCGGCCACAGGTTCGCCGCCTTCGGTGCGGGGGTTTTGAAATTCGATATCCGCGCCCATTTCCACCAAGGTCAGATAAAGCCCATTGCGCGTCAGGTTCTGGCTGACACCGGGCACCAGAATGTCCGACCCTTCGACAATCAACGCCGCACAAACCGGAAACGCGGCTGAGGACGGATCGCGCGGCACCGCCACCGACTGCGGGCGCAGTTCGGGCTGGCCGGTCAGGGTGATGACATTGCCTTCAGAGGTCTTTTCCACGCTCAATGCCGCACCAAAACCCAACAGCATGCGTTCGGAATGGTCGCGTGTGGGTTCTTTTTCGATCACAACTGTCTGGCCCGGCGCATTCAAACCCGCCAGCAGGATCGCAGATTTGACCTGCGCGCTGGCGACAGGCAGCGCATAGCGCACGGGGACAGGGTTGGCCGCCCCCACCACCGTCATCGGCAAACGCCCGCCGTTTCGGCCATAGGCCTGCGTGCCAAACAGCGATAGCGGGTCAGTCACCCGCCCCATCGGCCGTTTGCGCAGGCTGGCGTCGCCGGTGAAGGTGGCGGTGATGGGTGTCGTGGCCATGGTGCCCATGATCAACCGCACGCCTGTGCCGGAATTGCCGCAGTCAATCACATCGGCGGGTTCGCGAAAGCCGCCCACGCCCACGCCCTGCACGCTCCACGCGCCGGGGCTGTGGTGGGTGACGGTGGCCCCAAAGGCCTGCATCGCCTTGGCGGTATCCAGGACATCTTGCCCTTCCAGCAGGCCCGTGATGCGGGTTTCGCCAATCGCCATGGCCCCGAATATCAACGCGCGGTGGCTGATGGATTTGTCGCCCGGCACGGCAGCGGTGCCTTTAAGCGGGCCGGATTTATGGGCGGTCATCGGTTGGGCGGTGCCGTGGGCAGACATGGAAAGCTCCTGCGCAGTGAATAGGCGGGTGATAGTACAGATGGCGCGCAGGGTCTACAGGGCAGCGCCGGGTGCGCAGCAATCAGATGCGGCGAAAGGTCAGATAATGCGGCGGGCGACCCTCGCGCAGGGCCTTTTGCTCATAGCGGGTGGAAAGCCAATCCTCCCACGGGGTGCTGCCTTGGTGGACCAGCGCGAACCCCGCCTGCGGCACCTCTTCCAGCGTCTGGCGGACGTAATCGGGAATATCAGTCGCCACACGGAATTCTGACCCTCGGGCCGTGATCTTGGCCAGCGGAAGCAAGTATTCCTGCGTCACCACGCGGCGGCGGTGATGGCGCGCCTTGGGCCAAGGGTCAGGGTAGTT
>CANIKY010000138.1 GCA_947468085.1 Paracoccaceae bacterium | reverse complement strand
GCCATGATCTGCAAAATCCGCGTCGCCCCGCCCATCAGGCGAACACGCACCAGTTCAAAGCCCAAGCCTTCGATGACAGGCGTGATGATATCGGCCAAGCGGCGGTCCATAGCGGTTTTGGCAATGAGGTCAGACATGTAAGGTCCCAGAAATGAAAAACGGGCCAACAGGCCCGCAAGGTAGGTCGGTAGCTTCAGGTTTGGACCCTGAAACCGCTGTTATTGGCCGTATAGGCCCGAAGCCGCAGGGTTGCAAGGTGTTTCACCAGCTATCTGGCTTGGAGCACTTTATCCATACGATCAATGCGCCTGCGCCCAGTTGGCGCCTTTGCCCGCCTCGACGATCAGCGGCACTTTCAGCTCGACGGCGGGGTGGGATGCGCCTTCCATCACCTTTTTGGCAATCGCAATCAGAGTGTCGGCAGCGGATTCGTCCACTTCGAACAGCAATTCGTCATGCACTTGCAGCAGCATCTTGGCGGGCAGGTCGGCAATGGCCGCAGGCATGCGGATCATCGCGCGGCGGATCACATCGGCAGCTGTGCCCTGGATCGGCGCGTTGATCGCGGCGCGTTTGGCAAAGCCCGCGCCGGGGCCTTTGGCGTTGATATCGGGCGTGTGGATTTTGCGGCCGAACAGGGTTTGCACATAGCCATGCTCTTGGGCAAATTTCACCGTGGTCGCCATATATTCCTTAATGCCGGGGAAGCGTTCGAAATAGCGGTCGATAAAGCCCTGCGCTTCGGCCCGCGGAATGCGCAGATTGCGCGCAAGGCCAAAGCCGGAAATGCCGTAGATCACGCCGAAGTTGATCGCCTTAGCCCTGCGGCGGATGTCAGAGGTCATCTGATCCAACGGCACGTTGAACATTTCCGACGCGGTCATGGCGTGAATGTCGATCCCGTCGCGAAAGCTTTGCTGCAAGGCGGGGATATCGGCGATATGGGCCAGAATGCGCAATTCGATCTGCGAATAATCCAGCGATACCAGAACCTTGCCCTTGGGGGCGACAAACGCCTCGCGGATGCGGCGGCCTTCCTCTGATCGCACGGGGATGTTTTGCAGGTTCGGATCGGTGGAAGATAAGCGCCCCGTCACAGCGCCCGTGAGGGAATAGCTGGTATGCACCCTGCCCGTTTCGGGGTTGATATGGTCTTGCAGCGCATCGGTATAGGTCGATTTCAGCTTGGCAAGCTGGCGCCAATCCAGCACGCGGCCGGGCAGTTCGTGTTCGGTTGCCAGATCTTCCAGCACATCCGCGCCCGTCCCGTAAGCGCCGTTCTTACCCTTTTCGCCACCGGGCAGGGCCATCTTGTCAAACAAAATCTCGCCCAGTTGTTTGGGTGAGCCTACGTTGAACGACTGGCCCGCCAGCGTTTGGATTTCTTCTTCAAGCTGGGCCATCTTTTGCGCAAAGGCCCCAGACATGCGCGACAGGGTGTGACGGTCAACCTGAATGCCCGCCATCTCCATCTCGGCCAAAACCGCGACCAAGGGGCGTTCGAGTGTTTCGTACACGGTGGTCACATGGGCGCTGTGCAGCTTGGGCTTGAACGTCTGCCACAAGCGCAGCGTTACATCGGCATCCTCGGCGGCATAGGCCACGGCCTTGTCTAGGGGGACGCGGTCAAAGGTGATGGCCGATTTGCCCGACCCGATCAAGTCTTTGATCGGAATGGGCGAATGGCCCAGATAACGGTCGGACAGTTCGTCCATCCCGTGGTTATGCAGGCCCGCGTGCATGGCGTAAGACATCAGCATCGTGTCGTCGATCGGGGCTACTGTGATGCCAAGGCGGGCGAAGATTTTGGCATCGTATTTCATATTCTGGCCAATCTTCAAAACCGCGTCGTCTTCCAGCAGCGGTTTCAAAAGCGCCAGCACCGCATCGCGCGGCATCTGGCCTTCAGTCAGGGTGACAGCGCCCAAGAGATCATCCGTGCCCGTGCGGTGCAGCAAGGGGATATAGGCCGCCTGCCCCGGATCCATGCAAAGCGATATCCCCACGATCTCGGCCTGCATTTCGTCAAGGCTGGTGGTTTCGGTATCAACTGCCAGATAGCCCCGCGCATAGGCGCGGTTGATCCAAGCCTCCAGCGTTTGGGCATCGCGGATGCAGGTGTAGGCAGATCTGTCAAAAGGCAGCGCCTGCGCCTGCGGGGCGTCATGGGCCCCCGCCACTTCATACCCCTTGCCTGCCACCAGCACAGGCGCCTCAATCTTCAGCTTTTCTGACACCCGCCGGATCAGCGTTTGAAATTCCATCTCTTGCAGAAACGCCATGATCGCCTCGGGTTCCGGCGCGCGCAGTTCAAAGCTGGCCAGATCCACATCAATCGGCGTGTCGTCTTTCAGCGTCACCAGTTGGCGCGACAGGCGGATCTGGTCGGCGTGATCGACCAAAGCCTCGCGCCGCTTGGGCTGCTTGATCTCGCCCGCCCGCGCCAGCAACGTGTCAAGGTCGCCGTATTCCTGAATAAGCAGGGCTGCGGTCTTCAGCCCGATCCCCGGCGCACCCGGCACGTTATCGACCGAATCACCCGCCAAGGATTGCACATCCACCACGCGGTTGGGGGCGACGCCGAACTTTTCCATCACCTCGTCCAGCCCAAGGCGCTTGTTCTTCATGGGGTCGTGCATATCGACGCCGTGGCCTATCAACTGCATCAGATCCTTGTCCGAGGACAAGATCGTCACCGTTCCCCCCGCCGCACTGGCGCGTTTGGCCAAGGTGGCGATGATATCGTCAGCCTCGTAACCCGCCATTTCGATGCAAGCGACGTTAAAGGCCCGCGTGGCATCGCGGGTCATTGGAAACTGCGGGCGCAGGTCTTCGGGCAGGGGCGGGCGGTTGGCCTTATAGGCGGGGAAGATATCGTTGCGAAAGGTCTTGGAACCGGCGTCAAAGATCACCGCAATATGGGTGGGCGCATTCTGGCTGCGAGTGGTGGTCAACTCGCCCCAAAGTAAATTGCAAAACCCCGCCACGGCCCCCACCGGCAACCCGTCTGACTTGCGCGTCAGGGGCGGCAAAGCGTGGTAGGCGCGAAAGATAAAGGCCGATCCGTCGATCAGGTGAAGGTGATGGCCCTTGCCGAATGTCATAAAACGCCCCCGTGTTGCGCCGTGACTTTGCCACGATCTTGCGCAGAAAACCACCACCCATAGCGCGGCGGACAGGCCCCGGGCACGGGAGTATTAGGGCAAATAGCAAATAGACTGCGTCGTGCCTTCACCGAGGCCCAAATACTCGCGAAAAGGTCTGCGCGGGCAGCCGGCCCTTCAACGGGCGCAACTGTGCGTCAGTGATCGTCCTGCGCATGATCGCGGTCGATGACGAATCGCTTGTCGCAATAACCGCATTCCACAAAACCCGTATCGTGCGGAATGCTCAGCCAGACACGCGGATGGCCCAAGCCGCCGTCACCGCCGTCACAGGCGACTTTCCAAGAGGTGACTGTTTGGGTCTCTGGCGCTTTGAGTGTCATGCTGGTGTGCCTTTTCCGCTTTTGTGCTTGATAGCCGCTGGTGCAAGCCGTGAAAAGGGGCGGCGGATCAAGATGCGCTGCCGATCAACCTGTCGCGGGCCTTAAGCGCCATCAGCCAGCCCAAGCCGTGCACAGTGGCACGCCCGGGCCGGTATTCGGCCGCAACCCAGCCCTCATAGGCCTGTGCGTCCAAATCGCGAAACATCGCCGTCAGGTCAAAGCCGCCACCGCCGGGCTCTGCCCGGTTGGGAAATCCTGCGATTTGAACATGGTTGACAAGGTCGCGGTGCTTGTCCCAGACCACCTGCGCATCGCCGTGAATTCGTGCTGCGTGCCAAACATCAAACTGCAACCCTACGCGGCAGGATACGTCCAGATCCTGCAAAATCCGTGCAGCCTGATCGAAATCATTCAGGAAATACCCCGGCCAATCCTCGGCGTTCAGCGGTTCGATGGTAAAGCTTAGCTCGGGCGCTGTTCGCGCGGCCCACATCAGGTTTTCTAAAAAAACCTCCGTCGCCAGCGGCCCTTTGGCGACGCCCGCCATGATATGCACTTTACCTGCGCCAAGGCGCGTGGCGATATCGGCGGCGCGCAGAAAATGGGCGCGGAAGGTCTCTTCCATTCCCGGAACCGCCGCGTGCCCCCGATCGCCTGAGGCCCAATCCCCGGGCGGCGTGTTGATCAGCGCCAAGGGCATTCCTGCCAGTGCTGCCTGCCAATCCTTCACCGGATGGTCATAGGGAAACAGAATTTCTACCCCGTCAAACCCCGCCTGCGCGGCCAAGCCGGGCCGATCAAGGCTGGGCACCTCGGTAAACAGCATCGTCAGATTGGCGGCATATCTGGGCATGGGCTCTCAGGTCAGGTCGGCAGAGGGGATCACTTTGAAGAAATGGCCCTTGGACCACAGGCCGAACCAGCTTTGTCCGTCTTGTTGCACCTCATGGCAACCCAATTCGATCATCCGGTAAAAGCTCTTGCGGTCGATCAGGGCGTTCAGCCCTGCTCTGACATGGATATAGGGGGCCGGTTCGCCATTTTTAAGACATACAGTGATGGGATGTTCGGCGTCAGCCTCGACCTCGTCCTCGGTCTTTGTCACGAAATGCAGAATTTGCGCCTTGCCTTCGCCCGAGGCTATCACATCCACCGCCAAAAGTGGGGCGTCATCGACCTTGATGCCGACTTTTTCAGCCGGAGTGACGAGAAAATACGAATCCCCCTCGCGCTTGAGGATCGAGGAAAACAGTTTCACCATAGGCGCCCGTCCAATCGGCGTGCCCAGATAGTACCACGTGCCATCCCGCGCGATACGCATGTCGATATCGCCGCAAAAGGCCGGGTTCCACAGATGCACAGGCGGTGGGCCCTTTTTGGCGGCCTGCGTGACGGCAGAAATTAGAGAATCAGCGCTGGGTTTCACGATCATTTGTGCAGTTTACCCTTTTGCCGTTTGTGCCTACGAGCGGTATTGGCTTTAGTGTAGCCCGAACCCGACCGGAGCCAAGTCATGTCCCAAGCCGAAGACCTTGTCACTGCCATTGAATCCCTAAGCGCACGATTGGGCGCGGCGCGGACCGCCATTGGCGGGCGGTTCATCGGGCAAGAGGCGGTGGTAGAGCTGGTGATGGCGGCCTTGCTGTCGGGCGGGCATGCCTTGCTGGTGGGCCTGCCCGGTCTGGGCAAGACGCTGCTGGTCGAAACTTTGGGCACCGTCATGGGCCTGCGCGCCAACCGCATCCAATTCACCCCCGACCTGATGCCTGCCGATATCTTGGGCAGTGAAGTGCTGGAAACCGCCCCTGACGGCACCCGCGCCTTTCGTTTTATCCAAGGCCCGATCTTTTGCGAATTGCTGATGGCGGATGAGATCAACCGCGCCAGCCCGCGCACGCAATCGGCCCTGCTGCAAGCGATGCAAGAGCGCGAGGTGACCATCGCAGGCCAGCACCGCCGCCTTGGCCCGCCCTTTCACGTCCTAGCCACGCAAAACCCGATTGAACAAGAAGGCACCTATCCTCTGCCCGAGGCCCAGTTGGACCGATTCTTGGTGCAGGTCGATGTGGCCTACCCCACCCGCGCGGCAGAGCGCGACATCTTGATGGCCACGACGGGGGCGCAGGTCTCGCAGACAAGTGCCATCCTCTCCCCCGCCGATCTGATGGCAGCACAGGCGCTGATCCGGCAGATGCCCGTGGGCGAGCGTGTGGTCGAGGCGATCTTGGATCTTGTACGCGCCTGCCGCCCTGCCGAGGCAGAGGGCAGCGCGTTGCAAGGCACTCTTGCTTGGGGCCCTGGCCCGCGTGCTGCCCAAGCGCTGATGCTGATGGTGCGCGCGCGCGCGCTGCTCCAGGGCCGTCTGGCCCCTGCCCTTGCCGATGTGCGCGCCTTGGCTCAGCCCGTTCTGGGCCACCGCATGGCCCTGACCTTCGCCGCCCGCGCCCGAGGCGACAGCTTGGCCTATGTGATCGCCAGCACTTGCGACAGGGTTTTGCCCGCGTGACCCTTTCCCCCGATCTGCGCGCCCGAGCCGAGGCTTTGGGCCAAAGCTTGCCGCCCTTACTGGCTGCGGCCGAACATCTGGCCGCCACCGTCACCTTGGGAGAGCATGGCCGCAGACGGCCGGGCCGTGGTGATGACTTTTGGCAATACCGCCCCGCCCGCGTGGGTGATTCTTTGCGGTTGATCGATTGGCGCAGGTCGGCGCGGTCTGATCAGGCCTTTGTCCAAGAGCGCGAATGGCAGGCAGCGCAGTCGGTTGTCCTTTGGGTTGACCCCGCCCAATCGATGGACTTTGCAGGCGCCACCCGCCCGCCCAAATCTGACCGCGCCCGCCTTTTGGCCTTGGCCTTGGCGGTCTTGCTTTTGCGGGCGGGCGAACAGGTGGGCCTTGCAGGCCACCCGCTTCGCGCCCGCGCCGGAAAAGGCCAGATGCTGCGCTTGCTCGAGGTTTTGGCAGCTGATTTAGCTGCGCCTGCGCAAGACTATGCGGCCGCCCTGCCAGATGATTTTGTCAGACAGGGCCGTGCCATTTTTATATCTGACTTCTTGGGCGATCTGGTGGGGCTAGAGCACTCTTTGGCCCAAGCCTCCGCAAGCGGCGTGAAGGGGGTATTGCTTCAAGTGCTGGACCCTGAGGAGGAGGAGTTTCCCTTTGATGGCCGAACGGTCTTTGTCTCGATGGGGGGCAGCCTTGCGCATGAAACCCAAAATGCGGGCGATCTGCGCGGTCGGTATCTGGCGCGGTTGGTGGAACGTAAAGCGCGGTTGGCCGAACTGGCCCAAGCCGCAGGCTGGGCTTACGCATCGCATCACACAGGCCAGCCTGCGACAACGGCCCTGCTTTGGACCTACCGCGCCTTGCAGGGGGGGTGGTGATGCTGGGGTTTAGCGCGCCGCTTCTGCTGATCGGGCTTTTAGCCTTGCCCTTCTTGTGGATTTTGCTGCGGGCTGTGCCGCCCGCCGCCCTGCGCCGCAGGTTTGCAGGGGTCGCCTTGCTGCTGGGCTTGGCTGACAAGACACAACAAGCAGATAAGACGCCGTGGTGGTTACTGGTGCTGCGCATGACGGCGCTGGCAGGGGTGATTGTAGCCTTTGCTGGACCGGTGCTGAACCCAAAAAGCGCAGCGCGGGCCAGTGATCCTTTGCTGAT
>CANIKY010000137.1 GCA_947468085.1 Paracoccaceae bacterium | reverse complement strand
GGGTGACAACACCAGCGGCTGAAAGCCGCTGAGCCAGATCACCCCGCGCCTCGCGCCCGCGCAGATGGATCAGGTCTTGGGCGTTTTCACGCAGAATCAGCGCTAAAAGCGCCTCGGCATCGCCTTGGGCAGACAGAACGCGAAACCCCGCATCCCGCGCCACCTGCGCGGTACGGTCGCCCACACAATAGGCCAGATCGGGCAGATGGGCGCGCAGATGGCGTGCCGCTTCCGCGCCGGTTTGCGAGGTGAGGATAACGCCTTGCAGGGGGCCTTGGGGCAGGGTCAGGGCCACAAACACCGGCACCATCAGGGGTGAGATGACCACCCGCAGCCCCGGCACCTGTGCCCGCAGGCTTTGCGCAAAGCTGTCAGACTGCGCCTTTGGGCGGGTAAGCAGGACGGTCGGGGGCGTGGATTGTGCGGGCATGGGCAAGGTGCTACCTCGGGCAGGGGTCGGGGTTCATCTGGCCTGAACTTCATCAGGGGCGCAATGGGCGGGACCTTAACCTTTCTGGGCATCGAAAGCAGCTGCGATGATACAGCCGCCGCCGTGGTGCGCCGCCATGCCGACGGGCGCGGTGAGGTGTTAAGCTCGCAGGTCGAAGGGCAAGCAGCCCTGCATGCTGATTTCGGCGGCGTGGTGCCGGAAATTGCAGCGCGCGCGCATGCTGAGCGGCTGGATCATTGTGTGGAGCGTGCCTTGGCCGAGGCGGGGCTGGGCTTGGGTGATCTGGACGCCGTGGCTGTGACGGCGGGGCCGGGGTTGATCGGCGGGGTTTTGTCGGGCGTGATGCTGGCCAAGGGAATTGCGGCGGCCACGGGGTTGCCGTTGTTGGGGGTGAACCATTTGGCGGGCCATGCTTTGACGCCGCGCTTGACCGATGGTGTGGGCTTTCCCTATCTGATGCTGTTGGTGTCGGGCGGGCATTGCCAGTTCTTGATCGTGCGCGCGGCAGACCAATTCGAACGCCTTGGTGGTACGATCGACGATGCGCCAGGTGAGGCGTTTGACAAGGTGGCCAAGCTGTTGGCCCTGCCTCAACCCGGTGGCCCGTGGGTAGAAGTCGAAGCGGCGAAGGGTGATGCCAAACGCTTTGCGCTGCCACGGCCTTTGCTGGACCGTGCGGGCTGCGATATGTCATTTTCCGGCCTGAAAACCGCTGTGCTGCGCGCGCGCGATGGGGTCATTGCGATCAAGGGTGGCATCACGGTGCAAGACCGCGCCGATTTGTGCGCTGGGTTTCAGGCGGCGGTGGCGGCGGTGCTGGCCGAAAAGACCCGCCGCGCGTTAGAGATTTACCTGTCGTTGTCGCCCGATACCCCCATCTTGGCGGTGGCGGGCGGTGTTGCGGCCAATGCGGCCATCCGCACCGCGCTGCAGGGCGTTTGTGATGGCTTGGGCGTGGCCTTTAGCGCGCCGCCCTTGCGGCTTTGCACCGACAATGCCGCGATGATCGCTTGGGCGGGGATTGAACGGCATTTGACGGGGGGCACTTCTGCGGCCGACCTGACCGCCCGCCCGCGCTGGCCGCTGGACAGTTTAGCCGCGCCACTTATCGGGTCGGGCAAAAAGGGGGCTAAGGGGTGATTGGCGTTGCGGGCGCAGGGGCTTTTGGCACGGCACTATCCGTGGCTTTGGCGACCGCAGGCCGCTTGGTGACACTGTGGGCGCGGGATGCAGATCATGTGGCGGCGATGGCGCAAGGCCGCACCAACGCGGCGCGGTTGGAAGGGGTAAACTTTCCGCCCAGCCTGACACTCACGAGCGACCTGCGGGATCTGAGCGGGGCTCAGGCTGTCTTGTTGGCCCTACCGATGCAGGCTTTGGCGGGGTTTTTGGCGGCACATGGTGAGGGTTTGAACGGGTTGCCGCTGGTGGCTGCGTGCAAAGGCATCGACCTTGCCAGCCTGCGCGGGCCAACGGCCATTGTGCGCGACTTTTGCCCGCAAAGTGCTGTGTCGATCCTGACGGGGCCAAGCTTTGCGGCAGATATTGCGCAGGGTTTGCCAACCGCCCTGACGCTGGCCGGCGAAGGTGCCGAAGATCTGCAATCCCTGCTTTCTACCGCCACCCTTCGGCTGTACCGCAGCGCCGATGTGGTGGGGGCCGAACTGGGCGGAGCCTTGAAAAATGTCATCGCCATCGCCGCAGGTGTGGTGATGGGGGCAGGCTTGGGCGACTCAGCCCGTGCGGCGCTGGTCACGCGCGGCTTTGCCGAAATGCAGCGCTTTGCTTTGGCGCAGGGGGCGGCGGGGGATACGCTGCTGGGGCTGTCGGGCTTGGGTGATTTGATTTTGACCTGCACATCGACCCAATCACGCAACTTACGCTACGGGATGGCGCTGGGGTCAGGTGCGGCGTTTGACGCCAAGACGACCGTAGAGGGGGTGGCCACGGCGCAAGCAATCGGCCAGATTGCCCGCACCCTATCGCTGGATATGCCAGTGTCGACTATGGTCGCCCGACTGATTGGGCAAGAAATCTCGCTGGATCAGGCCATTCACAGCCTGATGTCCCGCCCGCTGCGAAAGGAATGACATGCGCGTTGCTTTGATCTGTATCGACAAGCCGAACTCGTTAGAGGTGCGGATGGCCAACCGGCCTGCCCATGTAGACCACCTGAACGCCTCGGGCGTGGTGGAACTGGCGGGGCCGTTCTTGGATGCCCAAGGGCAAATGTGCGGGTCGATGATTGTGCTGTCGGTCGACAGTATCGAACAAGCGCAGGCGTGGGTGGCACAAGATGCCTATACGCAGGCCGGGCTTTTCGCCTCGGTCGATATTCGTGAATGGAAAAAGGTGATAGGATGAGCTTTTGGCTGTTCAAATCCGAACCCAATGTGATCAGCTTTCAAAGCCTGTGGGACAAGCTGCCCGCGGATGAGGAATGGCACGGCATCCGCAACTACGGGGCGCGCAACAATATGCGGCTGATGCAACTGGGCGAGCGGGGGTTTTTCTACCATTCCAACGTCGGCAAAGAGGTGGTGGGGATTGTCGAGGTGACCCGCCTGTCGCAGCCAGACAGCAAGACCGATGATCCGCGCTGGGATTGCGTGTGCTTTCGCCCCGTGGCCAAGCTGCAACGGCCCGTGACGCTGGAAATATGCAAAGTGCAGCCCGGTTTGGAAAAGATGGTGCTGATCAACAACTCGCGCCTGTCGGTTCAGCCGGTGTCGCCTGAGGAATGGCGGATCATTTGCGATCTGGGCGGGGTGGCTGCGTAATTTCCGTTTCCTTGCTTGGCAAGTGCCGTTAGCCTTCCCATTCACTTGACAGGAGAAATGGGATGCAGGTTCTGGTCGTGATTTTGGCAACCGTGGTGGCCTATGCCTTTGGTGCCTTTTGGTACATCTTTATGTCAAAGCCCTGGATGGCCCCGGCTGGTATTCCGATGGATGCCAGCGGCAAGCCGAAAGGAAACGGCGGGGCGATGCCCTTTGTGATCGGCTTCTTAGCCACGCTGCTGGTGGCAGGCATGATGCGCCACATCTTCGTACAGAGCCATCTGGGAACCATTGGGCTTGGCGCTATGGGCGGCTTTGGGATCGGGGCGTTCTTGATCACGCCTTGGGTGGCGATGAATTACAGCTATTCAGGACGTCCGTTTAAGCTGACGCTGATTGACGGGGTGAATTCCGTGGTAGCCTGTACGTTGATGGGCATCGTTTTCGGGTCTTTCGGGATTTGATAAAAATGAGGGGCCCCTACCCCTAGGAACCCCTCACCACCCCACGCGCACCCAGCACCGCACGTGTTCTATGAAAGGTTCAGGACATGATGCCCTTGGACTGACCATAGGCGAAAAGCGCCACTAAGGCAAAAGCAAAGCCCGTAAACCTTTAGGCAAACCAAAAGAAAAAGCCCGCCAAACGGCGGGCTTTTGAGCCTGCATGATCTGCTTTGCTGATCAATAACGGTAATGTTCGCTTTTGAACGGGCCATCGACCTTGACGCCGATGTAGCTGGCCTGTTCGGGGCGCAGTTGGGTCAGCTTCACGCCGATTTTCTTCAGGTGCAGGCGGGCGACCTTTTCGTCCAGCTCTTTGGGCAGAATATAGACGCCGGGGGCATAGGATTTGCCCTTGGTCCACAGTTCCAGCTGGGCCAGCACTTGGTTGGTGAAAGACGCGCTCATCACAAAAGATGGGTGGCCGGTGGCATTGCCAAGGTTCAGCAGGCGGCCTTCGGACAGCAGGATGATGCGGTGCCCGTTGGGCATTTCGATCATGTCTACTTGTTCTTTGATATTGGTCCATTTGTGGTTGCGCAGGGCAGCCACTTGGATTTCGTTGTCAAAGTGGCCGATGTTGCCGACGATGGCCATGTCTTTCATCGCGCGGATGTGTTCGATGCGGATGACGTCTTTGTTGCCGGTGGTGGTGATGAAGATATCGGCTGATCCAACCTCGTCCTCAAGCAGGGTGACTTCGAACCCGTCCATCGCGGCTTGCAGGGCGCAGATTGGGTCAACTTCCGTCACCTTCACCCGCGCACCAGCCCCGCGCAGCGACGCGGCAGAGCCTTTGCCCACATCGCCGTAGCCGCACACAACAGCCACCTTGCCAGCCATCATGGTATCCGTGGCGCGGCGGATGCCATCGACCAGCGATTCCTTGCAGCCATATTTATTGTCGAACTTCGACTTGGTGACAGAATCGTTCACGTTGATCGCGGGGAAGGGCAACTGACCTGCCTTGTGCAGTTCATAAAGACGATGCACGCCGGTTGTGGTTTCCTCCGACACGCCCTGAATGTCGGCACGCTGCTTTGTGAACCAGCCGGGCGAAGCGGCAAGGCGCTTTTTGATCTGGTTGAACAGGCAGACTTCTTCGTCCGATGTCGGAACGGCGATCAGATCGGTTTCGCCCGCTTCAACCCGCGCGCCCATCAGGATGTAGAGCGTGGCATCGCCGCCATCGTCAAGGATCATGTTGCAGGTGCCGCCCAGGCCGCCGAATTGGAAAATGCGGTCCGTGTAATCCCAATAATCTTCCAGCGTCTCGCCCTTGATGGCGAAGACAGGCGTGCCAGAGGCGGCAATGGCGGCAGCGGCGTGATCTTGCGTCGAGAAGATGTTGCACGAGGCCCAGCGCACATCCGCGCCCAGCGCCTTGAGCGTTTCGATCAGCACGCCCGTCTGGATCGTCATGTGCAGCGATCCGGCAATCCGCGCGCCTTTCAGCGGCTGGCTGGCGCCGAATTCTTCGCGGCACGCCATCAAGCCTGGCATTTCGGTTTCTGCAATGATCAATTCCTTGCGACCAAAGTCTGCAAGGGCAATGTCTTTCACAATGTAATCGGCGGCCATGCGGCAAACTCCTTGAACCTGATGTTGCGGGGCAGATAGCATCAGATCAGCAACTCGACAACCTTTGGTGTAAAGATGAAGCAGGCACGGGCGTGGCAAAGAATGTTGTCGGGGCGTAGGCTAGACCTGCTGGACCCGACACCGGTGGATGTCGAGATCGAGGATATCGCCCATGGATTGGCTTTTGTCGCCCGATGGAACGGGCAGACGCGTGGGGATTGGCCCTATTCGGTGGCCGAACATTCCTTGCTGGTCGAAGATGCCTATCGCCGCCAAGGCGGCACGGATCCACGATGGCAGCTGGCAGCGCTGCTGCACGATGCCCCGGAATATGTCATTGGTGACATGATCAGCCCGGTCAAAGCCGCTGTTGGGCCAGGCTATGCCGATATGGACGCGCGGTTAACCGCAGCCATCCACCTGCGCTTTGGCCTGCCCGCGACGTTGCCTGCCGGCATCAAGAAGGCGATCAAACAAGCTGACAAACTGTCGGCATGGCTAGAGGCGGTGCAGATCGCTGGGTTTTCCAACGCCGAAGCTGACAAGCTTTTCGGCCACCCCGATGCCGCCTTGCTGCAGGGCTTGGACATTAAGCTGCGCCCACCCACCGTGGTGCGGGCCGCGTTTATCGCACGCCACAAGGTTCTGTTGGGGTTAATCGGTTAAGCATATGGAAAAAAGGCCGCCCCCGCAGGACGGCCTTCAAGATTTCACAAACCTGCCACCTTAAATGGACAGGTCTTCCCGTGTCAGGCCCGATGCCAGCGCCTTAACAAACCAGCGCGGCTTACGCCCACGTCCCGACCAAGTATCATTTGCATCTGCGGGGTTAGCATATTTTGCCACCGCAGGCGAACGACGACGCACCACAGAAATTCCCGTCAGCTCTTCAAGGGTAAATCCCTTTGAACGTGCCATTTCCTGCAGTTCTACCAATGCGATTTTTTTCTTACGATCTTCGAAAGTGGCAATAGCCTTTACCACTTGCGACTGGAGTTCTTTAAGTTCTTTAAGAGAAAGGTTGTTGATATTGTCCATTGCATGGATCCTCATATGACCACGACAATTAGCTAGTATTTTCTAAACAGTCACGCAAGGGGTTTTATATGAACATCCAAAAACTTATGCCACATCAGCCCTAGGTTGTTTTCGTCGCACGAAAAACCACGCATTGTTTCTAAAATTGCACCAATTCGCGCAAAGTGGCGCCAGACCGATTTTCTTTTGTTTCTGATCTGGCCGGATCAAATATCAGAATTGAACGCAATACATGTATGACGCTTACGACGGATGAAACGTGTGATCAGGCCTTTTCAGAACCTTCTCTTCACGGAAGAGGTTGGGCTTCTTATTGCACAGTCAAGAAACACGCAGTCTTGTCCGCCAAATCTTGCGATGTCGCATCTCTTTGAAATATATCAGAAAATCCAAGTTTTGGCACCATAAGATAGGTCATGGTTGTGTGGTCAACCATATAGCCTGGATCGCGTTTCTGGGGGATTTGATAATAGACCTTATAGGCTTTGGCCGCCGCCGCGGTTTGCGCCGCGGTTCCTGTAAGGGCGACAAGGCCGTCAAAGTTGCTGGCGTAATCTGCCAAAACCGCCGCCGTATCGCGCGCTGGATCGACTGTGATAAACACGGGCGTCACATCTAGGCCCATCTTGGCCAACAGCGCCGCAGCTTCGGTGTTGCGGGCGTTATCAAGTGGGCAGACATCGGGGCAGGAAGCATAGCCGAAATAGATCAGCGCTGGTTTGGCCAGCAGGCTGGCATCTGTCACGGGCGCGCCTGTGGTGTCGACCAGATCAAAACGACCGCCAATCTCACCGCCCGCAATAGCGCCACT